>NZ_JAGWCU010000005.1:0-190137 GCF_020657755.1 Clostridioides sp. ZZV15-6388 | reverse complement strand
AAGTATAGAACATTTGTTTTCAAGATAAAGAAATAATTATAATTTTAATAGTATAGACATATAAATTTTTTTAAAAAATGTATATAAATGTAAAAAAAACTATTAATTATATAAATAGTGACTTTTTTATAACTAAGGGTCACTTTTTCCTTTATTTTACATTTATTGTATCATGCTTTTTTATTTATTTCAATCTTATACTACTTTTTCCCAAAATATTATTATTATTTTTTTATCTTTTTCGACTTTATATTTTTTATACATAATGCTTAAATTAATTAAACTCATTTTATTATTCTACAAATATAAAATAACAAAAAACAAGACTAAAACAAATAATTTTTTATTTTAAACCTTCACCCTTCTATTTTCAATTACTTGAATTACTCCACCTTAACTACCTTAGGTAACGTTTGAAGGTGGAAATTCTTATTTGATAGTACTTTTATACTAAGCATTCATAGGCTCTAAGGGCTGTTCCATCCCCACTAATCTTAATCCTTCTTTTAATATATTTACACTGGCATTTATATCTCTGTCATGTTGTGTATTGCACTCTTGACAAACCCATTTTCTAAGTGATAAGTATATTTCATGCTTACATCTCCACCCTACTTACGTTGAGGATGGAGTATTTTGCCTATCTTTGATAAATTTTATAACTGTATCTCACAATACAAATAATCAAATATTCTAAACTCTAGAGACTTTATAAACTACATTTCTAGCTTGTGGTAATTTCCCATCTGGAACACCAACAGCAATACCAAATGGTACACAATATCCTTCTGGTATATTTAATAATTCTCTGTATTTTTTATTTGTATCAAACTTCATCGTTATCGATTCTGATTCTTTTACATCATCTTTATCTAGAACACTTACAAGACCCACAATGTCACCTTGCTCAACAGGTGTAAATAGTCCCCTAACCATTCCTATTATGCAACTCCCAAGTCCTAAAGCTTGTGCAGCTGTTGTTATGTTTCCTGTAAGTATTCCCGCGTCATATGGAGCCCATGAACTCTCTTCGTCATAAGAAATAAATAAAACAGTTGGTGCACCATAAAATAATTTAAAATTTTTATTTATTTCAACGTTACTAACTTCATGAATTCTAGAAAGAGTATCATCACTAATCTCTTTTAAAAGTTTTTGGTCTTGTACAACAGTTATGTGCCATGGCTGTTTATTACACCCTGAAGGTGCTGCAAATGCACAATGTAATAATGTATCTAATTGTTCATCTGTAATTTGCTCTGTTGTAAATTTTCGTATACTTCTACGCCCTTGTATCAAATTTATTGTTTGATTGTCTTGTAAATTATTCATTATATCTATTCCCCCTTTTATGTATTTGTTATCTTAAATACCAAATCTTTAGAAACTTAATTTTATAATTAAGTTTCTTTATATTCTTATTATAATTATTTTTAGCTTACATGTGAAGCTTTTATAATATCAAAATATCAATATATCTACTCTACAAATAATCTTCAATAAAAAACTGGTATCACTCAACTATAGAAAATATCATTTTTCTACAGAACGATTAATACCAGTAAAGTTGATAAAATATACTATATTAATTTAAAGGACCCCAACCAGTTTTGGTATGAATCTCTGTTTTTACAGACGTAACTGTATCTGTATCAACATCCCATGACCTACCTGCAACAGAAATACCATTGTTACCTTTATACCATCTACCTTCATCATAATCATAAACTAAAGATGTGTACCAATTACCTCCAGTCTTATCATTTGCAAATACAACTACAGTAGCATCAGATTTAGTAGGATTATATGCATATGGTTGTATATATAATGTTGCCTTACTTAAATTATATTTCTTCTTAAATTCATCTGGAATTGTAGGCCAGCCTTTTTTATATTTATTATCTAGTAAATAATTTCTAAAAGCATCATTCCCTTTTGAAGACCCTGGTATTACAGAAGGGTCTACTGCAAAAGATGCAATTAAATCTTTCATACTTTGATGTACATCCCTAGCCATCTCAACACCATCTGGATGTTCTGTACAAGTAACATAAACTCTTGCAATACTTTCTTCTCCAGTTATTCCATCATAACCATCATCAAACTCTGCTGAATATGTTCCACCTGACTTACACTTTGGCTCTGTTTCAAAATACTTACCATCTGTATTCTTTAATACATCTTTTATAACCTCTTTTTTATCTTTACTAGGTTCCTCAGCTACAGCAATAACAATTTGAGTCTTTATATTTTCCCTATTAGAAAGACATGTTACTGCTTTACTTTTTTCTATATTTTTAAAAAGTGCTGGTAGTGCAACTATAACCAAAATTCCTATTATAGATATAACTACCAATAATTCAATTAGTGTAAAACCCTTTTTATTCATAATAATCATTCCCATTAAATAAAATTATAGTATTTACTTTAACATGCTATATAGCAACAAAGTGTCTACATAAAGCTCTTCCAACAAAAACTCCCAAAATACTTAATGTCAAGTTAAAAAATATGTTTAGTCCAAATAATATATAATTCCCGCTATCAAAAAACTTTACAGTTTCAAAGCTAAAAGTAGAAAATGTAGTTAGTCCTCCCATTAAACCAGTTGTCAAAAACAATTTCAAATTATTAGAAATAGAATTTGTTCTTATACTCATTTCCATCACAAAACCAATTAAAATTCCACCCATAATATTGACCACTAAAGTCCCAAATGGAAACTTAGTTCCTACAAACTTTAGAGATATTAAATATCTTAATATAGCTCCCAAAAATCCACCAATACCAACATATAATACTTGAATCACATGTAACACCTACCCCAAATAACTAAATCACTTCCATATTAAAATTCTATGTCTTCAACCTCTATTCCGTCAATTGCATCCTGTACTAATTTTTCTATATCAAGTGACAGCTCAGATTTTTCTATTTTCTCTAGTCTAGGCTTAGTGACAGGTTTTCTAGGAGAAAACACGCTACAGCAATCTTCTTCAGGTATTATAGATGTTTCAAAAGTCCCTATTTTCTTAGCTATATCAACTATGTCTGATTTATCCATAGCTATAAGTGGTCTAAATACTGGTAAATTTACAACAGCATTAGTGCAAGTAAGCCCTTGTATAGTTTGAGATGCAACTTGGCCAATACTTTCACCTGTAATCAAAGCATCACAATGTCTTTTTTCAGAAAGTCTTTGTGCTATTCTCATCATAAATCTTCTTGAAAGAATAGTAGCTTCTTCTTCATTACAATTCTCACCAATTGCTTTTTGTATCTCTAGTATATTTACTTTATGAAGTCTTACTCTACCACAATATTTAGCTAATATCTTAGCTAAATCTTTAACTTTTTCTTGTGACCTTTCACTTGTGAATGGATAGCTATGAAAATGTACTGCTTCTACTTCCATACCTCTTTTCGCAACCATCCATGTTGCTACTGGACTATCTATACCACCTGATAAAAGAGACATCGCTCTACCATTAGTTCCAAGTGGCAAACCACCATATCCAGGTATAGTATCACTATAAACCATAGTATGAAATTCTCTGTATTCACATTTTATTTTAACTTCTGGATTTCTTACATCAACATCAATTCTATCTCCTACCTTTGATAATAAGTATCCACCTATATCCATACTCATTTCTTGAGAAGTTAATCTAAAAGACTTATCTCCTCTTCTTGACTCTACCTTAAAAGTTTTATATCCAGCATCTATTTTTTCTTCTAACATCTTTAAAGCTATTTCTTTTAATGTATCATAATCTTTTTTAGCTCTTACTCCAGGACATACACCTACTATACCAAATACTTTTCTAACTTCTTCAATTACTTCTTCATAATCATAATCTTCTAAATCAACATATATTCTTCCATACTCTTTATATACATTAAATTTGCCAATTGGCTTTAACATATTTCTTATATTTCTTATAAGTCTATTCTCAAATATATATCTATTTTTTCCTTTTACTCCAATTTCTCCATACTTTACTATTAATATATTATACACCATTTCACCTCTTAAACTACTTTCTTCTTATTATTTATACAGTATTCTTTATTTCTTTCTCATTATTGACCTTAAATCACAAATTGATTCTTTTAATACTTTCACAGCTTCAAATATTTCATCTTCTGTGTTCATATCAGATAGGCTAAACCTTATTGTTCCATTGATTTCTTCATTTGTAAGACCTATAGCATTTAAAACATGACTACCTTTTTTCTTAGAAGAGCATGCAGAACCAGTGGACACATAAATTCCTTTTTGCTCTAGGTAATGAAGTAAAACTTCTCCTTTTGTACCTATAAATGATACATTTAATATATGACATACGCCATCTTCTGGAGAATTAATTTTTATATCTTCTATATTCTCAATTATTTTATTTCTAAATATGTTTTTTAAGTTATTTATCTTCAAAATAACAGCATCTAAATCTTTACTTAATATATTTACAGCTTCTCCAAGCCCATATATTCCAGGTACATTTTCTGTTCCAGACCTAATTCCAATTTCTTGTCCTCCTCCTGTTAGCATAGGCTTTAAACGATTGTTTTCCTTAATATACATAAATCCAATTCCCTTTGGACCATGAAATTTATGTGCACTTACACTCATAAAATCTATATTGCATTTAGATGGCCTAAAGTTTATTTTACCATATGATTGAATGGCATCTACATGAAAATATATCTTCTCTTTTAAAGACTTCAGATATTTTCCAACTTCATCTATTGGCTGTATAGTTCCTATTTCATTGTTAACATGCATCATACTTACTAAACATGTAGTTGATTTTATAGTATTTTTCAAATCTTCTATATTTATCTTTCCATCTTTTCCGACCTCTAAGTAAGTTACTTCGAATCCATCTTCTTCTAAATCTTTTAATGTATTTAAAACAGAAGGATGTTCTATATTTGTAGATATTATATGATTTCTTCTCTTCTTATTTATATTGGCAATACCTCTTATTATGGTATTATTACACTCTGTACCACCTGATGTAAAATAAATCTCTTTATCTTTCGCTCCTAGAGATTTAGCTACAATCTGTCTTACTTCTTTTATACCTTTTTCAACTTCCACACCTTTTCTATGAACAGAAGAAGGATTTCCATAATCCGTACTAAGTGCATATACCATTTTATCTATAACTTCTGGATAAGGTTTTGTAGTCGCACTATTATCTAAGTATATTTCCAACTTAATTACACCTGCCTTTATTTAAAATCTTCAACTCTAATTATTATACCATTAATTACAGTATTTTTTTTGTTAATCTTTATTAAAAAGATAATCTTAAGTTTATAGAATCTTCTTTCATAAAAATCTAGTTTTTTCACTCAACTACAAAATTTTATGTTAAAATATAATATGTTTATACTATACCCTACAAAAATACGTGATAACATACAATATATGATAAAATAATATATTATATTATACATATGCTTATTTTTGCTATAAAGTCTATTTTTATAAGCTTACTTGTTATAAAAATAACTTTTATAATTTATATCAAAAAAAATATTGATTTTTGTGTCGCATTTTGTTATAATAAATTAAGGTTATCCCCCTGGTAACCCTAGTTAGTTAATATATCTATTCCCAATACCCTTTCATAAGGATATATTTTATATTTATTAAAAATCGAATTAATATCGGAAACTAATTCGATGGAAAAAAAGAGCTTACCCCGAGCTCTTTTTTTTTCTACAAAAATATAATATCAAGTTAAAATAAAGTTAATATCAGTATAATTTAAATTTTAAAAATTATATTAATTATCACTAAAAAAGGATGTATTGAATTTCTAATATCAATACATCCTTTTTTTATATATTATAACACTTTTGCTAAGAATGATTTTGTTCTCTCATGTTTTGGATTTCCAAAGACTTCTTCTGGAGTATTATCCTCAAGAACACTTCCTCCATCTATAAAAATAACTCTGTCTGCAACTTCTTTTGCAAATCCCATTTCATGAGTTACAATTGCCATTGTCATTCCTTCTTTAGCAAGCTCTTTTATAACATCCAAAACTTCATTTACCATTTCTGGGTCAAGAGCAGATGTTGGCTCATCAAATAACATCATATCTGGTTCCATAGCAAGAGCTCGTGCTATTGCTATCCTTTGCTTTTGCCCTCCAGATAATTGTGATGGATACGAATCTTTTTTATCTAAAAGACCAACTCTACTTAATAAAACTTCTGCTTTCTTTTCTGCTTCTTCCTTAGTCATTTTTTTTAATTTAATTGGTGCCAATGTTATATTATCTAAAATAGTCTTATGTGGGAATAAATTAAAGTTCTGGAACACCATACCTATATTTTGTCTAACTTCATCAATATTAGTTTTTTTATCAACTAAATTTTTTCCTTCAAATATTATCTCTCCACCTGTAGGTATTTCTAATAAATTCATACATCTAAGAAGTGTACTTTTACCAGAACCACTTGGACCTACTATAACCATTATTTCGCCTTTAGCGATTTCTAAGTCTATATTTTTTAATACATTTAAATCTCCAAAAGATTTACTTAAATTTTTTATTGTAATCATATTATCACTTTCCTTTTATACTATTCTATGTTTTATCTAAATGCCAAATATTCTCTCATCTAGTTAGACACAGATAGTTTCTTTTCTAATAATCCAACTAATCTTGATAGAGTAAATGTTATAACAAAGTAAATTGCCGCTGCTACTATTAATGGCTCTAATGCTCTGAATGCTGCATTTTTTACTATGTCAGCAGTACGCATTATTTCAACAACTCCTATTACAGATATTATTGAAGATTCTTTTACAAGTGTAATAAACTCATTTGCTAATGAAGGTAGTATATTTTTTATAGCTTGAGGTATTATTATATATCTCATAGTTGACCAGTAGTTTAATCCTAATGATCTACTTGCTTCCATTTGCCCATTATCAACTGATTGTATACCTGATCTCAGTATCTCTGCCACATATGCACCAGAGTTTACTGACAATGCAAATGCACTAGCTATAAATTCACTTGGTATACCAAATAACATAGGGAATCTTATTCCTAACTGAGGTAAGCCAAACCATACTATATATATCTGTACTAATAATGGTGTCCCTCTTAAAATTTCAATATATATTGATGATATTGCTCTTAATGCTTTATTCTTTGATATTTTTGCCATACAGATAATTATACCTATTATAAATCCAAAGCATAATGCCACAAGAGAAATTCCTACTGTCACACCTGTTCCTTCCAAAAAAGAAGTCCCAAATTTACTTAAAAAACTAAAATCTAAACTCATAATTTCATCTCCCACATAACTTTCTTACTAATTTGAAGCAGCTTCAGTAGATGCTTCATTTAAAAATTCTTCTATTTTTTTACCATCTTGTAATTCTTTTATCTTTTTATTTAATAATTCTATAAAGTCTTTGTTATTATCAGCTTTTTTGATTGCTGCTGCCATACCTTCTGTTACATCTTTACCAACTTCAGTGTTTGCCATTTTTATTCCATCATATTTCTTAACATTTATTAAAGAAACTGCTTCATTAGTAACAACTGCATCTATATTCCCATTTTTTAATTCTGTAATTAAGTCAGGTATTGCTTTTAAAGATTTTGTAGTTGTCATTTTTAGAGTATTAACTACATATTCTTCCTGAATACTTCCTGCCTGTACTCCTACTCTAAGCTTTTTCAAATCGTCTTCAGTTTTTACCTTGTCTATATCTGCATCTTTCACTATAACTGCATTTCTACTTAAATAATATAATTCTGAGAAATCAACACTCTTTTCTCTTTCTGGTGTTGGAGACATACCTGCAAGAACGATATCAACTTGGTCTGCATTTAAAGCACCTATTAATCCATCAAATGACATATCTTTAATTTCAACCTTTACACCAAGTTCCTTTGCAAATTCTTCAGCCAACATTACATCGAATCCTTTTATTGAATCTTTACCATCCACTACTTTATGAAATTCAAATGGTGGGAATTCTGCACTAGTACCTACAACCAATTTTCCACTTTCTTTTATTTGCTCTAATTTTGTTTTTTCTTCTCCACCACTACATCCTACTAGTGATAATGTTAATCCTAATACTAATCCTAAACTTAATAATTTTTTAAATACTTTCATTTTAACTACCCCTCTCTTTTAATTATAATTTTCCCTCAAATTTTTAATACTTTAATGTTTCGAGTTACAAAAAAAGTCCCTCAGTCTTTAATGACTAAGAGACGACTTTACCGCGTTACCACTCTTATTGATAAATACTTATACAACCTTCAAAATTTGTGAATTTTAGCTTTTATAGCTAAAAGGATATTTTAATTTTAAAATCAAAAAAGTCCCTTAGCTTTACAGCTAAGAGACGAATTATATCCGCGTTACCACTCTTTTTGATAAGTAAGTACTTATCCTCTCAATCCCTTAAGGCGGGCAAACCAATTATCATACTAACTAAAACTTCTGATAATTTCCTCCAGAGCTCTCTTCACATAGACTTCATTGCTAGGCTTACACCAACCCCTAACTCGCTGTAAATCCATGTATGCTACTTTCTCTATCACTGGATTTGTTTCCTTAAATTGTTAATACAATTGTACTTCCTTCTAATATTTTTGTCAATAAGTTTTTTATTTTTTTAATAATTTTATTTTCTAAAATTCAGATATTGTATTACATGCTTATTGTATTATCCATATATTTATAAATAATGTATTTCTTATTTATTTCTGTTTTTTAGGAAATTACAGATAATATACTTCTTATTTTTTCAACTACTTAAATGCTTATAAATAATATCTTTCTGTTTATTTCCATTGCTTAAATACTTATAAATGATATTTTTCTATTTCATTTCCATTGCTTAAATACTTATAAATGATATATCTTATCCTTACTAAATTTTATATACTAAGTTAAATAATATGGATTATATTCTTCAATAAACATGTTTTCAAATCTAAAGTTCGCTCTCTATCTTTAAACTTTATCGTAAACATGATTCCATCTTTTTTTATTATTTCGCCTTCGTGAAATTTTTTATGGTATACTTTATCACCAACACCAATACTATCAATTTCTTTTTTAGTTGGAGATTTTATATCATCAATAAACAGTGATTTATCAACTTTTTTACCATATTTATTTAAAGTAGAACTTATACATAATTTTTCTTCAGCTCTTGTAATAGCTACATACATAAGTCTTCTTTCTTCTTCTAATTGTTCCTCTTTTTTTTCTTCCTTACAAATATCATATGATTTTTCATGAGGTATTGTTCCTTCATTTGCACCTATAATATAGACATTCCTAAATTCTAATCCTTTTGCACTATGCATAGTTGTAAATATAACACCATCAGTCTGTTTATTCTTATTATTTTCCATTAGCTCTGTCTTTACTCTCTCAATATGGTCTAAAAACTCTGTCACTGTATTAAAATTTGTAGCAGAACTCTCAAGCTCATTTAATATCTCTACAAGCCCATTAGTCTTTATCTTTCTATTGCTACAGTAATCCAGAACATATCTATCATAATCAAGACTAGTTCTAATATAAGATATTGCGTTTTTAGGATTTAAAGTATTCAAATAACTCAAGTCTATCTCCAAATCTGTTATTGTTTTGACTTGTTTGGGATGAAGGTTACATTTGTTTATTAGTGCTGTTACAAAATCTTTTTCATCTTTAACCATATTTACACTATCTTTAGATATATATCTAAATGGCTTATTTATAATTCTTAACCAATCTTTATTTGATTTTGGATTAATACCTATTCTTAAATATGCTAGTATATCCTGACTTGCCCAGTGGTCATATATTGTAATTACTGAGTCTTTTACTACAAATGGAATTCTCATATCCATAAATACATCTACTAAGGCTCTTGATTGTATATTAGTTCTATAAATTACTGCAAAATCTGAATACTCTACATAATCCTTTTTTATTTCGTCAATTATTTCCTTGGCAATATGTAAAGCTTCTTCCTCTGAATCATATGGAGAAATATAACTCACAATGCCTCCCTTGCCTTGACTACATTTAATAACTTTTTCATATCTATTTCTATTTTTTTCTATAAGCCTGTTTGCAGTATTTACTATTTCATTTTTAGACCTATAATTTACATCCAGCACTATTTTTTTAGTATTATTAAAATATTTTTCAAATTCAAGCAAAAAATCTGGTCTAGCTCCTCTAAAACCATATATACTTTGGTCCTCATCTCCAACCGCAAATATATTGTTTAATGGATTACAAATTAACTTTAAAACCTCAAATTGCACTTTATTTATATCTTGAAATTCATCTATCAATATGTATTTATATACATTTCTAACCATTTCTAAGGCTGATTTATTATTCAAAAGCAAATAATAAGTCTTTATAAGCATATCATCAAAATCAATCTTATTAACTTTTGATTTTTGCTCTTCATATAAATTATATACTTTTAAAAACTCATCTTTTGTCAACACTTCTGAACTAAATTCATTCTTATCCATAAGTTCATTTTTTACATAAGATATTTCATTTATAACTTGTCCTATATTTTCATCATCATCTGCATTTTCTATATTTAGACTTTTTAATATTGCCTTTATTGTTATCCTCTTTGACTTTTCATCAAATATACTATCTAAATTGTATCTTTCAAAATACCTCAAAATCTTAAAAAACACAGAATGAAAAGTACCATATGTTACTTTATTGAATCTTATATCATCACTTAAACTTAATGCTCTATTTTTCATTTCTACTGAGGATGCTTTGGTAAAACTTATTGCCAATATTCTTGCTGGTGCTATATTTTTGTTTACTACCATATTAGCTATTCTATATGTAATTACCCTAGTCTTACCTGAACCAGGCCCTGCAAGTATCATGCAAGGCCCATCTATATGTTCAACTGCTTCTAGTTGATTTTCATTTAACTGTCTTATATCTATATTTGTTGTGATTATTACATCCACCACCTTAATTTATAATCATCTTATTTTCTTTTTTAATTATAAACTAAAAGTATCCTTAAAATACATTTAATTTTTCTTCTATTAAACTATATCATCTCTATTTTCATAACATAACTTGAGTTCCTGTTTAATTTTATCACTTATATCTTGAGGAACAAATTCTGGTTTACCAACGTAATATCCTTGAATATAATCTATTCCAATAGCTACTAATGCCTCCATTTCACTTTTGGTTTCTACACCTTCTGCTATAACTTTAATATTTCTTTCTTTAGAATATGAAATAAGATTTTTTAGTATTTTTTTCCTGTCTTCATCTTTGTCAATACCTCTTACAATAGACATATCAATCTTCACATAATTTGGCATTATATACAATAATACAGCATCACCATTGTAACCTGTTCCAAAATCATCTAGAGCAATTTCTATATTCCAATTATTTATATATACTTTCTTTTTATCAATAAAATCTTCACTAATCTTATCATTCTCTGTTATTTCTAACACTACCCTATTTAGATAATTACCATATAAATCTTCTATTTCTTCAAAATCAACTTTCGATAAATTATTATTTGGTATAGAGTTTAAGAATAATTTACACACTCCAAATTTTTCCCTATATCTCTTAAAAGATTTAAGTGCTTTGAACCATGTGATACGTTCAATTTGATATAATTTAGACTGTGAACGAGCTAATCTAATAACATCCATTGGAGAACTAAAAGTTTCCATTTTTGGTCTCATAAGTGCTTCATATGCAAATACTTCACCTTTACAATCCACAATAGGCTGAAATGCATATTCAACCAATTGACCATCAATTAATTTATTTAACTCTTCTCTATTATGCAACAAGAATGAATCTTTATTATATATATTAATATCAAATTCACTTACTTCGCCTTTAATTGTATTTTTAATTTGATACATAGCAAAATCTGCATATTTCATTAGTTCATCATAGTTAGTTGAATCGCTAGGATACCAAGAAATTCCTGCTGATGCTCTTATTTTAAATTCTGTTCCATCATGAAGCTTTAATAAGGTATTATTCATCTGTGTCTTAACAGAGTTAATAATAGTTCTTATGCTATCTTTACTTTCATACCCATATATGAATACATAAAACTCATCTCCTGAAAGTCTAGAAACTATACCATTCCATGATATAAACTTTTTAAGTATATCTGCTGCACATCTAATATATTCATCACCAGCATCATGGCCATAGGTGTCATTAATATATTTTAAATTATCTAAATCCCACATTATAAATGCAGCTATTTTAAGCTCTTCTTTGTTTTCAAATTTTTCTCGTACTTGTGAATAAAAAGCTCTCCTGTTTAGAAGATTTGTTAAAATATCAAAATCTCTTTCATACTCAATTTTCATTTTCTCAATAAACTCTTTTGTAACATCAACAACAACACCTAATATCTTTAAGTCATCTTCAACAAGATTTAATCTTATCCACTTAGACGTTTTATCTTTAGACTCAAATTTATATATATATATATTTTCTGTCTTATAATTTTTCTGTAAATATGTATCCATTTCCTTCATTTTTTTTAAAAATTTACTTTTCGATATATATCCATATTCTTGAAATTCATCTTCTGTAGCAAATATACTAAAAAATCCTTTTGTGCAAAAAACATTATCTCCATTTTTATATAATTCAAAAGCTCCAATTGGCATATCTGCCATTTCAATAATTTGTGATAATTTTGATGAGGAATCTGCAACATTTGCACTAAGTAGCTCTATAGCTGAAGATAATTCATCTATTTCAGATATATTTATTTTATCAAGATTTACTGGTTTTGATGGATTACTATTTCTAACTTTATTAACCAAAAGAACAATTGGTTTTGTAAACAATCTTGAAGCAATATAAATACCTATAAGCCCTATCACTAAGGAAACTGCAACAGACACTATTACCAAGGTTTCCACTCTTTTTGAAAAACACAATAAACTTTTTTCTTCAATAATTCCCAAAAGAGCCCAACGCTCATTTTCAAATGGAGTATTGGAATTGTATAAATCTAAATATTGTACACTAGCATAAGTACTTTCTTTAATTTTACCATCATCTTCATTTTTGACTTTATATACATTTTTATAAGATTCTTTTTGCTCAAGGTTGGAATGTAAACCATCCCAAAATTTTTCTTTAAATGTATACCCATTTGAAACAACATTTTCAAATGCCAAATCATCATTTCTATCTACACCTAAAATATAATTACCTTTTTTATTCTCATTTATCTCCCCATATGGAAGTAACTCTCTTAAATAATTTATACCTAAATCTATTCCAAGTACTCCATATACAGTTCCATCTTCATAAATAAGAGGAACTGAATATGTTATAACTCTATCTCCTGCATTTGTTAATAAAAACTGACTTCCCCAATATCCTAAATTAGAACTTGATGTATTTGGATTATCAATTGCAGCTCTAAATGGTTTATAAAAGAAATTATCTCCTTTTCGTTCATTTTCACTTTTAAAGAAAAACTTTGGAGCCCAATAACTATCCATAGATATTCCAAAATTTCTTGCTATCTCTGAAGAGCCTCTTTCAATTAGTAAATCAGAATTATCATTAGGATTAAATTTAGGGTCTAAATCTCTTATATACAATCCTGTCCTACTTATTTCATCTTTACTATTTATTGAATCATCTTCAATATCTTTGTTATTTAAAATTATGAAAGAACCTGTAACAGAATTTTTTCTCAAAAGATATATTAAATCTTTTGATATATTTTTTATAATTTCTTTATTAATTTCTTCGTTGATACCCACATCTTTAATTGAGGCATTATTTTCATCTAAAACCTTTTTTACAGATGAGTTAATAGCTAGTTCTGTCTCGCTTGTCTTTGACCATCTTTGTAACATCTCATTTTGTATATAATTTTTACGATTAATTACTCTTTCATTTAAAATGTCAAATGAATTGTCATTTAGTTTTTTAATAGTTCCTCCCCATAAAATTGTGGCACAAAATAAACTTGTTTGAATTAGCATAACAATAATTAGAGGAAATATCATCTTTTTCATTATTGAGTTATTCTTTTTTAGATTATTTTCCATATTTATTCCACCCATACCTTTGTGCATTTTGGTACACGTTGCCAATTCACCTACTCTTTTACAGCATTTTCAAGCTCAGTCTTAAAATTCAAAAACCATTCTGAAAAATTTTCATCATTATTAAATTGTGCTACTGCATTCTCTTTAGAGGTTCCATTTTTTATTAATTCATTTATTTTCTTTAAATCTCCTTTGGCCTTATCAATCATTGAATACTCAAGGATTTGTCTGGCTTTTGTCCCACCATCAAATGCTTTATTAGTGTACAACTTACAACTATTAATTTGTTCAATAGATGAAACAATTGAACTTTCAACTTTACTTGATACCTTTAAATCATCTTTATTCATGACATCCTTTATAACATTCAAATCATTGGTTTTTTTCTTTACTGGTAAGTATCCAGAAGCAATAGAGAATTTTATATTAGACTCTTTATCTGTAAACCATTTTAAAAATTCTACTGATGCATATTCTTCTTCTTTAGTAGATTTTGTTACAGCCATTCCTGCCCCTTGTTGTACAGCATATTTTTCTTTATCTTTAAAACGTGGAGCTTGAAATACAGACGTCTCAATTTTATAACTCTCATTATCATTTAACATTACTTCATCTGGAAAATATGATGCTCCTGAGCTAGACCCAACAAGAGCTAGTATATCTCCTGTTTTTGCATCATCAGAACGGAATTTACCATAAGATGCAAAATATCCATTTATATATGGGACATAAAAATTATCCCATAATTTTTTCATAACCTTTTCATCAAGATTTAGTGTAACTTTTCCATCTTTCACCGAAAAAATTTCTACTCCTAACTGCTTACTTCCTATAATAATATAATTTGCTAGAGCATCTCTTCCAAAAAATGCTTTACCATCATTAGGCTCTTTTGTTAAACTATCTGTCCATTCATAGTATTTCTTTGATGTCTCTACTAATCCTTCAATTGTTTGTATATCATTTATATTTGAATTTGTTGCTTTGGCAAACTTATCCCAATCTGTCTTATTTAACATCAAAATCTCAGTAGACTTTGCAATCGGAAAAAGCTTAAATTTGTTATCAGAATTTAGTCTACCCTCATCTACATATTCTTCTATATACTCATTTAATTCATCTTTACTTATGTACTTGCCAATATCTACTAATAGTTCTAATTTATCCATTTCATATGCAGTATCTGAGTATGCTGCAAAAATATTTGGAACCTCTTCAGAACCAACCTTTTTATTAGCAGAATCTAACACCTTTTCAGATAAATCAACTACATTTCCCTGACTAAACGCTTCAACAATAATTCCTTTTTCAGCACCTACAGTGTCATTAAATTCCTTAACTAGCTTATCAAACGCCATTTTTTGCTGTCCATTATAATAATGCCAAATTTCTATTGATGTCGGATTTTCTGGATCTAGTTTATAGCTCTCTTCCTTTTTCAAATCACACCCTGTAAGTAATAAAACAATCATTGATGTGATAATTAATTTTACAAATCCATTCCTATTCATAAAATCGACTCCTTCAAATGTATAAGATTTATTATAGCATTAAAACCGTAACTTAATTACTTATATTAATTATAAAATATTTACTGATATATTTAAATAGGACTAACAGTATATTTAAAAGCAACTAGAAAACAAATGATTACAAATATTGAAAATATACCTTTAGCATAATTCTTCTCTCTAAATGCACCAAATGATACCAGACCTTGTTGAATAGCCACTGTAATTACTAAAAGTGTCATTATTATATTAAGCTGAACTAACTTAAACAGATAAAGTAAAGAAAATATTACTAAAAGAATACATAATACAATACTAGATTTATTAATAATAGCAGTAATCTTATCTTCTTTTTTATGTTGTTTATTAGATTCTTTTAACTTCTCTTTATTTAAAGTTTCAACCTTTTTATTATACCTTGCCCTTGTTTTATCTTTATATTTTGTGTTTTTATTCTTATTACCCATTTATTTACTCACCTTTGATATCAATTTTAAAATTGAGTCCTTTCATAATTTAAATATTATATATTTAAGATACCATATATTCTCACAAAAAGGTAACTTACTAACCATCTATTTTTAATTTTCGCATAAAAAAGCTATCCCTGTATTAGAAATAATTCTGTATTGAGATAGCATATTTAACTATTTATTTTCTCCAACATTTTCTACATCATCGAACTTACTATCAACCAAGACTATATCAACTCTTCTGTTTTTTGATTTGCCATCTGGAGATGAATTATCAGCTATTGGTCTGAATTCACCATATCCTACAGCAGACAACTTATCTGGTGCAATACCTGCACTATCAATAAGAAGTTGGACAACATTGGTTGCTCTCATGACTGATAAATCCCAATTAGATTTAAATTCAGAATTTTTTATAGATAGGTTATCTGTGTGACCTTCTACTCTTATATAACTATTCATTTCATTTAACATCTTACCTATTTGAATAATCTTATCTCTAGAATCATTTATTATAACAGCTTTTCCAGTATCAAATAAGATAGTATCTTTAAGGCTTATTACTAGTCCTCTATCTTGAGCTTTTAATGATACCGAATTTGCCAATCCACTTTCATTTAAATAATTTTGAATATTTTCAGCAACTTCTTTAAACTCAGGATTTTGTAAACTATCTAGATTATTATTGTTTGGGTCAACTACTGGTTCTATTTTACTTTGTCCACCTTCAATAACTCCAGAAGAACCACCAAATGCAGAACTTAAAGATTGAGATAATTGTTTATATTTCTCTGCATCGACATTACTCATAGAATACATTATGACAAAGAAAATCATAAGTAATGTTATGAGGTCGGAATAAGTTAAAAGCCATCGCTCATTATTTTCTTCTTTTTCGTCTTCATCATGTAACATAAATATTCCATCCTTTTATATTATTCAACTCTACCATCAGCTTCTCCAAGTTCAATTAATTCTTTTGAATTTAAAAATATCTTTAATTTTTCTGTCATTAAATTAGAATTATCGCCCTCAAGTATAGATAGTATCGCTTCTATCACTAAAAGTCTTTCATTAGTTTCTTGTTGATTTATAGCTTTAAGCTTTGATGCTATTGGTAACCAAATTAAATTGGCGGAACCAACACCATATAAAGTAGCTAAAAACGCTACAGATATCTGAGGTCCAAGTGCATCTGGATTACTCGAAAGGTTTCCTAAAATATGTACTAATCCCATAACTGTACCTATGATTCCCAGTGTAGGTGCATACCCTCCTGCTGAATCGAATATTGCTATTCCTTCTT
Organism: Clostridioides sp. ZZV15-6388; assembly: GCF_020657755.1. NCBI lineage: Bacteria > Bacillati > Bacillota > Clostridia > Peptostreptococcales > Peptostreptococcaceae > Clostridioides > Clostridioides sp. ZZV15-6388. The sequence goes on along the minus strand of NZ_JAGWCU010000005.1, from coordinate 172,724 downwards.
TATGTCTTTTTGATGTTATCTGTATCTGAGATTCTAATATGTTTCTTATTGTAGCTGCATCAACGCCGTCTACCATAAGCTCAAGACCTTTTCTAATAAATGGGTCCAATTCATCATTTTCGCTTATTTCTTTATCAATACTAAGAAGACCTTCTTTTCTAGCTTTGATTGCAATTTCTTTAAAATAAACTATGTTTTCTATATTATTAGGCTTTTTATTTTTAAAGGCTAACAACATTATCTTTATGGATTTTTTGAACACAGGAAATGGTGTTGAAGCACCAACAGCCCCTATAGTTCCACCAAAAACAACAAGTGCCGATGAGAATACAAATAATGCTCCAATGTGTCCCCCATCAATAACGAAAGCAACCACTAAAGATGCTATTCCCACTATAAAGAAAATTAAAGTTGTCATATATTCCCTCCTTTCTTTAATCATGTCTGCTAGGTTGTTTTTATTAATAGACATTACAAAAAGACTATCTTCAACAAGAATAGCCTTTGATAATTGGCGGAGAAGGAGGGATTCGAACCCTCGCACCGGTTACCCAGCCTAATCCCTTAGCAGGGGATCCTCTTGAGCCACTTGAGTACTTCTCCGTATTTCTATGCAATTAAATTATATAATAAAATTATATTTTAGTCAATTAATTTATGAAATTTAAGGTATTTTAAGTCATTAAATATCTATTTTCACTTTTTTACTTAAATGTAAGTTTGAAATATGGTAAAATTATCTTGCATAACGCTTATAATATTATTTAATAAATCTACACACATTAACATATAGACATAAATCCTTAATTCATCATAAGTTATGCTTAAAACTAAAATAATATTAATCCAAGGAGGATTTTCCATGTTACCACAGGAAAGATATGAGAAAATTTTAAGTATTCTCGAATCAGATAATATAATTAAAATAAATGACATAGTCCAAATGTTTGATATATCAATAGAAACAGCTCGAAGAGACTTAGCACATATGGAAAGTATTGGACTTTTAAAAAGAGTTTATGGTGGTGCTATACCAGTTATAGCAAGTAGCGTAGAACTTAACTATGTTAAAAGAAAAAAGATAAATTCAAATGATAAAAAACAAATTGCTCTTAAATGTAGTGAACTTATAAACACAAATGACACTATTTTCATGGATACTGGAACTACTGTCCTTGAAGTTGCAAAAAATTTAAAAGACAAAAAAAACTTAACTGTAATAACTAACTCAATTTTGGTTGCAAATGAACTTATGAATACTAATATAAAAGTATATGTACTTGGTGGATATCTTAGAGAAACTGAAGGTTCTTTTTCTGGACCACTTACATTAGCAGCAATTGAACAATTTAATGTTGATAAGGCAATTTTAGGTGCTGGAGGTATTACACTTGAAAATGGTATTTCTGACTATCATTTAGAAGAATCACTTGTTCGAAAAAAAATGATTGAAAGGTCTAGAAAGTCAATAGTAGTTGTTGAGCCACCTAAGTTTGGAATAAATTCATTTGCTTCAGTTGCTCCTATAGAACATATAGATACTATTATTACATCTGCTAGTATAGACCACGATATAATTATAGAATTTTCTCAAAAAGGAATACCTTTAGTCATCGCTGATAATTAGTTTGTATTATTGATTTTTAATTCCTTATAAAATATCATTGATTAAAGTTAAGGAGCCAAATAATTATTTATTTAGCTCCATTTATACCTAAACTATACTGTGCCTTTGCTATGTCACTATGTCTTTTTTCATTTTACTACTTTGCTCTTCTTCTGCTGTTAAATCTTTTGTCATTACCATAGCAAGTGCAATCGCCAATACTCCACCAACTAACTTTCCAATTACAACAGGTGTAATCATCTCTGGAACTACTCCTGCTGTAAATCCTAGATGATCACCTAGTGCTGCTGTTGCACAGACTAACCATGCAGTATTTACTACTTTTCCTTTTGGGCTCATGTCTTTCATCATTTTATACACTGGAATACTATTAGCTAAAGTGAAAACTAATCCTGCTGCACTTGTTGCATCCATACCTAATTTTCCACCTACTGCTGTAAGTGGCTTATTTAAAACTTTAACTACTAAATGTAGTATAGGAAAAGTACCCAACAATACTATTGCAATACTTCCAATTACTTGAATACCTTCTCTTATAGGTGTCATTCCTTTTATAAGTACTATACCTGTTATTTCTTGAAATGCTGCTGCACCTAATCCTATCGTTATCAATATAGATATAATTTTTCCAAAAACTAAAGACCCCTTTATCATAAGTGTTGAATTTACTTTCAAACCTATTGCTAATAGTACTGCTAATATTATTACTGGCACCATATTTATAATCACCATTGATAAATTAAATCCTGCTATCACTCCTCCTACAATCCCTCCAAAAGGTATTGTTATTAATCCTATTAATAACCCTTTTGCAAAAAATGGTCTGTCTTCATATTCTATAAGACCTAGTCCTACTGGGATTGAAAATACAAGTGTACATCCAAGCATTGACGATACAACTAATCCTGCAAGCATCCCTGCTTCTTTATTGTGTGCAAGTTCCATCGCTAATGGATACCCTCCCATATCATTTGCTAATATAGTTGCAAACATAGATGGGTCTGCTCCACATAAATTGAATATCGGTATTATTACAGGGCCTAATACATTTGAGATAACTGGAGCTAGACATACTATACCAACCATCCCTAAGGCTAGTGGGCCCATTGAATTAAAGCCTTCTTCAAATTGTTCACCAAGCCCAATTTTATTTCCAATTATCCTATCTAATGCTCCTAAAAGCACCCCTACAGCCATTATATATAATATAACTTTATCAAAGGGCATATTTAATTCCTCCTATACATGTAAATACTATGTTGTACTTTAATTAGCACACATCTTTCTGGTATCGTTTTCCCAATTCATAGCTCTTTTTACTGCTTGATTCCATCCAAGCAAAATTTCTTCTCTTTTTTGTTTGGTCATATTTGGAGTGTATTTTTTGCTTATTGTAAACTCATTTCTAATTTCATCAATACTATTCCAAACACCACAGGAAAGACCTGCCATATATCCTACTCCAAGCACTGTTGTCTCAGGATTTTCTGCAATTTCAATTGGTATATCTAATATATCGGATTGAAACTGCATTGTAAAATTATTTTTTGTAATTCCGCCATCCACTCTTAGCATTTTTATATCTTTTCCCGAAGCTAAATTCATAGAGTCAACGACATCTTTAACCTGAAGTGCAACAGATTCAAGAGTAGCTCTTACTATATGTTCTTTTTTAGTACTTCCTGTTATACCAACCATTGTACCTCTTGCATATTGGTCCCAATAAGGCGCTGCAATCCCTGCAAATGCTGGAACAAAATATACACCACCAGTACTTGGTATTGAGTTAGCCATATCATCAGTTTCTGAGTAATTTTTTATAACTCCAATTCCATCTCTAAGCCACTGTATTGCAGCACCTGCTATATAGACTCCACCATCATAAGCATATGTAATTTTGTCTCCTATTTTCCAGGCAACAGTTGTTAATATACCATTCCCCGCTATATTCAGCTCTTCACCTATATTCATATATAAGAAACATCCTGTTCCATAAGTATTTTTAACCATACCTGGCTCAAAGCATCCATTTCCAAATAGAGCTGCTGGCTGGTCAACCATTGAAGCAGTAATTTTTATTGATACACCACAAAATGCCTCTTTATCTGTAGTCCCAAAATCACCGCTTGTAGGCATTATATCTGCTAAAATACTTCTAGGAACTCCTATAATATCAAGTAATTCTCTATCCCAATCCATATCTCTTATATTAAAAAGCATGGTTCTTGCTGCTGTAGAAACATCAGTTAAAAAAGACTTTCCTCCTGTCATTTTCCAAATTAACCAGCTATCTAATGTTCCTGCGAGAACTTCTCCATTTTTGATTTTTTCTTTTACACCTTTTACATTATGTATTATCCACTTAATTTTTGTCCCTGAAAAATAAGGGTCTATGATTAGTCCTGTTTTATCTATTATCTTATTTTCCAATCCTGGTATGTTCTTTAAATTTTCAACATAATCATAGGTTCTTCTGCACTGCCATACTATTGCATTGTATAGTGGCATACCTGTATTTTTATCCCATAGCATTACTGTTTCACCTTGATTATCTATACCTATTCCCTTTATATCACTTTCGTCTATTCCACTTTTAAAAGCTTGTTGTAGTACATTATTACTTACAGTTTTTGTGTTATTCCAAATTTCTATAGGGTCATGTTCGACGTATCCAGATTGTGGATAGATTTGAGTATGTTCCATATAATCACTAAAAACAAACTCTGATTTTTCATTTATTAATACTGCTCTTGTTCCTGTTGTTCCTTGATCAATTGCTAATACATATTTCACTTTAAACGTCCCCCTTTATTTTCAGAATTAATAGACTTTTTATTATTTTTTGAATATAAAATCTATTTAACTTATTTATATTCTATATCATTTTGGGGATTTATACAATATTTATTACAATATTTTTTGTATTTTTTACTTTTTTTGATTGTTAAAGTATTTTAATTAAAATATTATTGCAATATTATTAATTATATTCTATAATCTAGTTAAATTAACACATAAACTTTTAATATCCGCACATAAACAGTCATTCTAAAATTTAAATTAAACTTTAAGGGGGATTTGCAATGAAAAAAACATATCTATTTAGTCCTGGGCCAGTAATGGTTACAGATAGGGTTAGAAATTCACTTCTTCACTATGATATATGTCATAGAGGAAATGAATTCATGAATTTATTTAAAGATACACAGCAAAAAATCAGTAAATTATATAATGCAACTTATGATTATTATTCTCTAGTTGTATCTGGCTCTGGAACATCTGTAAATGAATGTGTATTATCTTCTATATTTGACAAAGAAGATGCTGCTTTATTAGTTAGTAATGGTGTATTTGGAGAAAGGCTAGAAGAAATATTATCTGCTTATAGTGTTAAAACCTACAAGCCAGACTTTAAATGGGCTGAATATCCAGACTTAGATATTTTAGAAAAGTACTTACTTGAAAATCCTGACATAAAAGTAATTGCTATGGTATTTCATGAGACTAGTTCAGGAATGATAAATCCTGTGCCTGAATTAGGAAAACTTGCAAAAAAATATAACAAAATATTTTTTGTTGATGCAATAAGTGCATCTGCTGGTGAATACATTGATGTTGATGAGTTTAATATAGATATAATAACAGGTGTTGGTGGTAAAGCCCTTGGAGCATTTCCAGGCTCTGCATACCTTTGTGCTAAAGAAAGCGTTTTACAAAATATTAAAGAAAGTCAATGTAAAAATGTGTATCTTAGCCTTTACAAACATTATAAGCTTGCAAAATCATCTTCTCAAACACCAAATACACCTAATGTCACTTTAATATTTGCCCTTAATGAAGCTTTAACTGAATTTTTAGAAGATGACAGTAAGATAGAAAGATATAAAGAATGTTCTGCTATTTTAAGAAATGGTATGGAAGAACTAGGTCTAACATTTTTACTTCCAGATAAGTATATGTCTAATACTGTTACGTCTGTATTTCTTCCTAAAGAAATCGATATGAATAGATTTATATTAGAACTAGAAGAAGAAAATGGTTATGTGGTATATCCAGGAAAAGGTAAATTTCTAGATGATAATATGTTCCAAGTTGCAAATATGGGAGAAATTTATCCAGACGATTGTTATAAATTCCTTGATATTTTAAAATCAAAACTAGAAATTAAAAAGGCTATATAAATATCTAAAGACCATAAACAAAAAAACTATATAAATATCTAAAGTTAAACTAGATTATAGCCTGTAAATAACAGCTATCTATAAATAGTCACTCTATATAAACATATTCAAAAATATACTTGAACATTAAATATAGGCAAATGTTGTTTTATATTTTTTTATAAGGGTGAACTCTAATATGTAAAGTTCACCCCTATATTAAAAATTTATTTTTATACAATTCTTTTTATATTTAACTCTTTTTATACTTGATTCTTTTATATTTTTGATACAATTCGGCTATTTAAATGCACAGATTATTATAAGTTTAAAATCTATACATAACACTATATACTTTTAAATTTAGTTCTTTTTTATTAAATACTTTAAATATTACTTTTCAAGCTCATCAAAGTAATTATATACAATGACTTCACCTGTTTCTTTATCTGTTGTCTTTATAATCCCTTTAGCTCCATTTACCTCTTCTTTTGTGAATTCATCATTTAGTACAACTTTAAATTTATCTTCCTTTCCATATCCCTGTTGAAACTCAGCCCTTAAAACTACATTTTTTTCAGCTTTTGGTTTTAATTCGAATTCAATTCCTGATTTCATTTCATCAAAATAATTTAAAACTACAACTTCATTATTCATTTTATTAGTTGTCTTTATAATCCCTTTAGCTCCATTTACTTCTTCTTTTGTAAATTCATCATCTAATACGACTTTGAATTCATCTTCCTTTCCATACTCTTCTTGAAATTCTTTTTTCATTTCACTGTACTTAATCTCAAATTCTTCACTCCTGTTTAATTCCATAGCTGATACATTTATCAATGACGTCCCAATAGCTATTATTGTCAATGCCATGACCATACCAGTTTTTAATTTTTTTAACTTCATATTTTACCTCCTAAATTAAATGTTCTTAGTGAAATTATATAAATAAAAATCTAATTTTTACAGTTTCATTCTTGTAACTAAAATTACTATTATGTAACCAAACTTTTTAATTTAACTCTTCCTTAAAACCTGCCTTTTTAGGGAATAGTTGAATTAAAAAAATAAAATTTTTAATTACTCTAATATTGTATTTATTGAACTTAATAAACTTTGTTTTTAATAAAATAAAATTTATCATATGTCTCAAACCTACTTATTTACTAAAAATACTACATTCAAAAAACTAATCTCACTATGTATTTCATTGATAGTTTACTTATTTTTGACTTATAAAATCATATAATCAATATCCAAATAAATTAGTTGAAAATTCAAAAAATACATACCCCTATTTAGTATATATTTTTATATATTAAAAAAAAGTTTTAAATAAAGTTATATTTTTTACAACAGTTTTGTAATTAAAAACATGTTGAAGCTAAAATTAAATGTACTATATACTATAAATATGTCGACAAAATAAATTTATAAAGGAGAAAAACAGGTGAGAAAAAATTTACTAATAGCAATATTGTCAGTTGTTTTAGTGTTATCAAGCATGCTTACAATCTTTGCATATTCAACTATTAAAGATAATAACAGATTAGTATACTCAAACATGATAGATAAAAAGACACAAAATCAAGTAAAAAATGTATTAGAAGAAAATAGAGTAGATAAGAAAGATATTGATATTTTTATTAAATCAGTTAGGAGCTACAACAAACTTCAAATTAAAATACTTCAAGACAATGTAAATATATCTAAGTCTGGATATAGTTCAATTAACACAAAGCAGGTTCCATATAATTTAGATAAATTACAAGATAACTGGATGGAAAAGTTTCCTAACTATATGGATGTAAATTGCAGAATAACAGCTTTTAGACTTTTTAAAGATTTCATAAACTCAAAAGAGAAGTTTACTGGAGATTCTATCGATTTAAGTATTGATTTAGATACTATAATGAATAATAGAGATGCAAAATTTAGCTCAAAGGATGTAGAAAAATTTATTAACTTTTTTTCTGCAATACCAACTCAAGACACAGATGATATAAATAAAAATGCAGAACAAATAAAAAAAGAATGGAAAAAAAGAAAAATATCTTTTAAAGATAATAAAAATATGTCTATTATAAGTGGATTTCTTCGTTATCCAGAAACTAAAAATGTATTTATAGGTCATACAGGTATATGTATCAAGACTGATAAAGATATTTTATTTATGGAAAAATATGGTTATACATCCCCTTACCAAGTTACTAAGTTCAAAAGTAAAAAAGATGTGAAAAATTATATGTTCAATAGATTAAAGATGTCAGAAGGAGATGTAGAATTACTAGACCCAATAATAATGGAAAATGATAAACTTATGCAGTAATATTTCTAAACATTAAAATTATCTTTATGATTGTTAAGATAAGTAAAAGTAGGCTAATATCAACGAAAAAATATTAATTGTGAAACTCTAATACTGAACAAATCTATAGATATTTTCTAATTTAACAAAAAGACTGTAAGTAGATTTATTTTACATAAATCTACTTACAGTCTTTTAAATAAATACTTTGAAAATATAAATTATCATAACTTTAAGATTATAATATATACATCTTTAGCCTATATCATAATTATTTATTTCTTCTGCACAGTGAGAATCTGAGCCCAAAACCAATGGAATATCATATTTTTTTGCTAATTCTAATAAGTATCCATCTACATAAGGCTCTTTACAGTATTTTTTTCTGTTTCCAGAAACATTGTAGTCAAGTTCATATCCTTTTTCTTTAACTAACTTTATTAATTCTTCAAGAACTTTATTTCCTTCATAATCATATGGAAATACTTGATTAAACTTTCTAACTAAATTTAAATGACCTATTCTCTTTGGTTTATATGTACCTAAGTCTGCATTTACAGCTTTTATTAATGCTTCATAATATTTATTATAAACAGCTTCAATGCTTCCAAGCTTATCAATCAGATTTTGAAACGCTTCTACACTATAGTCTACACAACAATAATCACCATCAATTTTAATTATATGTACTGATAATAGAGAATCCTCTAATTCATCACCATATTTATCTAAATTGTTTTTTATGCCTTCTTCATAACCTTCAAGAAAATCTACTTCCGCTCCTACATTTATCTTAATTTTCCCCTCATATTTTTGCTTAAAATTTTTAACATCATTAAGGTAATTTGATAAATTTTCAAGATTCATGCAACTATCATTTTCGGGTGCAGGGTCTTTAAATCCCTCTGGATATGGAAAATGCTCTGTAAATGTCATTTCTGTTAGACCAACATCAATTGCCCTTTGTATATATTTTTCAAAATCATCCTTACTTCCATGAGGACAATAAGGTGAATGTATATGACCATCTTTCATAACTAATGCTCTCCTTTTATTAAATTGAACTACTCCTCCTTAACTGCCTTCAGTAACTTTTAAAGGCGAAGATATATTAAATAACTTAGTCTATAATAAATTTCCTCATTAAAGTATAGTACATACTCATTAGAAATTTCAATAATTAAATATCAATAAAACATAAAAAATCGCCTATATCAAAATATATAAGCGATTTTAACAATCATATTTACATATGTTTTTTAGCCTCTAATAACATTTTATTTGCTTCTTCCATACACTCTATAGCTTTTTCAATACTCTTTGCAGTCTCTTCTTTTCCAATAGCTCTTGCCTTTTCTACCCACTCTCTAAATCCTTCTTCATGAGTCTCATTGTGATTTATCCAATGTACTAAAAGTATTTTTAAAGTTTTCTCATCTTTAGACTCTGATGATTCTTCATGATTATGTTCATGGTCGTGGTCATGAGCATGGTCGTGTGGATGTTCGTGACATATATCTCCATGAGTATGTTCATGGCAATGGTCGTCATGGTCATGGTGCCCATGGTGGTATCTTACAATCTCTTTATCAAACATCATTAGTTATTCCCCCTGTTATTTTATATTAAATTCTTTTTTTATAACATTAACAGAATCTTTTACAAGTAGTGCTAATGGTTTACCTTCTAATCCAACTAACTCTATATTTTCTGGCATAATAGGTAAAAGTATCTTAAGTGCCTCACTATCTGCAATAGCTTCACTTATATTACAAGTGACTTCCCCCATCATAGAATTAGGTATTATTACAGAAATAGGTGCAACTATTATATTGGCTTTTCTAGCTGATACTACTATAGCATTTTCCCCTGTAGCTCCTTTATTAGCGTGAGCCTTCATCATAGAACTAGTTGCTATAGAATTAGTTCCTAGTGCATAAATTTCTACATATGTAGGTAATTCTTCTCTCAAAGAAGAAACTATCTGGGCTCCTATACCTCCACCCATTCCATCTATCACTGCTATTATCATATGAAATTCCCCTATTAATTAATTTTCTTGTATTATTATCTTATGGTCCATCAATCTTATTTCTTTGATTATTCCATCTATTATTTTTTGTTCTCCTAATAAATCAGTTAAATAAATCTTTCCATCACAAGGGTCTATATTAACCACATTTTCCATAACCTTTTCTAATTCATTGTTATTTTTACAAATGAAAGCTGATGATTCACACATATAAATCTCCTCCTAATATGATTTTTATTAAAAATCAAAAAAAGACTTCCTCAGGTATTTCAATACACCAAAGAAACCTTCATGATTTCAATTTTCGTATATTATTATACCTTAAGTATATCACTTTAATTTGCCTAAAGTCAATTAAAGTTAACGCTTTTTATTATACTCTTCATCCTTGTATTTTTTATATAATTCTTCAGCTAATTGCTTTTCATAATCAGTCAATTCTTCTTCTACAAACTCAACATTAAATTGACTAGCCAGTCCTTTTATTAGATTAGCTTGTAGAGTATCTATGTCTATTTTTTTACCAATTTCATTCTCTATTCCACTGGCCTTTTTAGCTGTAAATTTCATTGCTCTTTCCTTTAGTTCTGGTGTTTTAGTCTTTATTAATTTAAACAATTTTTCTACATCAAAATCCATTATTATTGAACCATGCTGTAACAAAACACCATCTTTTCTACTTTGAGCACTTCCAATAACCTTTTTATTATTAATAGTAACTTCATATGATGCATGTGCATTAAAGCATGCAGCTGATAAATTTTCTCTACCTATTCTCTCTCCACTATTTAAGTTATCTGTTTCTATACCACTTAAATTCAATCCTCTAACTAAACCTTCACTTATATATCTATAAGATAGATTTATACTTTTATCAATTAAAGGATTATCTTCTCCTATAATTATACTATAAGTTAGCTCATTATCATGTAATACAGCTCTTCCTCCTGTGATTCTTCTGACATAGTCTATATTCATGCACTTACACTTATCCAAAGCTACCTCATCTTCAAGTTTTTGAAAATATCCTACACTCAAGCAAGCTGGCTTCCAAGTGTAAAATCTAAGTGTTGGCTTCACACAGCCTTTTTTATATGCAGTGAATATAGCTTCATCAATTGCCATATTCATTGCACCATCATATGATTTATTATGTATAACTCTCCACTGATTCATGATTATTACGCCCCAATCTTTAGTATAAATATATTCAAGAAATCATTTACAGATTTAGTTCTCTTATAGACAAATCTATCTCATCTTGATTTAAAGGTCTTGAATAATTATATATAGTACTTCCTGGTCTTTCATTATAATACGGTCTATTACAATCCTTACAGCCTCTTATTTCAAAAGGGTAACCCCTGTTTATATCTGATACAATATCATCATCGAGTTTTATATTCTCTAAGTATCCATTTTTAAATTCAAAGCATTCTTGTGAATAACCTTTATTTACCATATAGGACATTAGCTGTACCCTTCTGTAACTTTCTATATTTGGTTGACTTATTTTTTCCATTTTAGTTCCTCTAACTGGAGTAAATGCAAATAAACTAATAGTTATATTGTTCTTCTTTAAATAAGTATATAGGTTGTATATGTCTTCATGACTTTCTCCCATACCAACAATTATATGTGTGCTGATTTTATTAGGATATAACTTTGACATTTTTGTTATAAAATTCAATTTTTCATCATAATTATATCCTTTTATTTTTTCATATAATTCCTTATTTGCTACATCTATCGCTATTCCTATTTTATCTACTCCAGCAGAAAAAAACTTATTTATTTCTTCATTACTTTCTAACTTTGCAGACAATGAAATAGGCATATCTATTTTACCATTTATATAATTTATAAAATCTAAGACGGATTTATGTGCCTCTTCACTTGCCATTGATTGTATACATATTCTCTTTATATTCTTTCCCTTATATGCTCTCAAAGCATCCAGTATTTCCTCTTTAGAATACTCTGGCCAAACTACTCTTGATAATTTATCTTTTCTAGTACTGCTTTCTATTGATTGAGAACAAAAACTACATTTGTTTATACATTTTTCCCCAATCATTATATATGCTGTAGTAGGAGGTATATCGCTTTTTTTATTTAATATTCCAAGTTCTATTGCTGTCCCTGATGATAATCTAATCATAAAACGCAACACTCCTTACATTCAGTTATTGTCATATTCATATCTATAGCCTTGTTCTTAGCAGATTTTGATGGCAGAACTATTTTATTAACTCCACACATTATAGCTAATTGGTCTAACTCTTTTCTATATACGCCTCTAGGTCTCATACAACCTAAGTTAATCTCTGTATTTGGTAAACTAATTCTCGCTTCACATAAAACATCTGCTACTTCTTCCAACTTAGGAGGTTCTACATTTTCATATTCAGTACCTTTCGTGGGAATAAGAACTATAAATGTCAGTTTATTAGGAGGATTTTTTTGTAAGTATTCTATAATCTCATACTCACCTTTTACTTTTCCTCCTTTTAAACCAATACATATATGTGGTGCTACTTCTGTATTTTCTCTTATTGTATTGTAAGTTTTAATATAATCTTCTTTGCTTTTATCCATTTTATAAACTTCTTTTATAGTTTCTTTATCAAATACCAAGTCGAAAGAAACTATATCTAAATACTTACATAATTCTATAATACTCTCTTTATCCATAAGCCCTAAATGAGCATTTAATCTGTAGCCTTGTTCCTTTAATTCTTTAATGGTCTGTATATGGGTATTTATTGGGACATCACCTTCATAACTACAACCACCACTTAATAAAAAACTAGTTATATTTCTTGATTTAACTTTTTCTTCATAATCCTCAATTGGTATCATATTTTCTAAATAGTGACCATTACAATGAGCACATTTAAGACTACACTTATTACTTGTCGTACTAAGAGCTAGTGTCTGATTAGGATAAGCAAACTCTATCTCATTTTCGAAATTACTTAATTTAATGTCAAACGCAGTTCTCATTTTTTCAGACAAATCCTTATACATAATTTAATCCTCTACAGTTATGTTTTTATGTTTTACTTCTCTATCTATGCATTTATATTTTGATATTTTACTCTTCTAGTAGTTGTTTTGCAGTTGGGAACTGCTCTATATTTGTATGTGGTAAGAAGCATGCAGAAATAAATTCGTCCATGTAACTTGGATAAACACTAAGTTCAACATAAGTTATTTGTCTACCTATTTCTTCAAGTTTATTTTTGGCATCTTTACTTATAAGAGCCAAGTAAGAACCAACAAGTGAACTATTTCCTATATAAGTAAATTTCTCTCTATCGATATCAGGAAGTAATCCTATAATTATTGAATTTTCTATATCTAAGTTATTTCCTATACCACCTGCTATATAAACTCTATCTAATATACTAAAATCCATACCCAAGCTATCTACAAGAGTATATGCTCCTGAATATATAGCTCCTTTAGCTCTAATGAAATTATCTATGTCCACTTCATTTACTACTATATCATTTTCCAAATCGAATTCTTCTTTAAATGCTAATACATACTCTCCTATTTCATGTTCATTAAATCTAACTCTCTTATTGTTTAAATCTCTGTATATCTTACCTCTTCTATCTATTACACCCTTAGTAATCATTTGGCAAATTAAATCAATTATACCAGAACCACATATACCAACTGGCGCACATTCATCTATTATTTTTAATGTAGGCTCTAAAGTTTCTTTATCAATAGCCACCTTTTCTATTGCTCCTGCTGATGCTCTCATCCCACAGCTTATGCCTCCACCTTCAAATGCAGGACCTGCTGAACATGCACAGCTCATCATATAGTCTTGATTTCCAAATACTATCTCTCCATTGGTACCTAAATCTATAAATAAAACATTTTCTTCACTTGACCATATCCCTGCTGATAATACCCCTGCTGTTATGTCTCCTCCTACATAACTTGCTACAGATGGAGCTAAGTACACATATGCACTGTCATTTACAAAAAGGCCTACATTTTCACCCATAAGTTTTGGAGATTTTAAAAATGGAGGTATATAAGGTTCTTGTCTTAAAAAGTCTGTATACACCCCTAAGAATAAACTTGTCATAGTTGTGTTTCCAGCAGCTACTAAAGTGACTACATCCTCCTTATTTATGCCATTTCTTTCATATAATGTTTTTAATAGAGGATTTATAGTTTCATCAACTATAGCTTTGTGTAAAGTTTCTAATCCGTTTTTCTTAGTCGAATATATAATTCTATTTATAACATCTGCTCCATATTTTATCTGAGCATTTCCAGATGATGCTTTATCTACTACTTCTTTTGAATATAAGTCTACTAAACATACAACTACTGAAGTTGTACCAATATCTATTGCAACTCCATACAGAGAATTTTCCTTATTTCCTTCTTCTATATTTATGATTGTAAGTTTCTTTTGTTTTTGAACATATGTTATTGTAACTTTAAAATCGCTCTTTCTAAATATCGTTGGCATCTTTCTAAGTATATCTAATCTAAAATCTATTTCATTGTACCCCAGATGATTTCTAACATGTCTTTCTAATCTATCTACATCACTTATATTATCATCTAAGTTTGGTTCTTCCATTTCTATGTATTTCTTCTTTATATTTGTCTTAAACTGTAAGTTATGCTTTTCTATTATTTTTTTAGCTCTCTCAAAAATTTCTCTATCTTTTTGTTTGTTACTACCTTCTATCTTCATACCATGCATAGAAGATGATACTTTAGAAGGAACTTCAATTTCTATATCTGAGATTACTTTTGTACAACAAGCTAATATATAACCTTGCTCCCATTCGTTATCTGTTATATGTCTTGTTTTTTCTGTATCAACCTTACCTTTTAACAACTTCACCTTACATTTACCACAAGATACATTTCCATTACAAGGAGCATCTATGAATATATCTGCATTTCTTGCTACTTCTAGTAATATATCTCCCTCGTTACAATAAACTTCTTTATTGTTTGGCATAAAATTTACCTTTATCATGATATCCCTCCCAATTTGTTCTATATATTATAAAAGGAAAGTATAGCTAAATTTGCGTGCACTCAAATTTTACTATACTTTCCCCAATTATAATAATATCCCTAGTCTTTAATTATTCTAATCCAGCCTCGTATTCTTTATCACTTAATAACGTATCAAGCTCAGCAACATCAGCTAGTTTTACTTTTAATATCCAGTTTTCGTATGGGTCTTCATTTATACATTCTGGCTCATCTTCTAATTTTTCATTAACTTCTAATACTTCACCATTAACAGGAGATATTAAATCAGAAGCTACTTTAGAAGATTCAACTACTCCAAAATCTACTCCCTTAGTTACAGTATCTTCTACTTCTGGTGTTTCAACAAATAATATTTCTCCTAATTGATCTTGAGCATAATCTGTTATACCTATATATACAACATCTCCATCAATTACTTTTACCCATTCATGATCTTTAGAGTATTTTAATTCTGGTAATAATTTCATTTCGATAGACCCCCAATATTATATTATTGATTAATTTATTTAAATCATATTAATATTATATCACATTATTTTAAATTTTCCATCAATTACATTACACTTTCCATAGCTAATGCTGGATGACCTTTTTCTTCTAAGAAAGCTAATACACCTTCAGAATCGTCAGCTATAGTTTCGTCACAAATCATATCACAGAAGTTTTCTATTCCAGTCATTTCTTTAACTGTAGCATTTAATTTATCAGCTACATAATCTTTTAATTCTTTTGGCATCCAAACTATTCTTTCTGGTCCACCTTCTGCATAAGCGAATTTTTTAGAAGATATGAAGTGTCTTCCGTGTCCCATGAATCCTGGAGTTTGAACTCCTCCACCTGTCATAGAAGCAAGTTCTCCGAAAGTCATACCAACTGGAGTAACGCTTGGGAATTCTCTGTTAACTACAACAAATCCATTTGCTTCTGGCATTATACCACAGATACACTCGAAACATCCACAAGAAGTCATAGGGTCTTCTAATATAGAGTATAATGTAACAGCTTCAACTGCACCTTGAGATATTTGGTTTACAGTTTCATTTACAGAGTTCCATACACCTGTTCTATCGTCTAAACATTCACCTTTTTCTATTGGTTGACAAGGACCTGTAGGGTCTAATTCTTTAGTAGCTTTAGCATCTAACCAGCTAACTGCTCCACAAAGACCAAGTCTTTCAGGAGTAACAACACAAACGTGAGCTGGTGCAAATGATTGACATAAGTTACAAGAATAGAAAGTCTCTACACTTTCATCAACCAATGAAGCTAATCTCTCATCTCTAGCATTGTATTTAGCTATTGCCTCACCTTTTAATTCAGAAACTTTTTCAGCATCTGTAATTATAGTTATTTCACACTTATCAACAACTGATTCAAATTCATCTAACATCTTAGCATATAAAACTTCTCCTATATGCTCAAGTCTAAAGCCTTTATCAAATGCATCTTTAGAGATTCTTACCCAAGCCATATCTCTTTGTCCAACGTGCATTACACCTTCTATATAGTTTAAGAAGTAGTGGAAACGTCTTTCAAGAACTGGTTCGAAATCTTCTTGCATGTTTTTACCAGCTATCTTAACTATTACAGCAAGTGGTAATCTTAATACACCATCTGCTTCAACTTCATCTATGTTTGGTCCTATTATTTCTATCTTATGGTCTTCAACTTCAGTTGCTTCTTTCTTAACAACAAGCTCCCAAGCTTCAGTTTTATTTCCACCAAATTCAGCAAACATGTCGCTCTTTCTAATTCTTTCACCTTCAAATGCTGCTGCAAATGAAACTGGTATAGGTATTTCAGTAACTTTTATTTTTATTCCTCTAGCTTCTAATGAAGTAGCCACTATCTTATCATAATCTTTTTGAGTTAATAAGTTCATTGGAACTTCAAGAACAGTTTGGTCAGTTATAACTGGGAATCCTAAAGCTATTGCTCCAGCACCTGCAGATACAACTAATTCACTTAATGGTCCAAATGCATTTACAAATGCAGGAACTCTATTAGCTGTGTATTCTAATAATCCGTTTAAATCACCAGGAGTTAATCCACCGAATATTAATGCTGCTCTTACTGCAACAGATACAACGTGGATAACAGAAGTTACATCATATCCTAGAGGTATAACTCTTAGCTCAAGACCCATTTTTACTCCAGCTTCTATAGCTTGGTCTATAACCTTACCAACTAAGAAAGTTAATAAACCTTTAGATTGGTAATCTTTTATAACTTTTGCTGCTGATTCAGCATCAGGACATTCACCAAGAACAACTGCAACACCAGGTATATCTCCTGTAACTAGTGGTACACCAAGTGATCTGATTATAGGGTCAGTTATATGACCTGCACATGGCTCACTATATGGAGCATCTATAGTTGAGTATTTTAATGCTTCAATTACTTCTGCCGCTAAAGCAGTAGCTAAACCAGCATTAAAAGCATGTTCTAATAAATGCGTTCTATTGATTAAAGATTTTACTACTTCTAAAGCACCTTCTAAGTCCCCTAAAGTGTTCATTTTTTGTCCTGTTGCAGCATATATACAAGGTAATGAATATGCTGTATCAGGGAAAGCTACTTTATGTTCTTTTCCGTTTTTTTCTATAGCTTCAGCTAGCATAGCTTGAGCTGCACCCAAAGCTTGTTCTGACCCTGTAAAGATTATATTATATAGATTCATTCTATTTCCCCCTTTAATATTTACACCTATTTTTTATTAACTATACCCTAAAAACCCTAGAAAGCAAATCCACCTTCATTTAACTCTAAGAAAGAGTCTGCATATAAAGATGCCCCGTTGATTATGTCACAAGATTTTACAGTTTTCATTAATTCTGGGTCACATGGATTCATTATAGCTGAACTAAATCCATTAGCCATTGCCATTGCTAAGAATGCACTATCTAAAACAGGTCTAACATGTTTAGGACATCCATTAGATACATTAGATAATCCTCCTGTAGTTAAAAGTCCCATTTCAGTCATCATTTTTATAGCTTCTAAAACTTCTACTTGTTTTTCTTGCATACCCTTTATAACTAAGCATAATGGGTCAAATAATATATCAGTTGGCTCCATTCCTAGCATTAAGCCTTTTTCTAGTATTTCTTGGCAGTAAGCCATACGTTCATCGTTATCTCTTGGGATACCTTCTTTTGCACATAAACCTATAACCATTGATTCATATTCAGCTGCTATATCTATTAAATCAAATCTTGAACCAGCATCAGCAGAGTTTATTATTGGTTTTGCATTAGTTCTATCATAAACTTTAAGTCCAGCTTCGATAGCCTTTTTATTAGCTGTATCTAATGCTATAGGAACATTGTTAAATTCAGATTGAAGTAGCTTAACTCCCCATGTCATTATCTCTTCGCCATCTCTTTCAGCAGGTCCTATATTGAAATCTATATAGTGTGCTCCTGCTTCTAATTGTTCTTTTGCTCTTTTTAATATTGGAGCTGGATCTCTTTCTGCTAATGCCTTTCTTATTGAAGGTGAGATACAGTGTATTCTTTCACCTATAATCATAAATTTTTCCATTTATAATGTCCCCCTTTAAATTTAATATTAATAGTTAGTTAATATTTTATTAGTTTGTTTGGCATGCTTTTTCTTGGTATCCTTTTAAGAACTTAGGTAATTCCATAGATTCTTCTGGTCCTATAACTACATTCCATCCTGGTAAGTTATCTTCTATATCACCTTTAAGTACTGCAACTTTTCCTGGAATGATAATGTCTTTACAATTAGTTACTTCTTCTACTTTACTTTCTTTAATGAAAGCAGATATTGAATTTCCACCAAATTTACCAGCAGCCCAAGATGTAAGAACTGAATATCCACCTGCATCTGGTATTACTAA
Organism: Clostridioides sp. ZZV15-6388; assembly: GCF_020657755.1. Taxonomy (NCBI): domain Bacteria; kingdom Bacillati; phylum Bacillota; class Clostridia; order Peptostreptococcales; family Peptostreptococcaceae; genus Clostridioides; species Clostridioides sp. ZZV15-6388. The sequence goes on along the minus strand of NZ_JAGWCU010000005.1, from coordinate 153,683 downwards.
CCATACTGGAACTTTTGATCTTTCTATATCTCCAGCAACTATGAAATAAGTTAATGCAAAGTCAACAGTAACTAGTACTGGAGAATTTTCATCTGGGTTATTAATTGGGTAAATCTTTGGTTCAACTCTCATTGGTCTTTGTGGGTCAGTGTATATATTTTGTCTTAATGCAAATAATGGTAATGCTTTAGCATAACTAATATCATCTATTACTATTATAGAACCATATTTTATAGTAAATATTGATGATAAAGCAATTTCCATCATAGGATTTGAGTTAGATAATCTATTTGCAAACACTATTGAAGGATATCCAAATGTTCTATCTTGTTCTTTTAAAGCTATTCTTCTAACTTGCACAGCATTAGTGTAAGTATCTTTTATATTTTCTCCAGTTACATCTAATACTAATTCTTTATATCCAGCAGATTGAACTAATTCAACTGTTTCATATAATTCTTCTAAGCTAGCGGCTTTTACTCCTAATGGTAAGTTTGCTCCTTTAACTACTTCTATCATATCTTTGTAGTTATCTTTAGTTGCTCCATATACCATTGGTCTAGCATCTTTTAATACTTCAACAGCTTCTTTTACTGCTTGTGCATCATCACAAGCTAAAATATAAGCTACTTCTAATCCACTACCTTTTATTTTGTCTATTAGTTTTAAATATGCATCTTTGTCTCCACAGTATTCTAAAACAACCATTTCAACTTTCATTTGTTCACCAATTCTTATATAGTCAACTTTTTTCATGTTAGCTATTTTAGCGTCTACTGCTTCATCACTCATACAAGTACAGAATGAAACTGCATATCTATTTCTACTTACTAATGTTTTTTCATGTCTAAATAATACTGTTTCCCCACCTAGTTCATATTCAGATGCTCCAGCACCAACTTTTAATGCTTTCATTAAAGGTGCAGTAGCTTCTGATAGTTTCGCTATAGCGTCATCAGACATATGTGGGCATTTACCTACTTCTACAGCTCCTGAAGCAACCTTCATAGAGAAAGCCATACAAGTTGGGAATCCACAATCCTTACAGTTTTTCTTTGGTGTTAATTTAAATATATCTAAAGCTTTTAATGCCATTATTTTCTCCCCCTAACCTTAACAATTTAATTAAGCTAATGCGTTAACCAATTCTTTTATAGTTTCTATTGATTTTGGATGACGAAGTATAACTGCGTTTGAACCACCTACTAAAACACTTGCTGCAGTTGAAACTTCCATTGCTATAGTTCTTTCTTCTGGACAACCCCAATCTGGCTCATCTTCCACTGGAGCTATAGCTTCTTTAACATGACCTACTTCGAAAGCTACTGGTGTTATGATAGGCATTTGTAATGTCTTATCATTTTGACCAAATGCTGCAAGTCTAATTCTATCCATAGTAGATGCAACATATTCATATCCATAACCAACTGCTGAACATCCAACATTCATAACTATATTTTCACCTTTAACGCCTAATTGAGTTAACAGTACGTTTAATTGTTTTGCTAGGTTTATATCAACAGAAGATTCTGCTCCAACTTTGTGTGAATAAGCCATTCCAGCTGATGCTCCTACTCCTTTGTAGTTATCTTCTACTGCTGACATAAATAGACAGTTATGACCATCCAATGTTTGAGCTAATTTTTCAAACAGTTTACCATCTTTTTCATGATTTCCTGAACCAGCTACTACTAAAGGCAATGTTATTGCTTCAACTACTGCTTTAGCCACTTCAGCACAGTCATCAACTGATTTATCTAATCCATTTGGGTCAGAACCATCAAATTTTAAACAAATAAAATCTGCTTGTGTATTAGCTTCAACATATTTAGCCCATTCTACTGGACAATTAGCTACATCTTTGTATAACTCTTTATATGAATCAGTCCAGCTTTCAGGATAAACGTCTGATATTTGTATACCTATTTTTGGAGTATTCCCTACTTCTCCATCAAAACTATAAAAAGGTAATACATTTTCCCCACCTAATTTAATTGCTTTTTCCCCTATTCCTACTTCAACTTCTGATATTTTTCCAGAATATTTTTGAGTAGACATTTTAAATGCCATATTTTTTTCCCCCTTAAGCCTATTTTAATTCTAATTTAGCAAAAATTTCTTTCATAGCCACTTTAGATTTTGAATCTTCAGGTAAATCAACTAAAGGAATACCTGTAGAATCATATTCATATATCAATTCATCCATAGGTACAACACCGATTAGCTCTAGGTTATGTTTTTCTATTTCCTCTTTGACACCATCATTCATAACCCCATTTGGAACCTTATTTACAATTAGAAGTATTCTTCCAACATTTAATTTTAGTTCCTCAGCTAAATCTCTTATTCTAGCAACAGCTTGTATACTACGTCTTGAGCAATCACTAACCAATAAAAGCGTATCAACATGTCTAGTAACTTTTCTGCTTAGATGTTCCATACCAGCTTCGTTGTCCATGACTAAGTATTTGTAGTGACCAGATATTTTGTTTACTTGTTCTCTAAGTATCCCATTTACAAAACAGTAACATCCTTCCCCTTCTGATCTCCCCATTACTAATAAGTCATATCCTTCGCCTTCTTCAATTATAGAATTTAATCTAAATTGTAGATATTGTGCTTTTGTCATACCGCCTGGGAATGCATTGCCTAACTTTTCTCTTTGATTTACTTCTTCTCTTATTTCTCCTATTGTTGCTTCAACTTCAATACCTAATACTTCATTTATGTTAGCATTAGCATCAGCATCTACAACCAATACTGGTCCCTTATTGTCCTTAACCAAATAATCAATCAAAAGCCCTGTGAGACTTGTTTTACCAGTTCCACCTTTTCCTGCAACAGCTATATTGTATCCCATTTTAAGACTTCCCCCTTAAATCTAGCCACAGAGCCTTATGTACTCTGTTTACTTATTATAATTTAGGTACAGAATGAACACATTCTCCATGTACATCATGAAGTGCTTCCATTAGTCCTTCAGATAAACTTGGATGTGGATGTATTGCATCCCCTACTTGTTCTACAGTTAATCCTAGATGAACAGCAAGTGATAACTCTGTTAATAAATCTGTAGCATGAGGACCTACTACTGCTGCACCTATTATTTTATCTGTTTCTTTATCAGCTATTATTTTTACAAATCCTTGGAAATGTCCTATAGCCTGTGCTTTTCCAAGTCCTCTAAAATCAAATTGACCTACATTGTATTCTACACCTTCAGCTTCAAGTTGTTTTTCAGTTTTACCAACACCAGCAACTTCAGGTTCAGTATAAACACATCTTGGAATTGCTCTATAATCTACTACTTTAGTTTTTCCTAAAGCATTTTCAACTGCAACAATACCTTCTTTAGAAGCAACATGTGCTAAGAAAGGAGTATCTATTATATCACCTATTGCATATATACCTTCTACATTAGTTTCAAGATGCTCATTAACTACTACTTTTCCTCTTTCCATTTCAATTCCTATATCTTCTACTCCAGAATTATCAAGGTTAGGTCTTCTACCAACACATACTAATGCATATTGTGCTTCTATAACCTTTCCATTAGAAAGAGTTGCAACAGCTTTACCATCAACTACTTCACAAGTTTGTACTCCAATACCTGTAATAACTTTAATCTTATCTTTCTTAAATTGTCTAAGTAGTTGTTTAGCTACATCTTTATCTTCATTTAATAGTATCTGGTCAACCATTTCAACTATAGTTACTTCTGTTCCTAAGGCTCTAAAGAATTGCCCTATTTCACATCCTATAACTCCACCACCTACTATTAACATAGACTCAGGTATATCTTCAAGTCCAAGAACTTCATCACTAGTTATTACAATTTTTCCATCATATGGGAACATTCTTGGTACAACTGGAACAGAACCATTAGCTAGTATTATCTTATCCGCTTTTATAGATTCTACTGTTCCATCATCTTTTGTTACTTCTATAGTATTTTTATCAATCAATTTTCCAAAACCATTAACTAGTTTTACGCCTCTTTTTTCAAATAGGAATTCTATACCACTTATTAATTGATTTACAACTTTATTTTTTCTTTCCATTATAGCAGTGAAATTTGGTGTAACTGTACCATCTATCTCTATACCAAAATCCTTTGCTTCCCTCACAGTATTTAATACCCCTGAAGAAGCAAGAAGTGCTTTAGTTGGTATACATCCTGCATTTAAGCAAGTTCCTCCAACTCTTCTTTTTTCAATAACTGTTACCTCTGCACCAAGCATAGAAGCTTTTATAGCTGCTACATATCCTCCTGGTCCACCACCTACTACTACTATTTTCATCCTTAATTCCCCCAAACCTTATAATCTACAATCTTGTAATACTATAAACCTGCGGCATCTAGTATAGCAGGTATATTTTCTTCTGCCCCAATTGCCATTATATGAACACCATCACATAAATCTTCTTCTTTTAATTGTTTGATAAGTTCTCCTGCCATTTTTATTCCCTCACTTACCCAGTTTTCTTTTCCAGCTGCTCTTAATCTTTCGATTTGTTCATCTGGCACAAATATTCCTGGTACATTTGCAGTCATAAATTTAGCCATTCCTGGAGATTTTAAAGGTACTATTCCTGCTAATACCTTACAATCCATATCCCTTGTTAGTTCTCTAAACTTTCTCATTGTATTTATGTCATAAAGTGCTTGAGTTTGGAAAAATTTAGCTCCAGCTTTTATTTTCTTTTGCATTTTTAATAATTGAACTTCTATTGGAGAATATTCTGGAGTTACTGATGCTCCTAGATAAAAATCTGGAGAACCTTTTAATTTATTACCAGCCATATCCGTACCTGCCATTAGAGTTTCAGCAGTTTGAAGTATCCCTACAGAGTCTAAATCAAATACTCCTTTAGCCTGTGGATGGTCTCCTACGCTAGTATGGTCTCCTGTTAATGCCAACAAACTGTTTATTCCAAATACACCTGCTGACAACATTTCTCCTTGTATAGCTATCCTATTTCTATCTCTCCCCGTTATTTGAATCACTGGCTCTAATCCAGCATCTTTTAGTAATTTACATGTAGCAAGAGAAGTTGCTCTCATAACTGCTGATTGAAAGTCTGTTACATTTGCTGCGTGAACTCTTCCAACTAACGGCTTCGCACACTCAATTAAATGTGAAAGGTCAGTCCCTTTTGGAGGAGCCATCTCAGTAGTAACTGCAAATTTTCCACTCTCTAGTGTTTCTCTTAATAAGCTCATCTCTAATCCCCCTTTTAACCTTCTAAAAAAAACTTTTATGAATTCGCTGTTGCTTCTTTCTTTTTCTTTGCACTTAAGCTTCTTGGATTATTTTGCTTAGAATAGTCTTTTGGTGGTCTTATTTCTGCTAAATTCTCTAATTGCCCTATAGATTCCAATCTTTCATATATTTTTATCCAAGCACAATCATTTTCTGGATTTACTTCACATTTACCATTTTTAGCTCCACCACAAGCCCCATTCATAAGACCTTTAGCACACATAGTTACTGGACATATTCCACCTGTCCAACCAAGTTCACAGTCTCCACAAGCTTTACAAGCTTCTTCATATTCTCCAACCCTTTGTACTTCCCCTATAAACAAAGTGTTGTTAGCTGGATAAACTGGTTTATTTTTTAGGTTTTTAACTATTGTTTGTGTTCCATCTCCACATGCTAAAGATAAAACTGCATCAGCTTCTTTAGTTTCTTCTTTTAGAGCCTTTAAGTCCTTTTTAGACTTTAAAAGGTTACAAGCAGGATCAAGCATTACATATCCTAAGATTTTTTTGCCTTCACCTTCAAGAGTTTCCTTCATTTTTAGAACTTCTTCTTCTCCACCACTCTTACAAGTCGCTGCACATTGATTACAACCAACTAAAACTAGCTTGTCAAAATTCTTTAAGTACCCTAGCACTTCTTCCAATGGTTTATTTTCAGAAATTATCATATCTACTTCCCCCCTAAACCTTCCACAATATCTATCTATTTATTGTTTTGCAACTTACAAGCTTTAACTACGTGTTTTGCAAGTATAGATGTTGTAACTGAACCAACCCCCGCTGGAACTGGAGTTATCATCGATACTTTATTTAAAACTGCATTTGTATCAACATCTCCACATAAATTTCCTTCTTCATCAACATTTATACCAACGTCTATAACTACTGCTCCATCTTTCACAAAACTTTCATCTACCATCTTAGCTCTACCAATAGCTGCTATCAATACGTCTGCTTCCGCAGCTACATCTGATAAGTTTTTAGTCTTTGAATGGCATATTGTAACAGTTGCATGTTCACTTAATAAAAGCATTGATACTGGCTTCCCAACTACCATTGATCTTCCAAGAACTGTTACCTTACTTCCTTTTAAATCAACATTATAATGTTTTAATATTTCTACTACTGCTGTAGGAGTACATGGTGGGAATCCACTCTTATCACCTTCCATGACTTTAGCAGAGTTTATTGGACTAAAACAATCTACATCTTTTTCTGGCGCAATGACATATTTTATAACTTCTTCATTTAAGTGTTTTGGAAGTGGTCTAAAACATAATATACCATTAACATCCTTATCATCATTAGCTTTCTTTAAAACATCAATATATTCTTCTTGAGTTATATCTTCAGCTAATTCCAACACTTCAGTTGTTATACCAATGTTTTGACATCTTTTTAGTGCTCCTCTTTCATATGATAAATCATCGCTTCTTGCTCCAACTCTAACTATTGTTAGCTTAGGATTTATACCTTCTTTAACTAGTAACTCGACTTCTTTTATTAAGTCTTCACTAATCTTATCAGCTACAGGTTTTCCTTTTATAATCTGTCCTTTAGTTGACATTACTTCCATATATTCACAACTCCCCTACAAGCAAACTTAAATTAATTTATTCTATATACCACATATTAATAACATAGTATTTACTTTCGTCATTTAAAAATTATTTTCCAAGAGCTTTTTCAACTTTAGCATAAACTTCATCACAAGTTTTAACGCCATCTTCAACTAATTTATCTACTTCTGTTTTTACTTTACTAACATATTCTTGATCTTGTATAGAATTTATATTTATAACTACATTTAATTGTCCACCAAGTATAGCAGCTCTTAAACATTGAACCCCTACACCAACATCGCTTATAGCAAGTCTTGAACCTTTATCAACTAAATCTTCATGTAACTTAATAGCTTCATAACAAACTCTTACTATATTTAATGGCACTTCACAAGCAACTTTTAGTGCTTTTTCCATTGTTTCTGCTTTTATTCTTTTTTCTTCTTCTGTTTCTTTAGGAAGCCCATAAGCTTTTGATAATGGTAAGAAACATTCTGCATCATCATCTATCATTTTTAATAAATCTTTTTCTAATTTTCCTGCTTTACTTAATATATCTTTTACACTTTCTTCATACTCAGCATACTTTTTCTTTCCTATTGTAAGATTACATACCATACTCCCTAAAGCCATACCAATTGCACCAACTAGTGCGGCAGCTCCCCCGCCACCTGGTACTGCTTCTTTAGAAGATAGTACTTCTACAAAATCAACACAAGTTTTATCTGCTATTTTCATGATAATCCTCCTTAAAAGGATGTAGGAAAATATCTCAAATTATCTTAGAGATATTTCCTACTCTTTATTTATAAATTAATACACTTAGAATAATCCAGCTATTACTCCGTTTTCATCAACATCTATTTTTTCTGCTGCTGGAACTTTTGGTAATCCTGGCATTTTCATTATTTCTCCAGTAAGTGCAACTATAAATCCAGCCCCTGCTGAAATTGATGCTTGTCTTACAGTTATTCTAAATCCTGTTGGTCTACCTAATTTAGTTTGGTCATCAGTTAAAGAATATTGAGTTTTAGCCATACATACTGGAACTTTAGTAAATCCAAGTTTTTCTAAGTTAGCTATTTCTTTATCAGCTTCTGGAGTATAATCTACACCATCTGCTCCATAAATCTTAGTAGCTATAGCATTTATCTTATCTTTTATAGATAAATCATCTTCATAGCAGAATCTAAAATTATTTTCTTCTTCATCTAATAATCTTAAAACTTCTTTAGCTACTGCAATTCCACCTTCTCCACCTTTTGCCCATACTTCAGAAAGAGCAACATTAACGCCTAATTCTTTACACTTGTCTTCAACAAGTTTAAGTTCAGCTTCAGTATCAAGTGGGAATCTGTTTATTGCAACAACTGCTGGTAATCCATATACTTGAGTTATGTTTTCAACATGTTTTAATAAATTTGGAAGTCCTTTTTCAAGAGCTTCTAGATTTTCTTCATTTAAATCTGTTTTAGCAACTCCGCCATTGTATTTTAATGCTCTTACAGTAGCAACTATTATAACAGCATCTGGTTTTAAGTTTGCCATTCTACATTTTATATCTAAGAATTTTTCTGCTCCAAGGTCAGCACCGAAACCAGCCTCAGTTATTACATAATCTGCAAAGTGCATAGCCATTCTTGTAGCTATAACAGAGTTACATCCATGAGCTATATTTGCAAATGGTCCACCATGTACAAATGATGGTGTTCCTTCAAGAGTTTGAACTAGGTTTGGTTTTAAAGCATCTTTTAATAATGCAGCCATAGCACCGTTAGCTTTTAATTGTCTCGCTGTTACAGGTGCACCTTCGTAGCTATATCCAACGATTATGTTTCCTAATCTTTCTTTTAAGTCAGCTATATCACTTGCCAAACAGAAAGCTGCCATTATTTCAGAAGCAACAGTTATATCAAATCCATCTTGTCTAACTGCTCCATCACCTTTTTTACCCATACCATCAACGATATTTCTAAGTTGTCTATCGTTCATGTCTACACATCTTCTCCAAGTTATTTTCTTAGGGTCTATTCTAAGTTCATTTCCTTGGTGAATATGATTGTCAAGCATAGCAGCTAAAAGGTTATTAGCAGCTCCTATAGCATGAAAATCTCCAGTGAAGTGTAAGTTTATATCTTCCATAGGAACAACTTGTGCATATCCTCCACCAGCTGCCCCTCCTTTAACACCAAATACTGGTCCTAGAGATGGTTCTCTTAAAGCAACTAATACATTTTTATCTAATTTTGCAAATGCATCAGCAACACCGATAGTAGTAGTAGTTTTTCCTTCACCTGCTGGAGTTGGGTTTATAGCTGTAGTTAATATTAACTTAGCTTTTTTCCCAGTTTCTCTTTTTAGAAGATTGTAGTCAACTTTAGCTTTGTATTTACCATATAGTTCTACATCTTCTTCACCTAGTCCTAATTTTTTTGCAACCTCTCTAATATCTTGAGGCTTAGCTTCTTGAGCTATTTCAATGTCAGATTTAAATCCCATAACTGAATCTCCTCCCACAACCTAAATAGATTTAAAATATAATTTTTGTATAAATTGTATTAATATGTAAAAATTATATTTTATAAGATAATTATACATGTAAAATTGCTTAAAAACTAGCTACTAAGCTATTAAAATATCTTTACTTAATAGCTAGTCATTTATCTAATTAATCATTCATTACCTATCTAATACCTATTTATTACCTTTAACCAACAAACCAATTATAAATCAAAATTTCTATTTATCTTTAAGTGACATTAATTTCTCTTTTATTTCTTTAATTTGTGCTTTTGTTGTTTCACTAGAATCATATGGAGATTGATTAGCTCTATCAGAATCTATAACATCTTGATTGTAATAGATAAATCCTAAAGATTCGCCATCTTCTAAGTTTTGTATTATAAATTCTTCATCTTCTTTATTTCTGATTTTGTTACCTACAACAAATACCTTATTTACGCCTATATCATGACCAAGTTTTTTAACTTTTCTATAGGTTTGTAGACTTCTTTCACCTGGCTCTACAACTACTATAAAAGCATCTACACCTTGAGCTGTTCCTCTTCCTAAGTGTTCAATTCCAGCTTCCATATCCATAACAACTACATCTTTATTTTGTAGTATTAAATGAGAACAGAGTCTTTTTAAAAGAACATGCTCTGGACATACACATCCAGTACCACCAGAATCTACTGTCCCTAATGTAAGTAATCTCACTCCATTGTATTCTTTACAGAAATTTTCAGGTATATCGTCTACTTTAGGATTCATCTTAAACATTTTTCCAAATGAACCTACAGAAGCTGCTGTTCTATCTGAAACTAATTTTTTCATTTCTGATATAGGTACTATTGATTCATATACTTCTTTTGGAAAACCTAGTGCTAAAGCTAAATTAGCATCAGGGTCGGCATCAACAGCAACAACTCTGTATCCGTCTTCAGCAAACATTCTAGAGAGCATTGAAGAAAAAGTCGTTTTACCTACTCCACCTTTACCTGTTATTGCTATCTTCATAATCCCTACCACCTTTATTACTATTTGCTTTTTATTTTATTTATTTATTTTTTAGTGTAGTTATCTATTTTTTAAACACTAAAAATAAACTACAGCTAGTCCTTACAGGAACCAATTACATTTACCCTACTAGCTTTTCAAAGCAGCATGTATAGTTTTAGTATTCTTCATTATATTGTTTATATTTTATTTATTCAGTATATTCATTGTATTTCGATATTATTTTCTTTAATATTTGACTTTATTCAACCATAAAATCTTCATTTAGATATAAAATCGTTTTTTCTAAGCCTCTAGCCATTTTCTAAGCTTCTGCTTCAACGCCCATTTTTTCTTCAACTAATGCTTCGAAGTGAACACGTTTCTTTTCTATATCTTCTATTATTGTAGCTGCTAACTCTTTTGGATTTGTATTTACAGTAAATGTTGCACCAACTTTATCTTTTAATTCGCTAGTTAATATATCTACTGCTCTTGAAGAACCAGCTATTGGAGGCATTATTCCTAGATAAGTGTCTATACCAGAAGCTACAACATAACATCCTATAGCAACTGCTTTTTCTGACATCCACTCTGGAGCTATACCTACAACTGGAAGGTCACACATATCCATATCTAAGTATTTAGCTGCTGCTCCAACTAAATCTAATATACGGCTTATATCAACGCAAGAACCCATATGTAGTACTGGTGGGATTCCTACTAATTTACAGACAGTTGCAAGACCTTTACCTGCATATTTTTCTGCTGCATCAGTTTCCATTAAACCAAATTTTGCTGCTGCTGAAGCACCACATCCTGTAGTAACTACTATTATGTCGTTTTTAATTAACTCTTTCATTATTGTTACATGAGCTTCATTTGAAACTCCTTTAGCGTTGTTACATCCAACTACACCAGCTGCTCCTCTTAATACTCCAGATTTTAAACAGTCTGTTAATGGCTTAACTGTTCCTGCTGGGTCTATATGAGAGTTTACAACTCTGTCTAATTGATTTACTACTGCTTCTACACTATACCCAACTGTTGCCCCTGATTTTAATTCAGGTATAAGTACTTTTGATTTATCTCTATTTTTAAAGTTTAAGATTGCTTCTTTAACTATTGATTTAGCATCATCAAGAGCTTGTTCTTCTCTGAATTCAATATAAGTTGAACCTGTTATTTTAGCTTTTGGAGAAGTTGTTACAAATTTAGTATGGTAACAATCTGCTACTCTAGCTAGTGCAGGGAATATACATTGAACGTCAACTATTACAGCTTCAACTGCTCCAGTTACTATTGCAAGTTCTTGTTGGTGGAAGTCTCCTGCTATTCTTACACCATGTCTCATTGTGATTTCATTACCTGTACAACACATACCAGCTAAGTTTATTCCATCTGCTCCAACTTCTTTAGCTAAAGCTACTAAATCTGGTTCTTCTGAAGCTAAAACTATCATTTCTGATAATGCTGGCTCATGTCCATGTAATATTATATTAACTTTATTTTCTTCTAATACTGCTAAGTTAGCTTCTGTTCTTCTTGGTACTGGAGTTCCAAATAAGATATCGCTTAGACGAGTACCTATCATAGAACCACCCCAACCATCAGCCATAGAAGTTCTTAGACTCATGTGTATTAAACTATCTATATCACCAGTACATCCTATATGAGTAGAGTGCATTATTGTTGCAATTTCTCTATCTATAGCTCTTGGTTCTATAGCATATTCTTTCCATATTTTTTGTCTTGGTTCTGGTGCATTTTTTATAAATCTTAATGTCCCAAAAGGTTTACCAAATTCCATTAATGCAATTTCTGCCACTTCATGTGCTACATCATAGATATCTCTACCTTCTGTTTCTACATCCCATTCTTTAGCTAAAGTAATTAACTTAGCTTCGTCTCTTATTTTATAGTTTCCATTTGGATCAGCTAATGCTAATGTATGTGCTATATCTCTAGCATGGTCTGAATGGGCAGCTGTCCCACCAGCAACCATTCTTGCAAAGTTTCTACCTACTATAGTATGCTCATCTGCTCCACATAACCCTCTTGGAGTTTTAGGACTTATTCTACATGGTCCCATTCCACATATTCTACAGCAAACCCCTTGAAGACCAAAACCACATTGTGCTTTAAAGCCTGCTTTTCTATCATACATTGTTTCTACGCCTTCTTCTCTAGCTTTTGCTATCATCTTCTGGCTGTTTAAATCAATTGTTAACATTTTTTCATCCATATTCCTATCCCCTTTTTTTGATTTTTAAAATCCCCCAGGTGACTGACTTCATGTCATAAAATAATAAAATAAATGCTTTCTAAGTTGATTATATACTAATTTTCAGCACTTTGCTTTAGATTTAAATATTTTTTTAACAAAATTAGATAATACATAAAAATTTTATTTTTAATGCCTAATTTAAGTTAATTTAACTGCTTATTTTTGGCTATTTTTTAATACTTAAGCCTACTTTTTTGATACTTTAGTTTAATTAAATTATGTTTTGATTTTTTAAAATCAATTTTGAATTATTTCTAGTCAATTTTTTGATATTACATCTTATTTGTGTGTTTGTTATTTCTCACTACTTTTTTGGACTTGTTACAGATTTTTACTCCCTATACCATAATTAGTAAAAACTTCTTAGAATAGCATTTTTTAGACTAATTTTTTGAATTTTTTTATTTTTCCTACTTTAATATTAATTATAGCTTCAAATTGAACATTTGTATATATTCATTTGAAGCTATAATTATTTTTTATATAAAATTTTTTTAATATTGCATTAATTCAGATATTATGACTACTTTTTATCTTTTAACGCATCTATTTTACACACTTAATGTTTTTATTTCATACTTTTCGCTACAATAGCTCCATATGCAATAGAGTATAATTTAGATTCATGTGAATCAGCTCTTGATACTAAAACTATAGGAGCTTTTGCACCCATAATTATACCTGCTGATTTAGAATCTGCCATATATGTAAAGGCTTTTCCTATTCCATTACCAACTTCTATTGTTGGAACCAGTATAATATCTACATCTCCAGATACTTCACTCTTAAATCCTTTTATCTCACTAGCTTCTTTTGAAACTGCTAAGTCAAAAGCTAAAGGACCTTCTACAATTACATTATCTCCAAATTCTCCTGCTTGACAAGCTTTTGCTAACATATCTGCATCTACAGTAGCTTGCATTTTAGGATTTACTTTTTCCTTAGCTGCTAAGCATGCAACTTTTACAGTTTCCATACCTAAAGATTTTGCTGCTTTTATAGAATTTTTTAATATTTTTGCCTTTTGTTCATAGTCAGGAGCTATATTCATTCCTCCATCTGTAGTTATCAACAGCTTATGGTATTTTTCTAACTCATATACCATAACATGGCTTAATAAACTATCAGTTCTAAGACCATAATCTTTATTTAACACTTCTTTTAATATAACAGATGTATCTAATAAGCCTTTCATTACAAAATCAGCTTCTTTACTTGATACTAATTTAACTGCTATTTCAGCACAGTCTTTAATATCATCCTTGTCAATAATTTTAATTCCACCCAAATCAAATTCTATTTCTTTTGATATTTCTCTTATCTTTCCTTCATTTCCAACTAATATAGGAGTAATTATATTTCTTTCTACAGCATCCTTTATCGCCATTAAAACTTCTTTGTCGTGAGCTGCTGCTACAGAAAGTACTATTTTTTCTCCTCCTTTAAGCTGCTCTAAAATATCATCTAATTTCTTTATCAAAAGTAACCCCTCCCTTATATATATTTAACTAAATAATACCATATTTGATATATCTTTTCTCAATTTATTTTTTATGTTCTAAAAAATTTGTATAACTAAAATCTGCTTTAATATTTAATTATTACAAGTTCAAGATATTTATGAAATATAATATTACAAAGAATAAATAAAAGTAAAAAGCTCCCAAACGAAGTAAATAAAAAAGTGGTACAACATAATAAATGTTCTACCACTCTTAATTAATAAAAATTTAATAACATCAAATAAAACTCACTAACATCAAATCCAACCTAATAAAATCTAATACAGTTTAACAACATTCTTACTTGTTTATACCAAGCTCTCTTAAACAAGCAATCGTAATCTCATCCTGTGGATTTAATTCATAAGCTCTTTCTATATAGTAAGTTGCATCATCAATATCACCATTGTTTAAGTAAGCCATACCTAAATTACAAAGAATTTCTGGGTCTTCTTTTATCTTGGCAGCTTGCTCAAAATACTCTATGGCTTTATCTAAATTATTTTTAGAAGCTTCACAAAGCCCTAATTCAACTATAGCATCTACTTGCTTAGGTTTTATTACTAATATCTTCTCAAAGTACATTTTAGCCTGCTCTATTTCGCCCATACCCTTATATCCTAGTCCTATCATAAACAGTAAATTCCACCAATCCATATGTTCTTCTTCTAGTGGCAGTAGTTTTTCTAATCCTTCTTTGAACTTACCATGGAATATAAGTGTATATCCTTCTTCATACTGTACTTTAAAATCCATCTTTCCTAAATTTTCTTGTATTTCAGCCACTAAGTCAGCATCTAGACCTAATCTTAATGCATCTTCCCATGTCAGTTTAGTCTTCAAATATTGACCTTGATTATAATAATGATAACCTAAATGATAATAACCTAATGCAAAATCACTATCAATATCTATTATCTTTTCAAGTTTGGCCATCGCTTCAAGTAAAAATGCATTCATAGCTTTATCATCTAGGTCTTTTTGATATTGTTTTGCTATCTCTTGGCACACAATTGCATAATTATACATTGCATCTAAATCATCTGGATACATAGTTATAAATGCTTTTATATATATTAAAGAATCTGTATGTTCACCAATCTCAAAGTACTTTCTAGACATGTATCCCATATATGCTTTTAAATCTAAGTTAATATCCTTAGCCAAAGCATCTAAAAACTTTTCATATTCTCCATTGTTTTTAAATTTACTATCTATACCAATTATATATATCATTGCATCTGCTATAGACATTGAGTTTAACTTATCTTGAGCAGTTTTTTCTTTTATTCCTTTTACTAGTACCTCATTTTTTATAGGTACATCTAGTCCACCTTTTGGCACATCATAACTCTTTAATTTAAATTCTCCACCATGCTTTATAGTTATAAAAGCTAGTTCTTCTGCCTTCTTTAGCAAATATTTTTCTATTTTAAAATCCATTTTTTCCTCCTAAATACTTAAATTTCTACTTTATGAGTTTTAGATTTCTCAAATATTTTTTTATCATCGTATTCAAATAAGACTATGTTTTCTTCTTCTCTTATTTCTGTATTTATATTATTTTTTAAATCCACAATATTAAATTTAAACGATTCAAAATGAACATATTTTATTATATGTTTTGCTGGTTTATCAACAAAATTAGGTAGATATGTTGATAAGTTATCATTATCTTGTAAAAATACATGACATCTATTCTTAAAGTCATCCACATCTAACTTATTAAAAAACTGTGGTATATTTGATGTCTTACCTAGCGAAATATAGTCATATTTTAATATATCATTAAATACATCATTGTCTATATTTATTTTTTCATTATAGAAGTCCAGTAATATTTTGTATAATTGATTTTTCCCCTGTGCCAAGTCAAAATACCCATTTTCATCAAAGTACTTAGCAAAAGTTTCAAAAAATTTAAAAGGACTTTGTTTGTAAAATCTGCCTATAACATATCTCATAGACAACACAAAGTTTTTAGAATTGTAGTATCTCTCAAGTATATCTTCTATATCCTTTAATTTCAATGTTTCTTCATAGCTTATATAATTATTGTATAAAAACTCATATGGAGCATAATCCTTATATTTAAATCCATGCTCATCTGCTACCTTTCTCATACCTGTACCCTTAATCATCTTTAAGAAGCCTAATTGTAAGTGTTCTATCCCTAGATTAAATACATCATTAAATGAGTTCTCAAAGCTTTCATAATCCTCATAAGGAAGTCCTGCAATTAAGTCTAAGTGCTGATGTATATTTCTATAAGATGCTACTGTCTGCACAACATGAGATAACTTTTTAAAATCATCTCTTCTTCCTACTGCATCAAGTGTTTTTTCATTTGTTGACTGCACTCCTATTTCAAACTGGAAAAGCCCTTCTTTACAATCAGCCAAAAACTCAAGCATCTTGTCATCTATCAAATATGCTGTAACTTCAAAATGATAGGTTGTATATCCATTATCATTTTTCATAAGAAAATCCATAATTTCCATAGCCACTTTTTTATTTGCATTAAAAGTTCTATCAATAAATTTAATTTGTGAGACTCTTGCATCTATTAAAGCTTTTAAATCTCTTTTTATTCTATCTAAGCTGAAATATCTCAGACCAGGAATGGTAGAAGATAAGCAGTATTGACAATTAAACGGGCAACCTCTTGACGACTCATAATATACTATTCTATTTTCATATTCCTTTGGATTTAAATTTTCATAAGGACTAGGAATCTCGTCCAAATTTTGAAGAAGTTCCATAGGTTTATTTGCTATTATCTCACTTCCTTGTCTATATACCAATCCGTCTACATTTTTTATTTCTTTCTTTCCTTTAAGATGAAGCACTAAATCTCTAAAGATTAATTCTCCTTCTCCATAAAGTATATAATCTACAAAATCGTATTTTTTCATTGCCTCATAGCTATCATAACTCACTTCTGGACCGCCCAAAGCTATTTTAGTATTTGGTCTAATTTTTTTTAGATTATCACAAAGTTTAACTATATCTCCTATATTCCAGATATATGTTGAGAACAAAATTATATCATATTCATTTTTGTATATATCTTTTAAAATATAATCTAAGTCATTGTTTATCGTATATTCTTTCATGTCAACTTCTATTAAATCCCTTACAAATTCTTTTAGGTATCTTATAGCTAAATTTGTATGAATAAACTTAGAATTCAACGTTGTTAATAAAATTTTCAAATATTTCTCACCTCTTTTTAATATTATACTGCTTTTTGTACCCCTTATAGGTTAAAATAGTATATGTAAAGTCTATATAACATTTATATAATTAGATTATTAATTTCAAGTAATATGAGGAAAGGAAGTTTTTTATGGAATTAATTGAAAAAGTATCTATCAACTCTTTATCAAAAAGAGATTTACTGCTTATTATAAAGTCTCTTGAATACACTAATGAAAATACCCAAATTAGTGATTTTATCGACCTTAGAAATAATATAGTAAAAGAATTATGTTTCTTAACTGACACTAAAGAAAAAGATTTTTTGGATTACTTAGAAAAAAACAGTAATCTCTAGTAACCTAAACCTTTTTAAACTTTAATATATAAATACCTGATTTAGAATTTATCTTTATGCTTAATATATTATCACTAAAGGTTTTCGACATAACTGTTATTTGATTAAATATGGGGTCTATTGTAGTATCGCCTTCTTCAAGGCTTATAAGACCTCTTGGGTCTATTTTTTTATTATACATTTTAACCCCAATTTTATATTTTCTCAACTTAACAACATATTCTGACATAGAAAAAATAAAATCTATATTATCTTCGTTTAATTCAGTCTCTTCACCTAAAATAGATAATATAGATTTTTTTATGCTTTTAATTCCTTCATTTTCTACATTTCTGTCTTCTATATAAATATCATATAAAATATTTAAAACACTTGGTAGAATACTTTCTTCATCATAATCTTCATATTTTAAATCAATATATTTATCAATTAATTGTATTGTGCTTATCCTTGCCATCTGAAACTTTACAATATCAGACTTGTCTAATTCTATAGAAAAACCTATTATCTTGTCTTTAATATTTTGTAGTAATTCGACATATTCAATTTTACTGTTATTTATAAGATTGTGCATGATAGAATTATACGCTACAGAACTTAATAAATAATCAAATAAGGATTCTTCTTTTTTAAAGTAACTCACATATTTTTTTATTAGTTTAACAACCTCATCTTCACTTTTTTGAATATTAGTATTTGATAAAATTAATGGTAATAAAATATTTAAAAAATTGACATTACCTATTTTTTCTCCATAAAATCTAAAGTAAATAAGTTCATCTTTCAATCTCTTTTCGTCTATATATACACATCTTTGAGTTTTATCATCTATTAAGGATTTTGTATTTATTATAATTAAATCTTTAAGAGCCTTACTTCCATTATTAAAAGAAGATGTGTAGACTTTTTTTATTAATACGTCATTCATAAATATATCCTTTCTCAAAAACTTAATTTAAATATCCTGCTATTAAAAAAAAAGAGACAGCCCGTTAAGAAGCTGTCATATATAGGGGGATAGTAGTGTACAAAAATCATTGTAATCTACTATCTATATATTATTATACGATACTACTTTTTTATATGTAAAGCATCAGTTTTCGACATCCCTATATTCTACAGTTATACAAATTGCGTACTAAGTTCAATTTTATTCTTTTTATTTCAACATTTTATTGTGTTACATTCTTTCTGGAGCGTGCATTCCCAACAGTTTCAGAGAATTTTCTAAAGTTTGCTTTGTAGCTAGCACCAAGGCAAGTCTCGATTTTCTAATCTCTAAATTTTCCACTAAAATTGGATTGTCATGATAAAATTTATTGAACGCTTGAGCTAAATCTAGCATAAATCTTGTAACTATGTGTGGCTCATTCTTCTTTAGAGCAAGTAAAATATTTTTATTAAATGATTCTATAACTCTAAGAACTTCTGCACTATCTTCGTCAGCCAATAGACTATAATCTATATCAGAAGTGATTTTTTCTTCTGCTTTTCTTAAAACTGCACAGCATCTAGCATGTGTATATTGAACATATGGTCCAGTCTCTCCATCAAAGCTCAATGTTCTTTCCCATGAGAAAGTATAGTCTTTTATTCTACTATTAGATAGTTCTTGGAATACTACAGCCCCAACACCTACTTGTTTAGATATTTCATCTACATTTTTAGCATCTGGATTTTTAGCTAGTATAATATCCTTAGTTTTATCTATAGCTTGATTTAATGCATCTTCTAAAAATACAACTCTTCCTTTTCTAGTTGACATAGTCCCTTCTTCAAGAGCTACCATACCAAATCCAACATGCACCAAGTCTTTTGCCCATTCATATCCCATAAGCTCAATTACTTTAAACCATTGTTGGAAGTGTAGGTTTTGTTGAGAACCAACTACATATATACACTTATCAAAATCATAAGTTTCTTTTCTATATATTGCAGCAGCTAAATCTCTTGTCATATATAATGTTGAACCATCATTCTTAGTAATAAGTGCTGGTGGCATCTTATATTCTTCTAAATCAACGATTCTTGCACCTTTAGACTCTTGTAAAAGATTTTTTTCTTCTAATAATTCTATCACTCTATCCATCTTATCAGAATAGAAACTTTCACCTGCTAAAGAATCAAATTCTATATCTAAAAGTTTATATACTCTACTAAATTCTTTTAGACTTTCATCTCTAAACCACTGCCATAATTCTTTTGCTTCTTCATCACCATTTTCTAATTTAGTAAACCATGCTCTTGCTTCATCTTCCATTTCTGGATGTTGTTCAGCTTCCTCGTGGAATCTTACATATAATTTCAATAATTCTGGGATTGGATTAGATTCTACTACTTCCTTTTCTCCCCACTTTTTAAAGGCCACTATTAACTTACCAAATTGAGTTCCATAGTCACCTAAATGATTTATTCTTATAGTTTTGTATCCTTGTGATTCATATATCTTATATAGAGCATTACCTATTACTGTAGTTCTTATATGCCCTATATGGAAAGGTTTTGCTATATTTGGAGAAGAGTATTCAACTATTACAGTTTTATCTTTTCCAAAATCGCTACAACCATAATTTTCTTTTTCATCTAATACTTTTTTGATTACAGTTTCTGCTAATTGAGATTTGTTTACAAAAAAATTCACATATCCGCCTAGTTGTATTACTTTTGTTATCTCTCCACTAGCTTCTATACTTTCTGCTAATTCACTTGCTATCATGTTTGGAGCTTTTCTAAATACTTTAGCTAGTTTAAAGCATGGAAAAGCATAGTCACCCATGTCCTTATTTGGTGGAACTTCTATAAGTGCCTCTATCTCTTCTATCGACAATTCTTCTATTTTCTCTTTAAGGCAATTTGATATTGCTACCTTGAAATCTTGCATCTTGTTGCTCCTCTCTACATTGTTCCTGGTTTATATTGTGCTTATCTCTTTATGTTAAATCAAATTCCGTGTTTTTTCAAGTATTTCATTACAGGGCAAAACACTTTAATAATTATGTTTTCTGTATATATTAAAAATACTATAATTACAGTTTTTATCCATACCATTATTGACTTTCTATAAGTCTTTTTCACTCTTAACTTTTATTCCTTCTTCTTCTAGTAACTTTGCTGTAATACCTTTCCCTGGTATTTTTTTACCTGAAAAACTACCATCATACACTAGATTACATCCACAAGAGGGGCTACCCTCTTTTAGTATTGCTTCGCTACATACATATAATTTTGCTATTTTTAGAGTTTCTTCAGCCCCTCTTACAAAGTTTTCTGTTACATCTTTATAATCTTCTTTTGTGATTACTTTCCCACCAACTATCTCAGCAGGTGGTCTTGGTGTAGATAGACCACCTAACTGTTCTGGACATACAAGGATAAAGTCTTTACCTTTTAGGTATTCTTTTACTTCTTTATTTTCATTATTATCGCCACTATATTTACAATTTATTCCTATTAAACATGCAGATACTAATATCATAAAAATGTGCTCCTATACAAATTATTTTAGTTTAACAATTGTTACTCCTGCTCCACCTTCTCCATACTGGCCACCTCTTTGTGATTTTACATGTCTATTTTTTCTTAAAATATCTTGTAGTCCTGCTTTTAGCACTCCTGTACCAATTCCATGTATTACTGTTACAGATTCTAGCCCTGCTACATATGCATCATCTAGATATTTTTCAACTTCCATTATAGCTTCTTCTAAATTTAAACCTCTAAGGTCAACTTCACTTTTTATATTTCCAGATTTTGCCCTTATGATATTTCTTGTTGATTTAGTAACATTTTTTGAAACATCCTTGTGAGATTTTTGTAACGATTTAAAAGGTAGAGTCATCTTCATTATACCAATTTGCACTACTGCTTCTTTTCTCTTTTTGTCTACAGAAACCACACTACCATTTTGATTTAAAGTTATTACTTTAACTTCTTCTCCTGGTTTTAGGTCTTTTATTTCTTTACTTGAAACCTTTGGAACTATCATACTTTTTACTGTTGGTTGAAGACTTCCCATAGAACTAGTCAATTCTTTTCTAAGTTCTTCTATTTTACGATTTTTTTCTTTAGAAGCTCTTTCTTGTTCTAAACTTCTAAGTTCCTTTATTATAAGGTCTACTTCTTCCTTAGCTTGTCTTGTTATTGAAAATGCTTCTGATTTAGCCTTTTCAATCATCTTATCTCTTTGAGTAACTAATTTTTCAAGTTTTTCGTCGTATTCTACTTTTAGTCTTTCTATCTCTTCCTTCAGTCTTTCAGCTTCTTCTCTATCTTCAATAGCTTTGATTCTATTCTTTTCAACATTTTGTAATACATCTTCTAAAGCTATGTTATCTGTATTTATATATTCTTTGGCACGTGAAATTACATAGTCACTAAGTCCAAGCTTTCTGGAAATCTCAAACGCATTTGATTTTCCAGGAACACCTATGAGTAACTTATATGTTGGACTTAAAGTTTCTATATCAAATTCAACTGCTGCGTTTTCTACACCAGATTTAGTAAGAGCATAATTTTTAAGCTCACTATAGTGAGTAGTTGCTATACATTTCGCTCCTACAGAGTTTATATCTTCTAATACTGCTATTGCAAGTGCAGCTCCCTCAACAGGGTCTGTTCCTGCTCCTAATTCGTCAAATATAACTAAAGAGTCTGCTGTTACGTTTTTTAGTATTGATACTATGTTTGTCATGTGAGATGAAAATGTAGATAAACTTTGCTCAATACTTTGTTCATCTCCTATATCTGCAAATACATTATCATATACACACATACTACTTCCATAATCAGCAGGTATGTGAAGTCCACTTTGTGTCATAAGCGCAAATAAGCCTACAGTTTTTATTGTAACTGTTTTACCACCTGTATTTGGACCTGTTATTACCAATGTGTGGAAGTCTCTTCCTAAATAAATAGTATTTGCCACTACTTTTTTCTTATCTAATAGTGGATGTCTTCCATTTTTTATATTTAAATATTTATCCTCATTTAATGTAGGTTCTATACCTCTCATTTGTATAGAAAGTTTTCCTTTTGAAAATGCAAAGTCTAATCTTCCAAGTATCTCTTGATTGGAAATCAAATCTTCACTTACTTCTCCAACCATTGCAGAAAGTTCTGATAAAATTCTCTCTATCTCTTCTTGCTCTCCTAATTTTAGCTGTCTTAACTCATTATTCATCTCTACTATAGTCATTGGCTCTATAAAAAGTGTCGCACCAGAAGATGACTGGTCATGTACTATACCAGCTACTTGCGACCTATATTCAGATTTTACAGGTACTACAAATCTATCACCTCTTAGAGAAATTATGGCATCTTGTAAGTATTTTTGATAAGTAGTTGAACTTATTATTGAATTTAATTTAGACCTAATGGATTGATTTTTTTGAGCTATTCTTCTTCTGATATCTCTAAGTGTACTTGAGGCATTGTCAGATATTTCTACTTCACTTATTATTGCATTGTATATCTGTTCTTCTATATCTTTATATACATATAGAGAATTTGATAGAGATTGTATTATTGGATAATTAAAATCTTCTTCATCACTGCTAGACAGACTATTTTTTAATCTTCTAGCTACTCTTAAAGTATCCGCTATCATAATTAAACTTCCAGGGTCAAGAGATGCACCTATATAGGCTCTTTTAACCTTATCTTCTATATCATGAATACCATCCAAACCTACTGAACCTCTCTTTATAATAATTGATTGAGCTTCACTAGTTTCTTCTAGCATGGACTTTACTTCTACAAAATCAGTATTTGGAACTAAACTTTCTATATATTTTAGACCTAAAGAAGATGAGGCTTTCTTCTTTAATAAATCTATTATTTTATTGTATTCTAGAACTCTTAACGATTTCTCATTCATTTTTCTATATTCACCATCCTCAATATTTTAACTTTTTTCTTTAATATCTAAAATGTATGCTTTCCAAGCATTTTCAATAAAAACTGCAAGTTTTATTTCTTTTTTATTTCTAAATTTATTATATTTTTTCTCTTTTAGATATATTTTAAACATATTTTGTATTATACTATGTATGTAGCTATCTATATATTATACATAAACATGCTTTATTTGTAATATAATCTGTTAAAAAAATCTTCTTTAATATTTTTTAAAGGAGTTTATTTTAGCTTATTTTATAAAAATAGCTACTTATATAGATAAATTAAGGAGGAACACAAGTCATGGGAAACGTATTAGAAGGATTAAAGCCAGAAAATGTTTTTAAAAACTTTGAGAAAATATCTCAAATTCCTAGAGGTTCTGGAAACGAGAAAGGCATAAGTGATTATTTACTTAGCTTTGGTAAAAATTTAGGGCTTGAAACTATCCAAGATGAAAGTTTAAACATAATAATAAGAAAGCCTGCTACAAAAGGATATGAAAATTGTCCAGGAGTAGTTCTTCAAGGACATATGGATATGGTTTGTGAAAAAGAAAAGAATGTTGAACATGATTTTCTTAAGGACCCTATAAAATTAAGAATTAATGGTGATATGATATACGCTACTGGAACTACTCTTGGAGCTGACAATGGTATCGCTGTTGCTATGGGTATGGCTATATTAGAAGATAATACTTTAGAGCATCCAGCATTGGAAGTTTTAGTTACTGTTAATGAAGAAGATGGTATGAACGGTGCTGATGCATTAGACCCAAGCTTAATCAAAGGTCAATATATCTTAAACATGGACTCCGAGGAAGAAGGATACCTGTTAGTTAGTTGTGCTGGTGGTAAAACTTGTGTTGTTAGTCTACCTGTTGAGTACAAAGAAGTTGGAGCTGACAAACAAGCTTTATTAGTTGAAGTTACTGGATTATTAGGTGGACATTCTGGTATGGAAATTGTTTTACAAAGAGCAAATGCTAACAAAGCAATAGCTAGAGTATTAAGCGTACTAGATGTTGATTACGAATTGGTTTCAGTTGATGGTGGTACTAAGCATAATGCTATACCTCGTGAAGCTAAGTGTGTAATAGCCGTTGATAAAGCTGATGTTGAATCTGCTAAAAAACAAATAAATGATATTTTAACTGCATTTAAACATGAGTTTACTACTTCTGACCCTGATATGGCTTATTCAGTAGTTGAAACTTCTGCAACTAAAGCTCTTACTAAAGAATGCAAAGAAAAAGTTATTCAAATGTCAAGCTTAACTCCTCACGGTGTTCAATCTGTAAGTCTTGATATAGAAGGTCTAGTTGAAAGTTCTACTAACTTCGCTATAATTGAAACTAAAGAATCTACTATTGAATTCTTAACTTCTGTTAGAAGTTCTGTTATGTCTATTAGAGATGAGATAGCTGATAGAATAAGACTTTTAGCTCAAGCTTTAGGTGCTAACTATGGTCTTACATCTCAATATCCAGCTTGGGAATTTAAAAAAGGTTCTAAATTAGAAAAAATATGTAGTGAAACTTATGAGAAATTAACTGGTAAAGTTCCTACTGTTATGGCTCTACATGCTGGTCTTGAGTGTGGATTATTACTTGATAAACTTCCTCACGCTGAAGCTATCTCTATAGGACCAGATATGTTTGATGTTCATACTCCAAAAGAACACGTTAGTATACCTTCTATTGCTAATGTTTGGGATTATGTTATTGAAATATTAAAATCTATGAACCAATATTAAGACTAAGTTTTAAGAGATTTTAATTCTAAGTAAATCTATATAAAATTAACCCTGTAAATTAAGACTAATGTTAGCATCAAGTTTAATTTTAGTATTAATTTATAGAAATAAAGCCTAATGATGATAATAACATACATCATTAGGCTTTATTATTTTCACTTTAAAAAGATTTATTATATACTTTCTATTTAGAAATTTATTATATTTTTATACTTCATCTTATATAAATTAACACTTCTATTTTATTTACAATTATACAAAACTCGTTTAATTATATCTTATTTCTAATTTCTATAGTAAATCTTTCTAAAAATTATACTTCTACTATTTTAAATTTATTTCTTCCTTGCTTCTTAGAATCATAAAGAGCATCGTCTGCCATTTTGTATAATTCATCATATTTCTGTCCATATTTTGTTATCGCTACACCCATACTTATAGATACACTTTTTCCATTTGGTAACTTTATAAGGTGAATCTGTTCATATACATAATTACATTTAGCGACAAGTTCTTCCTTATTTATTATATCTCTAATGTAGATACTAAATTCGTCTCCACCCAAGCGACCTACAATATCATCTTTTTCAAAACTTCTCTCAAGCATTTTTGCAACATCAATTAATATTTCATCTCCAACTAAATGTCCATAATTGTCATTAATAGACTTAAAATAATCGATATCTAAAATTAGCAAAGCTCCGTTTTTGTTAGGAGATAAAGTCGATAAACTTTCTGCTGTTAACTTTCTAATATATGCTGCATTAAAAATATTTGTTAAACCATCTTTTTGAGCCTTATCCAGTAACCTATCCTTTTCCTCTTTTTCAGAATCAATATTAGATATTTTTCCAATTACATACACTGGTACATTTTTTTCATTATAAATTATTTTTGAAGTAATCCTAATCCAGTGACAATTACCATCAGAGCAGAGAGAATACATTTCAGTAGTCCCATTTTCCTGTGATTTGATTACATCAGAAAACTTTTTACTATATTCTATTTCAACTTCACTCATAGTGCTATTATCACTTTTACTTATACCATAATAAGTACTAATTCCTTTCCCTTTCATAGAAACTATCAATTTATCTTGTCTATAATCATATTCAAAAAAGTATTCACTTGCCATTTCATACACTTCAGAGTGCTTTTTAAGTTCCAAAGAGATTTTCTGATTCATACTTTTACGTGTATGCAAGCTCCATGCCATACCTCCAATAATACAAAGTAATAAACTAGCAACTATTAAAACAGTTTCAATTGGATTTTGTTGCATAATATAAAGCAGTGAAAAATCTTGTCTATATGTAGTATTTTGATAAATAATTGATTGCATCTTTTCTGATGGAATACTTATAATAGCTTTATTAAATATACCCAATAATTCCTGCTTATTTGGTTTAACCATACCAAAGCAAATACTCTGTGGCTCATAAGTCTGTGGAACTAAACGTACATTTTTGTACTTAGGTTGATTCATATAGTACTGTATAGAATAGCCTTCTCCATAAGTATAATCTACATCTCCCTTGTTGACGGCTTCTATACACTCTTCCAAAGTATCATACCATACAACATCTCCCTTAAAATAATTATCATAAATGATACCTTTAGGTAGAGCTAGACGTTTTCCATCCAAACTATTCTCATTTAATTTATTGTTAATCATCATAATGTATTGAGTAGAAACGAATGACCGAGACATAGTTACATTGTGTTTACGAGAATTTTCATAATCATAAATCATTCCTGCTACAATATCAATTTCATGATTTTCAGTCATTTTGTTCAAATCTTTTTGGGACTTTACAGGTACTAGTTCAAATTTCAGTCCAGTTTTGTCAGATATATGATTCAATAAATCTATTGATATCCCCTTTAATTCGCCTGTTTTTTCATCTATGTTTTGAAATGGTGGCTTATTTAAAAGTACTCCAACTTTTAATGTATCTATATCTTTAATATATGTAGTTTCATCATCAGACAAAAGCATCTTATTATTTTCTGGTGTAAAATATTTTTCATATAGAGTAGTTGAAAAATATGGGTCTGTCTGTTCAATATTGTTAATTGCTGAGTTGAGTCTTTGAGTTAGGTCTGTATTACCTTTAGGTGTAATAAAATAGAATGGTTTTGGTGAGAATTTAGCTATAGTACGCACACCTTCTATTGGACTCATGCTCACATTAAGCAGTGCATCTGCCTTACCATTCTTTAGTGCTTGTAACTGTTCTTCTTGTGACTTACAATATACTAATTTAGGTGATATTAAATTCATCTTGCAATATTCATTTAATTCTTTAAGCCTAGTATTAGAATTCTCTATTACAGCAATACGAATTTCTTTCATAGATTCTAAACTTATACTATCAATAGCTGTATTTTCATATAATACTTGCAATACTGTATTTACTACTCCATAACTATTACCTGCATAATTATACAATTTTTCCATCTGCTCATTGTATAACATGCCTCCCATTATATCAATCTCACCTTTTTCTAGCATTTTCATTAGTTTTGTAAGAACTTCATTTTCATCTCCAGATACTTGAACAAATTCATAATTCCATCCAGTATATTGCGCAATTTCCAACAAATATTCATATGTATATCCAGAGTATTTACCTTGCTTATCTAGTTCAGTTAGACCTTTTTGAATAGGATAAGCAACCCGAATAGTACGACTATCACTACCTAAAGCATTAACATTAAAAGGAAATATGCCAGAAGTGAATATAGACGCAATTACAATAATCAATAAAAGTAATTTTTTTGAATTCACTATACACTCCTCCATATAATTAAGATTTACAGTGCAAATAATTAAGATTTACAGTGCAAATTACTATATAAATTTTTAGATATGAAAAAATAGATTAGCATATAAAAGGATATAAAAATTTACTTAAAAATTTAAATATCCTTTTATATACAATATATCTAAATTATAACTGATTTATTTGATTATTACAATAAATTTGCTATATTAAATGTATATATTCTCTCGTATTAATCACTAGTATATAATACATTTTAAGTTCTATCTTATTTCAAATTTAGCACTATTTCTATTTACAGTTCTCTTATATTTTACACTTGGGTATCCCAATATAAATGAAGTTATAACTGCTTCATTATCATTCATTCCCAATAATTCCTTTAACTTTGGCTCTACATTTGATGCCATAACGAAAAATCCATTGTAGCACATTCCTAATCCTTGAGAATAAGCCATAAGCTCCATATTAGACGCAGCTAATCCACCATCTACATATACACTTCCTCCTAAAGAAGTATCACCAACAACTACCATAAGTAATGGTGCATCATAAAATAGAGAATCATATCCTTCTTCTTTATATCTTTTGTACATTCTCTTAAATGTATTTTTATACATAGAACGCACAGGGTCTGCATCATCAGTGTTTAATGCCAAGTTATAAAGCCCTTCTATTGCTAATTCTTTTACTTCTTTTAGTTTTTCTTTTACTAATATGTATCTTATAGGTTGTCTATTTCCACCTGTTGGTGTGTATCTTCCTGCTTCTACTATATTTTTTATTTTTTCTTCTTCTACCGCTATGTCTTTATAGCTTCTTATACTTCTTCTAAATTTGATGAAGTTTAGTAATTTTTCAGGCTCTAAATCAAATTTTTCATGATTGAATTCTAATACTTCATTTTTATCAAATCCCTGCATTTCTATTGCATCTGTTGGACATATTGCCATACAGTGACCACAATTAATACAGAGAATATTTTTCACCTTTGCTTTATCTTCTTTAACTCTTATTGCATTTACAAGGCAGTCTGACTCACACATGCCACATCCTACACATTTGTCTAAATTTATGTCTATCATTCCAGCTTATTCCTCCATTTTAAAATTTTCACTCTAGTATAAATCAAATAGTTGTCTAAGTCAATTTTTATTTTTTTAACAATATACAAGCTTTAATTTTTTAATTAATCTAAGAAATTTACACTGTAATCTTTCAATTTGCCATTATCATATGTTATCTTTGCACTAAAAATTTTGCCTGTTTTAGCCCAATCTAAAAATAACCTGTCACCTTCCCACATATTTAAGTCAAATATTTTATCATTATCAACCCAAAGTAATTTACCTT
This sequence comes from Clostridioides sp. ZZV15-6388, assembly GCF_020657755.1. NCBI lineage: Bacteria > Bacillati > Bacillota > Clostridia > Peptostreptococcales > Peptostreptococcaceae > Clostridioides > Clostridioides sp. ZZV15-6388. Next base: position 124,223 of record NZ_JAGWCU010000005.1, on the reverse strand, counting down.
CTTTACAATCATCTAAATCTTTGCTAGATAAAGTTCCTTCAAATTCATCTGAAAAATACAAAAACATATACCAATCTTCTTCATCTTTAAATTTTGGAAAAGTTATCAGTCCTTTATATGTTAATGACTTAATAGTAAGACCTGTTTCTTCTTTAACTTCTCTGATTATACATTCTTCAGGTGTTTCTCCCTGCTCAAACTTTCCACCAACACCTACATATTTACCTTCATGTACATCATCTTTCTTCTTATTTCTATACAACATTAAAGTCTTACCATCTTTTTCTATATAACAAATAGTCGTAAGTTTCATATAATTCGCCTTACTTTCTCTTTTCTATTTTTTATTTACTCATTTTCATTGTTTTCAAGTACATCACTAATATTCTTCATTGCATTAAGAGAAAGCTCAGCAAATTCATCAAATGGAATACCTATATCTTCTATACTTCTCATTGCATCTCTATTTACATTTGAAGCAAATCTTGTTTCTTTCATTCTTTTAATTACAGATTTTGTCTTTACACTTGTAAGTTTTTTATCTGGATAAACTAAAGCTATTGCAGTTATAAATCCAGTTATGGGGTCTGCTGCATATATAGCTTTTTCCATTAGGCTAGTTCTTGTAACTCCCATACCATCATGATGACCAAGTATTGCTCTATACATTTCTTCATCACCAAAATTTTCTTTTTTAAGAAGTTCTACAGTCGTTGTTGCATGACCTTCACAGATTTCTCCTGGCTTTCTTCCAACTATATCTGAATCCAAATCATGTAAAAGACCTGCAACTGCCCATTTTTCTTCTTTTTCTGTCTCTAGTCTTTTGGCTAAATCTTTCATAACTGCTTCAACTGCATAGCTATGTTTTCTCATTCTATCAGTTTCTAAATACTTAAATAAAATCTCTAAAGCTTCTTCTCTCATTTTCAGAAATCCCCCTGTTTTTTCATAGATATGATATTTTTTTATATTAATATACATAAATTCAAGTTTTTTTATATATTTATGTATATTTTTCATGTTATATCTATTCTACACCTTTATAGTAGTGTCCTGCAACTGTTCCAATTTCGTCCAATTGCTTATATAAATTAGTAGCTTTTTCTCCAAGTTTATAATTATTGTTTAAAACCTCAATATGGGCTTCAATAACTTTTTTTACCATTTCACTATTTTCCACTGTAAAATCTATTCTAAATACATCTACTCCAATTTCATCTAATTCATAAAGATTGTCCAACATACAAGTGACCTTTGAATTGTAAATAGTGCTTCTACAGAATATATCTTGTGTTATCCTATAACTTGCATCTGTAAAATCTCTTAGAGCATAACTGCTCTCCTTACATTTAGCTACTCTCTTATCTTTTTTACAATCTCTAACAACAACCCCCATAGGACAGTATTCTGTGACCATCATAGGCGTATATCCATATATCACTGCTTCAATTTCTGCATCTGTATATTTTAACGTTTGTTCAATCTCACTTAAATTTAACTCTTGTGATAAACAAACCGTACTTGCTCCTACATCCCTAAAGTGATTTATACTTTCACTATTAAAAGAGTTCAAATAGCAATCTATATTTAGATTTTTATCTTTAAAATAATCCATAGAACCCCAACTGCCAACTTGAATTTTATTAAACCCTTTTATGTTATCTAATACTTCAAACTGTTTATATTCTCTATTTCTAATAATTCTTGGTGCTGAATAGATTAATCTATCTTCAAGACTAGGTATTTCTTCACTTGAAGCCATTTCCAAAGCTTCAGATAACGTGTTTATATCTTCATAATAAATTAAATCTACATTATATTTTAGTACTGCTTCTAATTGCTCTAAATTCTTAACTTTAACTCTAAGTTTAGGAGTTGTATTAAATTCTTTATGTCGATTTATTTTAATTAGTCTGTATTTTAATTTGCTTTCCTTAAATTTTCTATCTTTTATCTTTATTCTTTCTTCATCCAAAAGCTCAATACAATCTCTTCTCATTTGATTTAATATACTTATAGGCATACTTACACCTTCATCTAAATCAATTTCTATATCTTTTAATTTATAAGGCGTATTTCCAAGTTTTTGAATCTGTGTTTCGATTTTTTCTTCACTTAAAGCAACCTTTATAGCTTTTTCAGCTACCTTTTCACCCTCTACAACTGCTTTATTACCACAAAAATCACTTATAGAAAGTACTGGTTTTTCACCCAATTTAATACTTACTTTTGCACTTATGTTAGTTTTTATAAGTTCTTTATCTTGCTGGAATGTAGACTGTACTTTGTCCATTAATTCACTGTCTGAAGTCTTGAATATAAGTTGATTTCTCTTTGCTTCCCCAATAAAATCTAATTCGATTAAATCTCCTTTGTGTGCTATTGTAGTTATCTCTCCATCTTTTATAACTCTTCCAATAGTCCCTCCACCTAAGTTGATTCCATCGCCTTTTTTAAGGGTATTCTCTAGTATCACTCTAAGTCTCTTTGTTTTTCTATTATGGTCTAAAACTTTTCCAACATATAGACCTTGATTGTTAGGTCTATCAGAATTCATTATATCCTTACCAACTTCACCTAATATATATCCTTTAGTAAACTTTCTATTGAAGATAGTATACAAATTATTTATTATTTCCTCAGAAACATTTATTTTATTCTTACTTATAAACTCATTAATCGCTTCTCTATACCCTGAAACTACAGTAGCTACATATTCTGGCTTTTTCATTCTTCCTTCAATTTTTAGAGATAATACTCCTGCTTCGATTATTTTATCTAAATCTTCTATAGTACTTAAATCTCTAGGACTTAATAAATACTCTCCATTACTATTTACTACTTCACCTGTATTTATATCTATTAACTCATATTTTTGTCTACATGGTTGTGCACATCTACCTCTGTTTCCAGACCTGTTTCCTATCATACTACTCATAAGACATTGACCTGAATAACATACACATAAAGCCCCATGCACAAATACTTCTATATCTACAGTTGTATTTTCACAAATCCATTTTATCTCATCAACATTTAATTCTCTTGCCAAGACCACTCTATCAAATCCTACACTTTGAAGGTATTTTACATCCTCTAATGAATGAGCTACCATCTGAGTACTTGCATGTAATTCAAAATCAGGTAGTAATTTTTTTATAAGCCTTGCCATACCTATATCTTGAACTATTAATGCATCAATATCTATATCATATAAAAATTTTACATACTCGACAAAATCATCTATCTCATACTGTTTTATCAATGTATTTACAGTGACAAATACTTGTACTCCTCTTATATGACAATATTTAACAGCTTCAATCAGTTCATTTCTATCAAAGTTATTTGCAGATGCTCTAGCACTAAAGTCTTTTCCACCTAAGTACACAGCATTTGCTCCATTTTGTACTGCTGCTTTCAGTGAATCAAAAGAGCCAACTGGTGCAAGTAATTCTATTTTTTTCATATTTTTCTCCTCTATTTATACTTATTAGGTTAATATAATTATATCTATAACATAAATATTTACATTAAATTTATACACTATTTACTATATAAAGTATATCAAATAATGACTCCATTTTTTTATCAATTTACATTAAGTTAATTTTCATTAAATGAATCATCTTTATTGATAAACATAATTCCAAAGACTACTGCCAAAATAAAGAAACATATTAGGATTGATTTTTCTACAAAAATTCTTGTAAAAAAAGTACCTAAAATAGCTCCAAATATAAAGAATATAATAATAGAATAATACTGCAAACTCTTTTTTATCATAAAAATATTCTTAGTCTGTATATAATGAAATAATGTTTCTGTCGCACTTCTTAAATTTCCAGTACACATTGTAGTTGCAAAACTATTTCCATTTACCTTTCTAAAACTCTCTACTTGCATTGAAGAAATAAAAGAAATAGCAATATTTACAAACATATTAAATTGCCCTCTAGGTACAAAAGAAACCACAAGTATTGTAATCATTTCAATTATAACGATAACTTGACGCCAATGAATTTTAGAATTCTTTTTAAAGTACTTTCTTATTTTCTCTGCTATAAATACACCTAACATAAATGCCAAAATAGGAATCAAGTAATAAAAAGATTTTTTTATATTACCTTCTGCTATATTAAGTCCTAGTAAGACTATGTTTCCAGTCTGTGCATTAGCAAATACTTTTCCTCTTACTACATAAGTATAAATATCTAAAAATCCTCCTATTATCGCCAATAAGGCACATAAGAAGAATGATTCAGACATCTGGCTCTGTTTTGTCATATATAAACATCTCACTTTCTACTGATAGATACCAAATCAAAATTCTTTTAGATATCATTTTTTATTTTAATATTAAAATAAAATTTTATATTTGCATACAATGTATACACTAGTTATATATACATTATATGTTATTTATATTTATTATTTATAAATTAAAAGAAGCTGTCTCAAAAAACAAGAGACAGCAAATCTTTTAATTTATTCCACGTTTTTTACATCATTATTTAACCCTGTACATTTTAGCTGTAAATCATAAGCCTTGTTTTGAAACTCAGAAGCTAAATTTTCAGCTATAGTAGCTCTTTCATTTGATTCTTCAAGCTGAGCAGTTAACTCTTCTATCTTGTTTTTATAAGCATCTAACTCGGCTTTAGAGCCTTCTGTTGTATTACTAAGTTCAAATATTTCTTGCTTTTTATTCTCTATAATCTCAATTAACTCTTTCATTTTAGCTTCAGTTTCACGATTTTCTGCTTCTTTCTCTGCTATTGTAAGTTTTAAAGATTTGATTTCTAATTGAAGCTCTTCGTTAGATGAACCAACCTTCTTGCTCAATTCTTCATTAGCTTTAATCAACCTCTCATTTTCATCTGAACATTCAAATAAAAGGTCTGATATATTTAATGCAGTTAATATTGCAGCAACTGATAAGCTTAGTTTCGGGTTTTGACGTGTTATCTTATCCATTTCTTTATCAACAAAATCAGCAATACTAATCATAAACTTCTCTGACTTGTCTCCAACCATTGGATACTCAACGCCATGGATTTTCACCATTACTTTGTTCATCCTAACCTCCCACGACATTAGTTGTTAATTTGATCTTAAGTTAGCATTCAATTTTTCGCTTAATTCACTTAATATCTTATCATGCACCTTAGCTACTTCTTCATCTGTTAGAGTCTTATCTTTACTTCTATAAGTTATTGAATATGCAATTGACTTATATCCAGCTTCTATTTGAGAACCTTTGTAAACATCAAATAATTTGTAGCTTTCTACTAATCCTTGACCATTTTCCTTTATTATATCTTCTATTTGCTTTACAAATACATCATCCTTAACAATAAGAGCTATATCTCTTGATGTAGATGGATATTTTGGTAATGGCACATAATTCTTTGTTCTATCAGAATTATCAAATACAAAATCAATATCTATTTCAGCAACATAAACTCTTTGACCTAGATTGTAGTTTTCTATAACATCTGGATGCAATTCACCTAATGTACCTACATATTTATTATTATACACTATTTTAGCACATCTACCAGGGTGGAAGGTAGTATTATTATCTTGAGGTTCAATTTCATAATCTTTGAATCCTACATTAACAAGTACAGTTTCTATAGTTCCTTTTAATGCAAAGAAATCTACGTCTTTACCATACATACCTACACACATTCTATTTGCTTCCATAGGAAGTTCTGAATCTTGTGGTATGAATATATGTCCACACTCAAATGCTGATACTTCTTCTATTTTATGAGATACATTAGTTGATAAAACATCTAACATATTTGGTATTAAAGTAGTTCTCATTACAGAAGTTTCTTCTCCTAATGGGTTCATCAACTTAACAAAATTTCTCTTTATATTACCTTCTGGTACTCTTATCTTGTCAACTCCCTTAGGGCTTACAAATGAATATGTTAATATTTCGTTTAATCCTACAGCAGTTGAATTATTTTTTAGTGCTTCCATGAATTTTTGTTTTGAAGTTTTAACCCCTGCTGTTGTATTTCCTTCTAACTGTACAGAAGGTATATTTTCAAAACCATAAATTCTAGCTATTTCTTCCCATACATCAGCTTCTTGTTCCATATCTGTTCTGAAACTCGGTACATCTACTTCTAGCTTATCATCAGCAATTAAATTACATTTAAATTCTAATGATTCTAAAATTCCTACAAACTGTTCCATTGGTACATCTACACCTAAAAGATGGTTGATTCTTTGAGGATTTACCACCAATTTTTTAGGTTCTGGTTTATTTGGATATACATCAACAGTTCCTTTTAATACTTTTCCTGCTCCTAACATCTCAACAAGTTGTACGGCTCTATTTGCTGCTATTTCTGCAAGATTAGGGTCTAAGGCTTTTTCATTTCTTGAAGAAGCTTCTGACCTAATTCCCACTTTTTTAGCTGTCATTCTTATATTTTCTGGTTTGAAATTGGCACTTTCGAAAAGTACAGTCTTTGTCTTATCAGTTATTTCTGAGTTTGCACCACCCATTACACCAGCTAGACCAAGTGATTTTTCTCCATTTGTTATAACTAACATATCTTTGTCTAATGTTCTTTCAACATCATCTAGTGTTACAAGCTTTTCTCCATCTTTAGCAGTTCTTACTACTATTCTTCCTGTTTCTACTTGATTTATATCAAAAGCATGAAGTGGTTGACCAAGCTCTAACATTACAAAGTTTGTTATATCAACTATATTGCTTATAGGTCTTACACCTGCTTCTGTAAGTCTTCTTTGCATCCAATATGGAGAAGGTTCTATTTTTACATCAGTTACCATTCTAGCAACATATCTTCTACATAAATCTGGGTTATCTATCTCAACTTTGAAGTCTATTTCTTCATCACTTTCTTTTACTTCTATTTCCGGATATTTTACTTTTGTTCCTATAGTTGCAGCTGCTTCTCTAGCTATACCCATCATACATTTGCAGTCAGGTCTGTTTGAAGTTAATTCAAAATCTATTAAAGCATCATTTAATCCTAAAACATCTTTTACATCTTTTCCTAATTCATAAGAGTCTTCGTGGTCTAAAATATATATACCACCTCTTTTGTATTCTTCAATATAATGTTCATCTATACCTAATTCAGCTGCTGAACACATCATACCATCTGATAATTCCCCTCTGAAGTCAGTTTGTGTAATTTCAACTCCTCCAGGTAATTTAGAACCATTTACAGCTACTGGAATATAATCTCCTTCTGATATATTTGTAGCTCCTGTAACTATTTGAACAACTTTATCTCCAACATCTACTTTAGTTACAACTAACTTATCAGCATTTGGATGTTGTTTTATTTCTAAAATCTTTCCAACTAATATATTTTCTACTTCTTCACCATAATAATCTATTGTTTCAACTTTAGTTCCTGTCATTGTCATTTTATCAGCGAACTCTTTTACATCCATGTCTATATCAACATAGTCTCTAAGCCATTTTAAAGATACTAACATCTACACACCCTCCTAATTAAAATTGATTTAAGAATCTCATATCATTTTCGAATAATAATCTAATATCATCTATTTCATATTTAAGCATTGCAAGTCTTTCAACCCCAACTCCAAATGCAAATCCACTGTAAACTTCTGGGTCTATTCCACAATTTCTAAGTACATTTGGATGAACCATACCTGAACCTAATATTTCTATCCAACCTTCGTACTTACACATTGGACAACCTTTACCACCACATTTGAAACAAGTAACATCAACCTCTGCACTTGGCTCTGTAAATGGGAAGTTATGAGGTCTAAACTTAGTTTTGATATCAGAACCAAACAATTTTTCAACGAAGATATCCATAGTTCCTTTAAATTCTGCCATAGTAACATCTTTTCCAACAACAAGCCCTTCTATTTGATGGAACATTGGTGAATGTGTCGCATCTGGTGAATCAAATCTAAAGCATCTACCTGGTGCTATTACTTTAATTGGTAACTCTTGACTTCTCATAGATCTTACTTGAACCGGAGACGTTTGAGTTCTAAGTAATACACCATCATTGATATAGAATGTATCGCTCATATCTCTTGATGGATGGTCTTTAGGAGCATTTAATGCATCAAAGTTATTTTCTACTGTTTCAACTTCTGGACCTTCTGCTATAGAGAATCCCATTCCGATAAATATATCTGTTACTTCATCTATAATTTGAGTTATTGGATGTTTCTTTCCAACTTTCAATACTTTTCCAGGTTGAGTAACATCTATTACTTCTTCTCTTAATTTTCTTTCTTTTTCAATAGCATTTATCTCTTCTTTTTTAGAATTTATGCTAAGTTCAATATTCTCTCTTACATCATTGGCAACTTTTCCAACTACTGGTCTTTCTTCAGCAGATAATTTCCCCATCTCTTTAAGTATGGCAGTTATCTCACCTTTTTTTCCTAAATACTTAACTCTTAAACTTTCTACACTTTCTATGCTTTGTGCCTCTTTTATTTCAGCTAAAGCTGCTTCACGTAAAGCAAGTAATTTTTCTTGCACACATATCACCCTTTCGTTTTTTTGTATAAAAAAAGCCCCTCAATCCCTGTCTAGGGACGAAAGGCTATAGTTTCGCGGTACCACCCTAGTAGTTTAACAATCTAAAAATCATCAAACCACCTCTAACAAACTTAACGCGTTTTTCACGTCAAAGCCTACTGTCAAATTTCAGCTTTGTTACTCCAGAGGGAACTTCTCCTGACCTCTTAGAAAACACTTCCAGCCTAGGTGTTTATCTCTTTACTAAGTTTAATCAAAATACTTTCCTCTTTCATTGCATTTACAATATTATATTGTTTATTTTAGTATTATATCATTTATATTTACATTTTGTGATTATCTATATGATTATTTTATTGTGACTATTTTAAAGTACAATCACATAATATTTTTATCAATCATGTTTAAAATATATTGACTATTTTTGATACTCTACTATTTAATTCAAGATTATAACACGACATTATATTTATTACAATACATTAAATTAAGTATTTTTTTATTTCATACATCAGTATAGCAGAACTTATTGCGGCATTTAACGACTCAGCTTTGCCATATATAGGTATTTTAACCAAAATATCAGATTTTGATACAAGCTCTTCATTTATCCCATTTGCTTCGTTTCCTATCACCAAAGCTACTTTTGAGCCATAGTCTATTTTGTCATAAAAATTATCTGTATTTAAATAACTTGAAACTATATTAAACCCTTGTGATTTAAGTACATCTACAGTCTCATCTTGTAGGGCATTAATTATATTCATATCAAAAATAGAACCCATAGTTGACCTAATTACCTTTGGATTGTATATATCAACACATCCCTTTAGTGCTATTATTGCATCTACTCCAGCAGAGTCAGCAGTCCTTATTATGGTCCCCATATTTCCTGGGTCTTGTATTCTGTCTAAAATCAATACAAACTTATCTTTTTTATTTATACTTTCTTTTAAATTTTTTTCCTTAAATGAAACTACACCTATTATACCTTGAGTATTTTCTGTGTCTACAAGTTCTTTAAAATTTTTATTAGTAGTCTTATATACATTTGTGTTTTTTTTATCTAAGTTTTCTAATAGTTCCACGTGTTCCTTTTTATTTTCAAAGTCCTCATTGATAAATACATAATCAAGATTTGCATTACATTCAAGTGCAAGCACTACTATTCTGTACCCTTCTATTATGAATTTTGACTCTTTTGTTCTATTTTTTGACTTTAACAGTGCTTTAGTATATTTTAATTTTTCATTATCCTTACTGCTTATAGTTGTAATCATTTTATCTAAATGCTAACTTAATATTAGCACAACCTCCTTATCATTCTTTATCCTACTTTTAAAATCTTGATTTCGATTAAAACTCTATTATCAATTAAAATAAAAATAGTATCATATAACTATTCATAATTATATGATACTATCTACTTTCATTGCAATCAAATATATCTTAAATAATAGACTATCTTCTTCTAATTATACCCTTATTTCCAGATGTAATAGCTGTTATACTAGTATTTTGACCAATTATAACCAATATACTTCCAGCTGTAAGTTCCTCATCAGGAGAAGGTGTCACATTTATATTTTTACCAGTCTTGATGGCAAGCACAGTTATCTCATATCTAGCTCTAAGCTCAAGTTCTACAAGTGTTTTACCAACCCAATCATTTGGAGTTACGATTTCAACAATTGAATATTCTGGGTCAAGTTCAATATGGTCTAATATATTGTCAGAAACTAAATTATGTGCAACTCTTACTCCCATATCTCTTTCTGGGAATACAACTCTATCTGCACCAATCTTATAAAGAACTTTGGCTTGTAATTCATCTTTTGCCTTACATATTATCAACTCTACGCCCATTTCTTTGGCTATAAGAGTCGCCATTATAGATGCTCTTATATCAGAACCTATTGCAACTACTGCTACATCAAAGTTACCTAGACCCAATGATCTTAATGCTTGTTCCTCAGTAACATCCACTATAAGTGAATGCGTTACTTTATCAGATATACTTTGAACTGAATCTTCATTTTTATCTATTGCCATTACTTGATGTCCTAAAAGATGCATAGTAGATGCAACTGAACTTCCAAATCTCCCACACCCAATGACTATATATTGCTTCATCTCGAAACTTCCTCCCTAACACACAATTTGTATAATATCTATTAAATTAACTTTTATATAGATAAATTAATTTAATTTTTATATTTAATATTTTTGTTTTATTTGATTAATCATATCTAAATTTATTTTCTAGATTATTACTATCATTAGTTGATTTATTTAATTAATCACATCTAAATTTATTTTCCTAGATTATTACTATCATTAGTTGATTTATTTAATTAATCACATCTAAGTTTATTTTCCTAGATTATATATCATTATTAATCAATTTATCTCATAAATGCTACTCTATCCAACCATAATCTTCCCTTCTGCGTATCTAACTGGCTGACTCTTTCTTTTACCTCCAGAAAGTATAGCCATAAATAAAGTAAGAGAACCAACTCTCCCCATAAACATAAAGATTATTATTATAACCTTACCTAAAGCATTTAGGTTTGGACTTCCAGCTAAGCTTGAACCAACTGTAGCTAGTGCTGAAGTAACCTCAAATGCTGATTGAACTAGCGTAAACTTAGGTTGAGTTATTGAAATAATCAAAGTTCCAAAAATAACTGCGGATATACTAATTACAAATATCCCTAGAGATTTTTTTATAGTTGCTGGAGCTAGTCTTCTCTCAAAAGCTTCTATATCAGATTTTCCTGATAAAAAACTTCTAACTGTAATTATTAAAACTGCTAATGTTGTTGTTTTGATACCTCCACCAGTAGATGCAGGTGATGCTCCGATAAACATCAAAATTATCATTATAAATATACTACTTTCTCGTAAAGTAGCTAAATCAAGTGTATTAAAACCAGCCGTTCTTGCTGTTACTGATTGAAATATCGCTGATAATATTTTCCCTTTTACAGGTAATTCTGCCATAGTGGCCTTTTGGTTAAACTCTATAAGAAAAATAAATATTGCACCTACTAAAATAAGTATTACAGTTGAAAATAAAACAACTTTAGAATGCACATTTAATTTTGAAAATCTTTTTTTTCTTACAATATCAAGAACAACTGGAAATCCTAATCCACCTAACACTATAAGCGCGCAAATAGTCATTGATACTGTAACATTGTTTACATAAGAATTTAGTGATGTAAATGGCCCACTTACACTACCCATTAAGTCAAATCCGGCATTACAAAACGCTGATATTGCATGAAATATGCTATACCATATTCCTCTAGATAAACCAAATTGTGGAATAAAGACAGTTGATAAAACTAGTGCACCTATTCCCTCTATTGTTATAGTTATTATTAATACAAATCTTGTAAGTCTTACTAGCCCTGATAAATCTGCTTGGTTTAATGATTCTTGTATCAATAATCTTTCTCTTAGTTGTATTTTTTTTCGTGCCATAAGTGAAAACATTGTAGCTACGGTCATAAATCCAAGACCACCAATTTGTATCAATGTTATTATTACTATCTGTCCAAATAAACTCCAATAAGTTGCTGTATCTACCATAACGAGACCAGTAACACAAACCGCTGAAGTAGCTGTAAATAGAGCATTTAATAAGCCTATACTCTCTCTACTCTGTGACGATATCGGGAGTGTTAACAATATGGCTCCAATTAAAATAATTGCTGCAAACCCAGATACCATTATTTGAGTAGGTCGCATTCCATCTGCGTAGAGAATAAGTCTTCTAACTATTGTTTTCAACTTTCTTTATACCTCCTTAACATAAAATCATTACTGTTAAGACCTTTAATTTGTTTATTTTTAGAGCTTTCCTCTAAATTATTATTCTATTATAGTATAAATATTGTATAAAGACAATGATATGAATTTTTATAATTTTTGTTTGGAATATTGCAAATTTTTATATATGTCTTTTAATTTCAATTACATCAAAAATTCCTATATTTTTTGCATATAATAAGTATAATATTAGAATAGTTTTTCGCATTTTGTACTTAAAATTTATTTATCATTTTACCAATACAATTTTCATATACTTTTTTGAAGTTAAGTTTTTATATTATTTATAATCTTGTCCATATTTTTATATTAAATTTTCTTAATATGCATTTTTTATATTTAATATAGTAAAATAACTAATAACTATATCCATGATTGGAGGATTTCTATGATTAAATCCAAGAAAAGATTATTTATTTCTCTAATTTTAATTGTAATTTTTATTATATTTGCATTATACATAAAAAATTATACTAATGATTCAAAAAAAGATTCAGTTAGAGGAACTATTCCTTTTGAAAAAATGGAATATAAGCGTCCTGATATAAAGTCAGTATGCGAAAATATTAACACATACAACGGCAAACTTTTAACATGTAAAAATGCCAAAGAGCAATTGAACGTATTTAATAATGTCGATAAGATTTACCAAGACTTCTATAGTACACTTACTATAGCAAAACTTAGAAACAATATAGATTCATCAGATGAATTTTACTCTAAGGAATACAAGTACCTTATGAGTAAATCTGTGGATGTTGACATGGCATACAAAGATTTTCAGGATACATTTATAAATTCTAAGTTTTCTAAAAAACTAAAAAAAGAAATTGGAAAAGATGGATTTAATTATTTAAAAAACATTGGAAAGCTTAATTCAGAAGAAGTCGAAAACCTACTTAAAAAAGAGCAAGACTTAGTTGTTAGATATGAAGACTTATTATCTAAGTCTACTGTATCAGTAGATGGAATGGAAATAGATTTTGAAGAAGCTATGTCAAAACCCAATCTTAGTTATGAAGAATATGTAAAAATTTATTCAGATTACTTAAAAAAATACAACCCTATATTTGGTAATATTTTTTTAGAGCTTGTACAGACGAGAACTGAGATAGCAACTAAACTAGGCTTTAAGAATTATACCGATTATGCTTATTTAAATTTAAATAAAGATTACTCCCAAGAGGATGCAAGAAAATTTAGAAGTGAGGTAAAAGAGTACATAGTTCCATTATATATGAAAGTTACATCACAACCTTCTGACTCTTCTATTTATATTAAGGCATATAAGAATCGTTCATTTAGAAAATTTGATAAAGTACTTGAAGATATATCTCCAAAATTAAAAGAATGTTTTAATTACATGAAAAAATATGACTTATACGATTATTCTTCTGGAAAGAACAAATCACCTGGAGGTTATACTACTTATATAAACAAGTACAAAGCACCCTTTTTATTTAATACATGGGACAATTCTTTTTTAGGTGTTACTAGCTTTGCCCATGAGTTTGGTCATTTTTATAATTACTACAACAGTATTAACTTAAATAATACGATACAGCCAAGTATTGATATATGCGAAGTTCATTCTACATCTTTAGAAATTTTATTTTACAAGTATTTTGATGAATTCTTTGGGAAACAATCTGAAGCCATAAAAAAGGAACACTTATCGATTGTTTTAAATACTATTATTGATGCTTGTCTTTACGATGAGTTTCAAGAAATTATATATAAAAACCCATATATGAGCTTAAATGATATCAATAAACTATTTTTTGACTTGGAAGAAGAATATGGAGTATCTAATAAGATACTTAAAAACAAAAATGCTCCATTTTGGATACTTGTATCTCATAACTTCCAAGTTCCTTTTTACTATTTAAGTTATGGCCTTGCATCTGATGTATCTCTTCAAATATGGGAGTTATCACAAGATGACTATAGAAAAGCTGTTGATGTATACATGGATTTTTTAAATCAAAATACAGATGCAGGATTTAAAGATGTAGTAGAAAAAGTTAATCTACAATCTCCTTTTGAAAGCGGAAACTTGGAGGAAATAAGCTCAGCTCTATACGATTATTTTGGTATAGAGAACCCTCTTGAATTAGAAAATGCTTCTTAACATTTAATAATAAAAACGTCAGAAATTTTATAAGCCTTTGCTTTTATTTCTTCTGACGTTTTGTATATTTGCCCAATTAGATTAATATTTTTTTATGTACATAATTAAAAGAATTATAGTAATCAATAAAAACACACCTGTAAAAATAGCACTATTCATGTGAAATTTAATAGAACTTGTATCTGTTACCTTGTTATTTCTAATCCAAAAACCACAAATCATAGTTGAAATAAAAAATAAAGCAGTAATAATACTTGCACCAATAGTTATAAGTTTCATTTTACATCATCCCCTTTGATAATATTTTCTATTAAAATATCAATAAAATTCTCTCTCTGATGTTTAACTTTTATATTTGTACCACTATATAATTGAAATGATTCTGGTGATAAAGCCGCCATTTGTATAGGTAAAATAATTTGTAAGGCAATAGTTCTTAAACTCATTTCGTCTTTTTCGTCCCCAAATATATTACGAAGTATAGGAATGATAGCAAGTTGTGCCTGCATATTTCCATTGATTATACATTGATTCAATATAAAAGGTAGTACCTTATCATAACCTACCTCCAAAACATTATACTGAACATTTTTCGTTCTAAACATGTTCAGTATAATGTTTTTTATTATATGTCAATATATAATTTTTAGTTGACTCTACCACTATGATATGGTTTATATTGATATTGAGCTCAAAAATAATACCTTTATAAAGGAGATATAAATATGTTTAAGATAGGCGATTTTTCAAAACTTAGTAAAATTAGTATTCGCATGCTACGTCACTATGATGAAATTGGACTTTTAATACCAACTCATATAAATAAAATTAATGGTTATAGATACTACAGTGCAAATCAACTTTCCACTACAAATAGAATCCATGCCTTAAAAGATATGGGATTTAGCTTATCTTCTATCAAAGAAATTTTGACGGAATACAATGATAGAGAAAGCTTGATAAGGTATTTAAATATCCACCATTCTCAAGTAAGAGAACATCTAGAAGACACGCAAAAAAAACTATTAAAAATAGAAACTACTATTGAGAGAATTGAAAGGATTGATATTATGAAAAATTATGATGTAACTATAAAAGACTTTGCTCCAAAATATATGATGACTTTAAGAAGAACTATACCTACTTATCAAGATGAAGGAATGCTATGGCATCAATTATGCTCAGAAACAAAAGGGCATAATGTACAAGTTGATGTTCCTAACTATTCTAAAGCAGTCTTTTATGATGTTGAGTATAAAGAAAATTATGTTGATGTTGAGATACAACTTGCTGTATCTGGAAATTATAAAGATACTGAAAATGTTAAGTTTAGAACTGTTCCAAGTGTAACTGCTGCAACTGCTATTGTAAAAGGAAACTTCAATCAACTTACAGATGCTTGTGAGGCTATTGGTAATTGGATATCTGACAATAACTATGATGTAGATGGCCCTATGTTTAATATTTATCATATAGGACCTGGTCAAGACAGTAATTCTGATAATTGGGTAACAGAAGTATGCTTTCCAGTTAGAAAAAAATAAGTTTCAATGATGTTTTATTTATGTAATATTTGTATTCTAGCTCTTGTTGTACTTCTTTATAAGTCTTTTAAACATAGATTCATACTTTAGTACTACCTTTGAATAAGCATCTCAATTAATGAATAAGAAATTGCTATAACCATCAATTACAATCGGCTTTAGATTCTTTCGTTTTTTCAAATTTTGCTAGAATGTCTGACAAGCTTCCTAACTAATAGGAACTTGTTAGACCTCACATTTTATTTCTTCACTGAGTATAAATATCCTTTGTTAAACTTACAACCTAGGGAATAATATTTATTTTTATTCTAATCTCTTATTTTCCAAACATCGAACTACTAATAGCAAAAGTATATTTTTTCATAGCATTGTTAACTACTCTATTGAAAGTACCATATTCACATTCTCACCTTCTGGATAATCACCTTGACCCCATTTATCGAAGTATTTCCCATAATAATCTTTAGGATTAAAACAATCACTTACTACAAAACCACATTTTTCATAGGCCTTTATAGCACGAGGATTTTTAATCCATGGTCGAATAATAAATGTGCCTATCTCATAGTCTCTAGTCAAGCTGTCAATTAACAACTTCATAGCTTTTGAACCAATCCCCTTACCAGTACATTTCATTGAACGCAACCACATATCTAGCTCCATATTAGGTATCTTCCCATCATTGTATGCATAAGAAATGGTCCCCACAATTTGATTATCATATTCTATAAGCAAGTATTTATTAAGACCAGGAGTACTACTAAAAAAGTAAGATTCTTCATCATGAATGTCAGACCAGTCAAAATCCTCTTTATTATCAAACATTGACTTCCATATCTCATCTTCCTCAAATACCATATCATATATTAGTTTTCTATCAGAATCTTCAGCATAAAAAAGCTTTATTTTATCTCTCATTACATATAAATCTCTTTTCATAAATCTCACCACCTTCATATAAACAATATTATAAATTAAATAGCTATCTTTCTATTCTGATACAAAATTATTAATTTCGCTTTGCAATTTATTTAAAAACTTTTTAGTTGCCTTAGAAAAAACCTGATACTTTTTCCAGACAATATTTAAGTGTGCTTCTAATCTCGGTTCTAAAGGTCTAAAACAAAGATTGCTATTACCTGTTGTATTGATTAGCTTATCCAAGCAAAGAGCATATCCAACCCCTTCATCTACCATAAGAGAAGCATTGTAGACAAGATTATAGGTTGCCACTATATTAAATGTTTGAAAATCTTGCCCAGACCAACCAGAAATTACATTTTGAACCAATGTTTGACGTGAAGTTAATATAGGAATTCCCTTCAAATCTTCTGCACATATCATTTTCTTTTGAGCAAGTTCACAATCTTTTTTCATAAGTAACCCCCATACATCATTAACAGGAAGTTTGATATAATCATACTTTTCCATGTTGGCAGGTTCAATTAAAATTCCAAAGTCTAAAAGTCCTTTATCTAGTCTTTCCGTTACATCATCAGCATTTCCACTAAATAGATGATAGCGTATATTAGGGTATTCTTTCTGCAATTCTTTCACAGTTTTGGCAATAAAACGCATAGCATCTGTTTCTCCCCCACCAATATAAACATTTCCTCGTATGTCATCATAATCATTGTTAAAATCTGAAATAGTTTTATCTGCTAAATCAATTATTTCCTGTGCACGTTTACGTAAAAATAAGCCATCCTCTGTAAGTGTGATTTTTCTGTTGCCACGCAAAAACAACTTTTTCCCAAGTTCATCCTCAAGTTCCATAAGTTGTTTTGAAAGTGTAGGTTGTGTCACATTAAGTGATTGAGCTGCACTTGTAATACTTTCCTCTTTTGCAACTGCCAAAAAATATCTCAATACTCTAAGTTCCATTTGTATATCCCTCCTATTTATAGTGTAGTTTCCTCTACTATTCCTGTCAACTATGGGAAGGTATTCTTTATAAGTATTTGCTATTATATTATTTCGTTAATATAATAAACGTATAGAAACTATGATATAAATTTTAATAAGAACAATAACATAAAGAGGACATAAAAAGGAGGAAAAAATATGAATTTTAATATGTATATACCAACTCGTTTTATCTTTGGAAATGGACGTTTAGATGAATTACATCAACAAAAACTACCTGGAAAGAAAGCCTTGCTTGTTGTTTCAAGTGGAAAATCAACTAAAGAAAATGGTGCACTTGCCCGAACAGAAAAGCAGTTAAAAATGTCAGGAGTAGAGTTTGTGTTATTCAGTGAAATAGACGCAAATCCTAATAAAAATTCTGTCATGAACGGGGCTTCCTGTGCTCGTGAAACAGAATGTGATTTTATTATTGCCTTAGGTGGTGGAAGTGTCATGGACGCTTCAAAAGCAATTGCAATGATGGTAACAAATGATGGTGACTTATGGGATTATGTAAATGGAGGTACTGGAAAAGCACAACCATTACAAAATGAACCACTACCAGTTGTTTGTATTACAACCACTGCTGGAACAGGTAGTGAAGCTGACCAATGGGGAGTTGTTACAAATGAAGAAACCCATGAGAAAATTGGTGTTGGTGGTTATGACTCTTTATTCCCTGTTTTGTCTATAATTGACCCAGAATTGATGAAATCTGTACCACCTGAATTTACTGCTTATCAAGGATTTGATACCTTATTCCATGCTGTGGAAAGCTATATATCTTCTTTTTCCAGTGTTATGAGCGATATGTATGCTTTAACTGCTATCGAAAATGTAGGCAACTATCTTGCACATGCAGTAAAAAATGGTAGTGATATGAAAGCAAGAGAACACATGGCTTTTGCAAATACGATTGCAGGAATTGTCATGACAATCAGTGTCACTACAGCACAGCATTCTTTAGAACAGGCTATGTCTGGTTATTACCCAAGACTTCCTCATGGTGCAGGTTTGATTATGATTTCTAAAGCTTTCTTTGGATTTTTTATAGAGAAACATGCTTGTGATGAACGCTTTGTACGCATGGCACAGGCATTGGGAATGAAGGATGCTAACAAAGCAGAAGATTTTATTACAGCTCTTAGCAAATTACAAGAAGCTTGTGGCGTTGCAGATTTAAAAATGTCCGATTATGGAATTACACCAGGAGATTTTAATCTAATAGCAAAAAGTGCACGAGAAACAATGGGTGGTTTATTTACAGCAAATCCTTGTGAAATGACACATGAGGATTGTGTAGAAGTATTGAAAAAATCTTACAGTTAATCAGAAAGGATGTGTGAAATGAACTTGAACTTAAATACATTTTTAGAACACGTTAATCAAGGACTTACTGTTGTTGGAGGCTCAGAGTTACATAAATTTATGAGTGAACTCAGCAATGAAGCCATGAAAATTACCTCTAAATTAAACAATCATTATCATGAGCCAGAAGAAATTAGAACATTGTTTTCAGAGTTAATAGGAAAACATGTAGATGAAACATTCAACATGTTCCCTCCATTTTATACTGACTGTGGAAAAAATATAACAATAGGTAGAAATGTTTTTATAAATTCAGGATGTCGATTTCAAGACCAAGGTGGTATTACTATTGGAGACAATTCGTTAATTGGTCATAATGCAGTATTGGCAACTTTAAATCATGATTTTGCACCAAGCAAACGAAGTACTATGCACCCAAAACCTATTAAAATAGGGAAAAGTGTCTGGGTCGGTGCTAATGTCACAATAACTCCTGGTGTAGAAGTGGGAGATGGAGCAATCATAGCAGCTGGAGCTGTTGTAACAAAAGATGTGGCACCTAATACGTTGGTGGGAGGTGTACCGGCAAAGTTTATAAAAAAAATTGAGGAGGAATAAATAAATGAACAAAAAAGTCTTAATTATATCTACAAGTTTTCGCAGAGATGGAAATTCTGAAATATTAGCAGATATGTTTTTAAAATGGGCAAAAGATATATTAAGTAAAGCATATCAAATGGGAAAGGCAGTATAAGCCTATGAAAAAGATTATAAGCCTTATGTTAACTGCACTTTATAGCTTTGCATTATTAGGTTGTACAAATATTCCAGCCTCACAACAAACAATTAATCAAGAATCTAAAAATAATACTTTAACTGCAACTCCTATTTCTTATAAAGAAAAAGAAGTGATAACATCAACTAAAAATAACATGATAATTGCCAATCTTAAAATTGGAGATAAAGACTTTGTATTGAAACTTTATAATAATGCCTCTGTACAAACACTACTAGAAAAAATGCCACTTACACTAGATATGAAAGATTTAAATAAAAACGAAAAATATAATTACTTTACAAAAGATTTGCCATCAAGTTCAGAATCTGTAAAAAATATTAAGACTGGTGATTTTATGCTATACGGCTCTGATTGTTTGGTACTATTTTATAAAGATTTTCAAACCTCATATAACTACACTAAGCTGGGATACATTGAAGATACCAGTAAACTTAATGAAATATTAGGAAATGGAAACATACAAATAGTGCTTAGTATTATTAACTAAAACAATAGTGTCATTATGTCAAATACATCTACCATGATGACACTATTAAACCGAATTTTCTCTAACTTACAATCTTATTTTTTCCATTATTTTTAGCTATGTAAAGCTTTGTATCCGCTCCCTTTACTAGCTTCTCAATAGTCATATTTTCAACGTACTCCTCTACACCACCACTGACTGTAATTTTGTTTACTAAATCAAATAATTTTTTATCACTAGAAACATGTATGCGAATACGCTCTGCTACCTCAATTGCTTTAGATTTAGTAAAGCTAGGCATTACAACTATAAACTCTTCTCCTCCGTATCTTGAAACAATCCCATCATTTCCAACCTCTTCAATTAAAATCTCACTAAATCGAATTAATACATTATTTCCACATAGATGACCATATTTATCATTTATTTTTTTAAAATCATCTATATCAAACAATACAATGGACATAACTCTTTCTTGCAGTGGCTTTTTTAATATATTGGACATATATTGTATTAAATATCTTCTATTATACAAATTTGTCAAATCATCTATAATTGCCTGCCTTTCAAGTCTTTGGTTCAATTTATATACTTTATCACGCTCATGAGAATACTCTTGTAATACTACAATCATTACTATACATAAAAACAATGAAACTATAATAAAACTACTTATCGTATCTGATGCACGAGATTCGCCTATAGATACAATTAAGTTTGGGTAATTAAATGCCAAAAATATAGATATACAATACACAAATATAGATACAGATATCATAACTATTCTCTTAAGACCATCAAGAGTCAATGATATAACACATATTCCCAACAAGAAATAAAGCATCATACCACTATCCACTCCACCACTTATAAAAAAGAGTACTGGAAATAAGAATATATTAAGCCCTATATTAATTACTAGACACCCTCTATCAATATCTTGTGTTTTAAGAGAATAGATTGCCAATATTGACATGATACAAAAGCAAGAAAAACTTCCCCATATAGATATACTAGGAAGGCTACTAAAAAGAGCTGCAACAAAAGCTAAAAATGAACAAATAACTCCAGCAAAACAAAAAAGATAAAAAAGCCTTTCTTGTAAGTTTAATTTTTTATTTAAATACGTCTCCATGTATTTTTTAATAGACTGTTGTATAGATGACAAATATTTATCTCCTTCTTTATTAAGATATTTTAATTTAATTATATTATAATATTATATCATATAATAAGTATGTTTAAATAATAGCTTACATATCCAATATATGGAATTAAATTTATCTAATAAGTATATATGATAATAAAAGTATGTAGAAAAATATTAAAAATAAAACTTATAAAAAATAACAGACAATTACATGTATAAAATAACAAAGCAAAGCACTCATATTATGTTAAAGTGCCTTGCTTTATTTATATATTATATAAAAATTTATAACCTATAATTTCTATTCCAACTCAAATGCCCCTGTATAAAGACTATAATAAACTCCTTTTTTATTTATTAACTGATTATGAGTACCTCTCTCTATTATACGTCCCTGTTCAAGAACTATAATTGCATCTGAGTTTCTAACAGTAGACAATCTATGTGCTATTACAAAAACAGTTCTACCCTTCATAAGATTATCCATACCTTTCTGTACCAGTGTCTCTGTACGTGTATCAATAGAAGATGTAGCTTCATCAAGAATCATTACTGGTGGATTTGCAACTGCTGCACGGGCAATCGAGATTAATTGTCGTTGACCTTGTGAAAGACTGGAACCATTTTGTGTCAATATAGTCTGATATCCATTTGGCAATCTAGTAATAAAGTCATGTGCATTTGACAATTTAGCAGCCTCAATACATTCATTATCTGTAGAATCCATTTTACCATATCGGATATTATCCATAATTGTTCCTGTAAATAAGTTGACATCTTGCAAGACAATTCCCAAGGAATGGCGTAAATCTGTCTTTTTAATTTTGTTGATATTGATACCATCATATCTAATTTTTCCATCTGCTAAATCATAAAAACGGTTAATCAAGTTTGTTATGGTAGTTTTTCCAGCTCCAGTTGCACCGACAAATGCTATTTTTTCTCCTGCTGTTGCTTCCAAAACTATGTTGTGTAATACTAATTTCTTTTCTGTATATCCAAAATCTACATCAAAGAACTGAATATCACCTTTTAAAGGAGTATATGTTATTGTACCATCATGATGAGGATGTTTCCATGCCCATATTTCTGTATTATCAGTTGTTTCGATTACTTCCCCATTATTGAATCTAGCATGTACTAATGTAACATATCCATTATCTTGCTCAGGCTCTTCGTCAATCAATTCAAATATACGCTCTGCTCCTGCCAATGCCATAGCCATCATACTAATTTGCTGTGCAATCTGTGAGACAGGCATACAAAATGTTTTCGACAAACTCAAGAAAGCTACAATCATTCCAACTGTAATAGAGCCTACACTATGCAATGCCATAAGTCCTCCAAAAAGAGCAATTAACACGTATTGCAGATTGCCAAGTTGCATAATAGTTGGCATAAGTATATTACCATATTTATTTGCTTGTGTAGAATCTAAACATAAATCTTTATTCTTTTTATCAAATTGTTGTTTTGCATCTTCTTCATGGCAGAATACCTTAATGACTTTTTGACCATTTATCATTTCTTCAATATATCCTGTAATATTTCCTAATGTCTCTTGTTGCTTTATGAAATACTTTGCACTTGCACCACCAATTTGTTTAGTAACTATGCTCATGATGACTGTAACTACTAAAACTAAAAGCGTCAAAGGTACATTACTTATAAGCATAGAAATCAATATAACAACTACTGTAATAATAGCCGAAATAAATTGTGGTAATGCCTGTGAAATAAACTGACGCAATGTGTCTGTATCATTGGTATAATGACTCATAATATCTCCATGTGTATGAGTATCAAAATAACGAATAGGAAGTTTTTGCATATGTACAAACATGTCATCTCTAATTTCTTTCAAAGTTCCTTGAGAAATCTTTACCATAATTCGATTATAGAGAAATGTCGCGACAACACCTAAGATATAAATACATGCCATTAAAATAATTGTATATAATAAGCCACTAAAAGATGGATTATCTTCAAGCAAAAGTGGAGTTATATAATCATCAATCAATGTTTGCAAAAACAAAGAACTTATAACAATAGTACAAGAGCTAAAAAGAATACATACGACAACCGTACTAAACAAAATTTTATGTCGCCCTACAATATAAGATAACAGTCGTTTCCATACGCTAAATACCTTTGTTTCCATTACTTGTCATCTCCCTTCGTTTGTGAATCATAGATTTCCCTATATATTACATTTGTTTTTAGCAATTCCTCATGTGTACCATACCCATTGATTTTACCGCCTTCCATAACTATAATATAATCAGCATCTTCCACTGAAGAAATACGCTGTGCAATAATAATTTTTGTAGTGTCTGGTATTTCTTCACTGAATGACTTTCTAATCATTGAATCAGTTTTTGTATCTACTGCGCTTGTAGAATCATCAAGTATTAAAATTTTTGGTTTTTTTAGCAAGGCTCTTGCAATACATAGTCTTTGCTTTTGACCACCAGAAACATTTGTCCCTCCCTGTTCAATATATGTGTCGTATTTATCTGGAAATGTTTCAATAAAAGAATTTGCCTGTGCCAATTTACAAGCATGTATCATTTCTTCTTCACTAGCATATTTATTTCCCCAAAGTAGATTTTCTTTAATTGTTCCAGAAAATAGCTCATTTTTTTGAAGAACCATTGCTACTTCATTACGAAGTGTAAATAAATCATAGTCTTTTACATTTACGCCTCCTATTGTAATTTTTCCCTCTGTCACATCATAAAGACGTGGTATTAATTGAACTAGTGAACTCTTTCCACTTCCAGTCCCACCTATAATCCCCAATGTTGAACCAGTTTCTATATGAAATGAAATATTTTTTAGACATTCTTTTTCTTTATCATCTACATAACTGAAACATACATTATCAAAACTTATTTCTCCATTTTCCATATGATATACAGGAGTATCACCGTTTTTTAATGAACTTTCTTCATCTACTATTTCTATAATTCGTTCACAAGAAGCTTTTGCCATATTAATCATAACCATAACCATAGATAACATCATAAGACAATTAAGAATATTCATGGCATATGTAATTAAGCTGGAAAGTTCTCCTGTAGTCATTGTAGTTGCATTGCTTGAAACTATCATTTTTGAACCAAACCAACAAAGTAGTAGTGTACAGCAATACATAGAAAACTGCATTAATGGCATATTATAAGCAACAATTCCTTCAGCCTTTCCAAATGTCTTGTATATTTTCTCTGAAACATGTTTAAATTTCTTGACTTCAAATTTTTCTCTTACAAAAGATTTAACTACTCGTATACCTGTGAGATTCTCTTGCACAACTCCATTTAAGTCATCATAAATATTAAACACTCTTTCAAAATATGGATGGGAACGACTTACAATTAAATATAAACCAACTCCAAGAATTGGGATTGCAATTAAAAATATAAAGGATAAACTCGCATTAACCATAAATGCAGCAATCAATGAAAATACAAGCATAAGTGGAGCACGTACAGCCACACGAATAATCATCATATAAGCATTTTGGACATTTGTAACATCTGTGGTTAATCTTGTTACAATACTGGAAGTTGAAAACTTATCAATATTAGCAAAAGAATAGCCTTGTATTTTGTAATACATATCCTTCCTTAAATTTTGTGCAAACCCAGCAGATGCAGTAGCACAAAAACTTCCAGACAGTATTCCAAAACATAATCCTAAAAATACACAAACAATCAAAATGGTACCAAGTTGTACTAGGGTCTGTGTATTGTTTCCACTGATTCCTACATCAATCATTTCTGCCATAATCATAGGAATCAAAATTTCCATTAAGACTTCTAATACAACAAATACTGATGTTAGTATGGAAGCTTTTTTATACTCTTTAATGGAACAAGCTAATTTTTTAATCATATTCTATCTCCTTTTCTAACTAATTTTTAAGATGTTGATTTACTCTAAGTTTTATCAGACAACTTTAATTATCTATAATTTTCTTACCTAACTTTTATTTGTTCTGTATAGAAATGAATATACTCAGATGCCTAATATTTAAAATTTTATCATTATCTGTGTTGAATGAGAATTTCAAAAACCTTAATAACATTAGATAAAATCTAATATTATATTGAAATTATCTCATCTTACAATTATACTTTTTGATATGGAAAGAAGGTGCTTTATGAATACTCAACAATTAGAATGTTTCGTATGTGTTGCTGACAAGTTAAATTTCACAAAAGCAGCAGAAGAACTTTTTTTATCTACTCCTACAGTTACTCACCATATCAAAAATCTAGAAGAAGAATTAGGAGCGAAATTATTTATACGAAATTCAAAAATGGTTCGATTGACAGAAATGGGAAATATGTTTTACAGTGATGCCAAAGACATACTCAACAAAATAGAGGTATCACAGAAAAGGATAGCAAAAGCTACTTCTCAGAATACTTCTTTTTTGCGTATTGGATGTTCTAGTCATGCTGAACTCAATAAATTACAAGGCATATTGTCAGACTTACGAATTGCCTTTCCACAGGTGTACCCTTTAATATTTATGGAGGATTATTTTAAGCTTAAAAATTTATTCAATAATAAACATTTAGACATTATGCTTTCAACAAGAGAAATGATTAGAGATATGAAAGAGTGCACTTTTAAGAAATTAAAGAATACTAAAAATTATGCTATTATGTCCTCACAATCTATCCTTGCTGAAAAAGATAGTCTGACTTTTGATGATTTAAAGACAAATTGCTTAATTATATTAAATCCTAAGTTTATACCATTTCAACATGGAAACATATTGCAGGAAAAAATAGCATTACATTCTCAAAACCATTTTAATATTGTATGTGAAAATGACCAAGCAAGTATACTTCTTGCAAATTGTGGATATGGTATAGCAATATTACCTGAACATTGCATACCAACAGAAAGTGATGGTTTTATTATTCGTCCAATCATTGAAGAAGCTATCATCGAGTATGGTATTGCATATCAAAAAAATGTAAAGGAAAAATACATTCGATTCTTTATAGATAATTTTACTTGTTTGTAAATAAAAATAAGAAAGAAGAACCTCAAATATAAAGGTTCTTCTCTTTTATTTCAATATACTATTCTTTAGTATTTTAACTGTATCGAGACATATTTTTATATAAACATATTTTTACTAATAAATCTAATATTACAATGTACCTAATTGTATAATTATGGTATAAATTCAATTTATTTTTATTAATTTACTACTTTATTAGTTTACTTATGTATCAATTCATCTTTATTGTATTAATTCATCTTTATTGTCTCACTTAATCTTTATTGCTCTACTTCATTTTTATTGCCTTACTATATTTATTGATAATATTCCATGTACCATTTTCTTTTCTTAATTCGAGGCTTATTTTTGAATAATAATCTCCATTTTCACTAGATTGTGTCACTATAACTTTATTTCCAGACTTATTCTTATAGCTACGTTCTTTTATCTTATTTTTTGTATGCCCAACTACAATAGCATCTATTCCATCTACTGTAGTAGCAAGTTTTTTTATCTCGCTACTTGGATTTTTTAAATTTATATTATTACTATCTGAATGTACAACTGTAACAATTACATCTGGATTTTCTTTTTGCATAACCTTTACCCACTCATTTGCATCCTTAACTAAGTCATTGGTATATAATCTATTTGTTTTTTCAGAATTTTTTTCTGAACTTGAATCATTAATATTTTTTTCATCTTTATCTATAGTAAGCCCCAATATTCCAACCTTTATGTCGCCTTCTTTAGTTTCAACTTTATGCATTATATAAGGTTTTACATAATTTTCTCCAGACTCATCGTATATATTAGCTGATAAAACAGGAATTTTCATTTCCTCAAAATTTTCTATAATAGAATCCAATGTAGACTTTTTTTCTTCAAAATCATTTTTTTCAGATATAAGTTCATGACTACCAAGTACTACAGCATCATAACCTAGATAAACAATAGGCCATTCGTTTATTCTTTTATGAATACCTTTTTTTGTATTATACTGCCATTCTTTAGACCATCTAGTCATTTCTTTTGTATCTGCATCAAAGAAGTCTCCAGTATCAATAAAGATTGGCTGTACAGCTCTATATCTTTCATTAAATAAACTAACTGCCATTTCATCTGAAAAATTTGAATGTAAACCAGATGTTGTAATTATATTTACTTCTTTTCCAAATACCTTTAATTCACTGTGCTTATCTTTTATAAACCACTTATCATTCTTCTTACCCAACTTAAAGTTAATCTTTGATACACTATCGCCATGAGCTCCAGGCTGTGTCACTATCACTTCTTCACCAGATTTATTTTTAAATGTATGTTGCTCTATCTTTTCATGCGTATGACCAGCTACAATAGCATCTATTCCCTCTACAGTTGTTGCCAGCTCCTTTATTCTATTTCCTGGGTTTTTAGGATTTTTAGGCTCTTCACCTGAATGTACAATGGCAACGATTATATCTGGACTTTCTTTTTCCATGACCTTTACCCACTTTTTAGCATCTTCCACCAAATCATTTGCATATAATTTACCTTTATATTGTGCTTGTTCTTCAAGTGCTCTAGCTTTTTTATCTTGCTCAAAGCTTTTAAATCTTGAACGTTCTCCTACTTCTTTTATAGTAAGCCCTAGTATTCCTACCTTTACATTCCCTTTTTCTGTTTTGACATCTTTCATTATGTATGGTTTTACATAGTTTTTTCCAGATTGTTCATATATATTTGCAGACACCAATGGTATGTTATTATTTCTAAAATCAGAAACTAACCTATCAAGACCTTGCTTATCATTAGAAACGAACTCATGATTTCCAAATGTAACTGCATCATATTTTAATTTTGCCATTTCTTTAGCTATAGGAACTTCTCCTTCACGTGGCTCAGCTATTTTTTTAAACTCTGGCATACCATCATTAAATCGTACTAGTTTTTGACCAGTAGACCATCCATTCATATCAATACTTTGTATGTCAAAAAAATCGCCTGCATCAACCATTAGCAAGTTTTCATCGTATTTTCTCTCTTCTTTCACATAAGAAACTAGGTTTTCTGGGACTATTGAATGTAGGTCACTTGTCCCAAGTACATTGATTTCTATATCTTTAGTGCTTTCACATCCCACTAATAATATTATTAGAACTATTATTGATGTAACTATAATAAATTTTATTTTCATAAAAGCTTCCCCCTTGATTTTTTTGATGATAATAAAATTTACTCTTATACCTTATCTTTACTATCTAAGTTTGTTACTGTTTATTATACGAAAAAAACTATATGTAAATTCCTTTTTAAATAAATCTACATATAGTTCTTTATATTTTTTAGTTTCAAAACAAGACTTACTCTAATATACTCAAATCTTCAAGTGGGTTTAATATAGTATACTCACAATATTTTACTATATGGAATATGGAAATAGTCTTATATATTCATCTTATCTATCATACTAATATTAAATACCTTATATTATTTATAAACTTTATATATTATCTATAAACTTTATAAAGTTACTCAACCTCAATTGTTTTACTAAATTTATCACTAATAACCCATGAACCCTTTTCTTTTTTCACTTTAAAAGTAATTTTAGAATAATATTTACCATGTTCACCTGGTTGTGTCACTATAACTTTACCTCCAGACTTATTTTTATAGTCATGTTCATCTATCTTTTCATGAGTATGACTAGCAACAATAGCATCAATCCCATCTACTGTAGTTGCTAATTCTTTTACTCTATTTCCTGGATGCTTAGGATTTTTAGGTTCTTCTCCTGAATGTACAACTGCAACTATTATATCAGGATTTTCTTCTTTCATCACTTTTACCCACTTTTTTGCATCTTCTACTAAATCATTTGCATATAATTTATCTTTATATTGAAATTGCTCTTGTAAATTTACATTTTCAAGACCTTTACCTACCTCTTTTATTGTAAGACCCAATATTCCAACTTTTACATTACCTTCATTTGTTTCCACATCTTGTATGACATATGGTTTAACATAGTTTTGTCCAGACTGTTTATATACATTTGCTGATAATACAGGAATCGCCAACTGCTCAAAATCCTCTACAACAGCATCTAAAAGACGCTCATCTGACCAAAACTCATCTTTTTCAGATACAAATTCATGATTTCCAAGTACTACTGCATCATACATTCCATTCTTCATAGCTATGACCATTGGACATCTACTAATCTCTGTGTCCGTATTATTATCCCTTATAGCTTGCCATTCTTTATACCATTCAGTCATTTCATCTGTTTGAGGGTCTAAAAAGTCTCCTGCATCTACTACAACAGGTTCAATGTGGCTACTTTGTTCATTAACAAGGCTGACTTCTAATTTATCAGAAAAATGTGAATGTAAATCTGCAGTAGCAAGTATATTTATTTCTTTATCAATTATTTTTAATTTGCTAGTCTTTTCCTTTATATCCCATTTACCATTCCTCTTATTTAATTTAAAGTTAATCTCTGACACACTATCTGAATGTGAACCTGGTTGTGTGACAATTACTTCCTTGCCAGATTTATTTTTATATGTATGTTGCTTTATTTTTTTATGAGTATGACCAGCTATAACTGCATCTATTCCTTCTACCGTAGTTGCTAGCTCCTTTATTCTATTTCCTGTATTATCAGAACTCTTAGATTCTTCCCCTGAATGTACAACTGCAACTATTATATCTGGGTTTTCTTTCTTCATCACTTTTACCCATTTCTTTGCATCTTCTACTAAATCATTTGCATATAATTTGCCTTTATACTCAGGTTGCTCTCCAAGTTCTCTTGATTTAGTTTCTTTTTCAACATCTTCAAATCCTGAACTTTTCCCTACTTCTTTTATAGTAAGACCTAGTATTCCAACTTTTACATCGCCCTTATCTGTCTTAACATTTTTCATCACATATGGTTGTATGTAGTTTTTTCCAGATTGTTCATATATATTTGCTGATACTACTGGTATATTATTATTTTTAAAATCAGAAACTAATTTATCAAGACCTGGCTTATCATTTGAAATAAATTCATTATCTCCAAGTACCACAGCATCATATTTTAATGGTATCATGTCTTTAACTATAGGTACTTCATCTTGGCTATTTTTAACTGTGTCTTCATATTCTGCTATACCACTCTCTCTAATATTAACTAGTTTTTTTCCAGAAGTCCATTCCCACATTTCTTTACTTTGTTCACCAAAAAAATCTCCTGCATCTACCATAAGTAAATTTTCATTCTTTGCTCTTTCTTCATTTACATATGAAACCAGAGAATCTGTCACAACTGAATGTAAATCACCTGTTCCTAATATTTTTACTTCTGTATCTGATACTTTATCTTTTGTATCTTTTGTACTTTGACATGCCACAAGTAATCCCACTAAAAACACTATCAATGCCATTATAATAAATTTTATTTTCATAAAAGCCCCCCTCGCAAATTTTTAGATTATAATAAAATTTAATATCATGCTTTATTTTAAACTATAGCAGGTTATAGAACTATGAGCAACATTCATTGGATTAATAGATTATTATCTTTAAAGATATTCATATTTAAAGATATACATTTCATTTATTATGTCATCATATTTAAACATACTTAATAAAATATTTAAATATACTATTAGAAAACTTTAAATGTATATTTCACATAATAAACTTTTATCCAATACAAATAGATATGATAAGATTGTAGCAATATTAAAATATATGAAGAAAATCGAGTATAAAATCTTATTTAAACAGTTAAGTAACTAGAATGGTTGTAAAAGTGACATGTCCACACCTTTATAAATAAAATTGATAAAAGGCTTTGTGTATTTTTGACTGTATTACCTATATTTTATCTGATATTCAAAATATAGAAATACGGAGTAATTTTATATCCTCAGATGTGATTGTTATAGATATCAACATCCTCAACATGCATGCTGATAAGAACCTCATTGTACCACTTCACTTTCTTATGCTAAAAGGTACAATGAAATTCTGTTTTATTTATACAATTTATAAATTAGACCATTACTTCTTAGGATTTACAAGTTCATCAAGTAACATTGGAAGTAGCTCGTCTATTTGTTCATCATTAAATTGGCAAGTCCCAACAGCTTTGTGACCTCCACCGCCATACTTAAGCATTAGACTACCAACATCAATATTTGAAGTTCTATTTAAAATACTGTATCCTACAGCTACAGAACACCCTTTTCCACCTTTTCCATTTACAATCCAGGCAGAAATATTTTGTTCTGGATACATACTGTAAATCATGAAACGATTACCTGTATAAATTGGCTCTACTCCACGTAAATCAGAAATAATAACATCTCCTTCTGTACGTGTGTATTTAGCAACCATTTCTTTAAATTTATTTGTCTGCTCAAAATAAACTTCTATACGTTCCTTTACATCTGACAGATTTAAAATTTCTTCTGTATCTAAAGTTCTACATGCATCAATTAACTTTTCCATCAATTGATAGTTAGATATAGTAAAGTTTCTCCAACGCCCCAACCCTGTTCTTGGGTCCATAAGATAACCAATTAAAATCCATCCAGTTGGATTTTGTACCTCTTCTATAGTAAGATTTCCAGAATCAACTTTGTCTACTGCTTCTAGCATTTCATTAAAATGAGAAAATCTTTCATTTCCACCATAATACTCATAAATAATTCTTGCACAAGAAGGAGCAATGCGACTTTCTCCTTTATACCTTCCTTTAAGCTCATTTCTCTCAAATTCACTAGAATGATGGTCAAACCAAAGACCACACCCTTCTACAAATGGTACATTGGCAAGACAATCATCTTCTGTTACCTCAACTAACCCATCTTGTAAGTCTTTAGGATGAGCAAATTTCCAATTATCAATAATACCTGCTTCTTTTAATAATGCACCACAAACTAATCCATCAAAATCAGAACGTGTAATTAATCTCATTATGTTTCAACCCCTTTGCTTTAAATATATGCCTATAGATATTATAATTTTTTCCTTAAATATATAATATCACTTTATATGTCAGCTTGATATACATTTCAATATATACCCATAAAACTTATTTTTTTGACTATAAATAGCTTTATTTATTATTTAAAGCACAACTTTATCTTTTATTTAAAATATAGTTATATCTTGCCTAACAGCAAAAATTTCAATTATTCTTCTTTAGGAGGTGTAATTATCAATCCTATAGAGTGCTTTTTGCGTCCTTCTCCTGATGGGTTATTTTTTAAAGGTTCTAGTATATCACTAATCTTTCTAGTTGCTTCAGTTATTTCTTCTAGATTAGCATATACTGGAAAGACAGAAAAACCAGAACCATCTTTTAAAATATCTTTTTCTTCTCTTTTAGCGTAATCATAAAACTCCTTCATAAATACCATCATATATTGAGTAAACAGCTGTACATATGCTTCTGCTGAGTTTTCATTTATCATTTTTTTTGCATCATCATCAATATCTGACTTAACAGCATATACTTTTTCAACAGTTCCTCTTATTTTATTTTCTTCAATTACCTTTATAATATTATCCTTTAACATTTTATCAAGATAACGATAAAGTGTGGCTTGTGATATATCCTTAAACTTCTCTCCTAATTGCTTTGCTGTAGTTTGCTTATTTGAATAAATCTCAAGTAACAACCTGCACTTAACTGGATTTATAAAGCAATCCATAAGTTTTTCATTCATATTATACTACCTCCCCATTATTATCATTAAGATAATATTATCATGTTGATAATATTTAATCAAGTCTATTAAAAATTTTATACAAACAAATAATACTCAAAAAATAAAAAAAGCCCTTGAATTATTTACATAATTCAAAGACTTTATATCTCATGATTTAATACTAAGCTAATTTTGCTTTAGCAACTTCTGCTAATTTAGCAAATCCATCTGGATCTTGTATAGCCATTTCAGATAACATTTTTCTGTTAACTTCAACACCAGATAATTTTAATCCATTCATTAATCTTGAATAAGATATTCCATTCATTCTAGCTGCTGCATTTATTCTTTGTATCCAAAGTTTTCTGAAGTCTCTTTTCTTTAACTTTCTTCCTATATAAGCATTTTTTAATGCCTTCATTACGAATGTATTTGCTGGTCTATATAATTTGCTTCTAGCTCCTCTGAATCCTTTTGCAAGTTTTAATATTTTTTTATGCTTCTTACGAGCGTTCATAGCTTTTTTAACTCTTGCCATCGTTATGACCTCCTTTTATATCCCTCTTCTATAGTTATTATTTATAATCCGTATCCTATCCTAGTATGGTAATAATTGTGCTATTCTCTTAGCATCTCCATCACTTACTAGAGTTGATTTTCTTAAGTTCATCTTAGTTTTTGCAGATTTTTTAGTTAATATATGTTTTTTATAAGCTTTAGCTCTCTTTAACTTTCCTGTTCCTGTTTTCTTTAATCTCTTTGCTGCACCTCTATGAGTTTTCATTTTAGGCATGACAAATTCCTCCTCTCAGTTAATCATCTATTTTTTTGGATCTATAATTACAACCATATTATTACCCTCAAATGCAGGGGCTTTTGTTGGTTCTCCAAACTCTTTTATTATATCTAAAAACTTTAACATAACTTCTCTTCCTATATCCTTATGTCCTAGTTCTCTACCTCTAAATCTAAGTTCGACTTTGACTTTATCCCCTTTTTTAAGGAATTTTATAGCATTATTAGCTTTCGTATTTAAATCATTTTGTTCAATACCTGGTCTAAGTCTTACTTCTTTTACAACTATAGTCTTTTGTTTTTTCTTAGCTTCTTTGTCTTTTCTCGCTTGCTCATATCTAAACTTTCCATAATCCATTATCTTACACACTGGTGGATTTGCATTTGGCGAGATTTGAACCAAATCTAAGTTTTTACTAGTAGCCATTGCTTGAGCTTCTTTAGTAGGCATTACTCCAAGTTGTTCACCTGTAGGTGAAAGGACTCTTATTTCCTTGTCTTTTATTTGTTCATTGATTGCTAATTCTTTGCTAATTGTAGGACACCTCCAAATTTTTTATAAAATATAAAATAAAAAGCGGATGACATAATCATCCGCAATATAAGTTACCAAATTTAAACAAGCTTAAATTACTACTAAGCTTTAACTTATATTTACCTTACTAACCCTCGGCGTAAGGTGAGAAGCGGACTTCTTCTTTGTTTTATTCTTACCCTATCCACTATATCATTTTATCAAATTTTTTGCAACTATTTTTTTAAGTTTAATAAATTTTTACTAACTTAACTGCTTTTTTATTTAAAATTGCACATATTTATTATAAACTACATATTATTTGTATTTAATTTCTTCTTCCTAATACTTATTATATGCTCATACCATTTATTTTGCCCTCATTTTCCAAAATTTAATTAAAAAAATTCAAACTTCAACTTTAAAATCTTTTATTACCCTATCACTCTATATAATAAATACTTAAAAACACTTCTTTAGCCAATTTTATACTGAATACTTTACTTTACATTCTTTAATATCCATATTATAGCTTTTTCATCATTTCAATTTTATCTTGATTTGTAGTATTTTTTAGTATATAAAGGTAATTTGCACATATTCATAAATGACTTTTTCCAGTTAAATTTATGAATTTATTTTTATTTAGATTACATGTATATTTTTTCCATAAAAAATAAATAATAAAATATAGTAAATATGGAAAATATAAAATTGATTAACAATAATTAATTACCTGAGGTGTGAATATGAAAATGCTAAACAACTTTTTTAAAAAAATTAACAATCCAGTTCCTGTCTTTGCACAGACAAAAATGGAAAGAGAAAATCAAACAGATGATTCGCTTTCTACAAAACCAAAAACTACATTTAGAGATGTAGCTGGATTAGACGAAGTAAAAGAAGAACTATTTGAAATAGTTGATTTTATGAAGTCTCCACAAAAATATCAAAAAATGGGTGCAAAAATACCTAAAGGCGTATTATTTTATGGTCCTCCAGGGACAGGAAAAACATTACTTGCATCTGCTGTAGCTGGTGAAACAAACTCATCATTTTTCAATGTTACAGGTTCTGAGTTCGTTGAAAAATATGTAGGTGTAGGAGCAAAAAGAGTAAGAACTCTATTTGAAAAAGCTAGAAAAGAAGCTCCAAGTATAATATTTATAGATGAAATAGATGCTGTAGGAGCAAAAAGACATCTTGAAAGCAACAATGAAAAAGACCAAACGTTAAACCAACTTTTAGTTGAAATGGATGGATTTAATAAAGACTCCAATGTATTAATAATAGGTGCTACCAATAGACTTGACTTATTAGATGAAGCTTTACTTAGACCAGGAAGATTTGACAGACACATTCATATAGGTGCACCAAATTATCACACTAGATTTGAAATTCTAAAGGTACATACAGATGACAAGCCTATAGACAAATCTGTAAATCTAGAACTTTTAGCTAAAAAAACTCACGGTTTCAACGGAGCCCATCTTTCAAATATAGCAAATGAAGCAGCTATATTTGCAGTTAGAGATGACAGTGAATATATTACAGCAGAACACTTCGACAAAGCACTTGAAAGAGTTATTGCAGGATTAGAATCCAAAAACTCTTCATTAGTTGAAAAAGAGAAAAAGATAGTAGCTTATCATGAAGCTGGACATGCTCTTGTAAGTGATATAGTTGGAATTTGTCCTATACAAAAAATATCTATAGTACCTAGAGGACAAGCATTAGGTTATGTTCTTCAATTACCTGATGAAGATAGATATATTTATACTAGAGATGAATTGGTTGGAAAAATAAAAACATTACTTGCTGGAAAAGCATCAGAAGAACTAATATTTAATCATAAATCTACAGGAGCAAAGGATGACTTAAAGAAAGTCACTGAGATAGCTAACCAAATGGTTTGTGAGTATGGTATGAGTAACTTAGGATTTATGACTATTGATGGAAATGATAAGACTTTCTTATGTGATAAAGTTCAAAAAGAAGCTAATCGTATAGTTGAAAGTTGTTATAAAGAAACTTTAGAGATGTTAAAGGATAACCTTGAAGATTTACATTCTGTTTCTAAATTCCTATTTGAAAAAGAAACTATGACTCATGAAGAATTAAAAGATTTGATAGGAAAAGAAGCTGTAAATTAGTTTGATAATATTTTAAATAATTTCTACATCAAAATTAATAATTATTTGAAAAAGAATTTAAATATTTTGAGATGATAGGTATTGAGGCTGTAGGTAGATTTGTGTAGAAACAAATTTACTTACAACCTCTTTATTAATTTTTTGTTTATTATCTTTCATTCTGTTATTAAATATTGACTCTACTAACCTTATTGATTTAAATTTACTTTCTATTTTTTTGTTTTTGATATCTTTTTAAATAAACAATACATTTTTCTCATAAAAGCTAGCAAATTTTTTTGAGTATTCGTCACAAAAATTTTACCTTACTGTAATTATCTTCCTGTAAACATACGGTTAACATTACTATGATATTGTTTTGTATATAAATACCAATAGACTAATATATAAGACACTAATGAAAAGTAAATTTTAAATGTTAAACACATAAATAATACATATGAAAAGGGGAACATATCATGAATAAAAAATTAAATGCAAAAATTATATCTACAGGAATGGTTATGACTACACTTGTTACAGGAGTTGCTCAGGCACAAGAAACTGCTCAAGGTAATACCAATATAGAAAAATCTGAAAAAACAGCACAACCTAAAAGTAGAAAAGAAATTAAAACTAGTAGTACTACATATAGTCAACTAGCTGATTTTCTTTTGCAATCAGCTAAATCATATAATTCTAACATAGATAAAAAGAAAATCATGTCTGGATACGAAAAGAAAGAAAATCAAAAAGTTAATAGACTAGATGGTCTTATCATGATAAGTAGAGCTTTTGGAACTTTATCAGCTCCAAAAGGTCAAAATGAAAGAGTGGCAGAGAAAAATGTAAGTTTTACAGATATACCTGCTTCTGCTAAGTCTGATATAGATAACTTAATAAATGGTGGAGTTATGGTTAACACTAAAGACAAAAAACTTAATGGTAGTGAAGTTATGACTGTAGGAGAAGTTGATACTATGGTTAGACGTATCTGGGCATTTAAAGGTAGTAATCCAAAAGATGATTTTTATAATTTTGTAAATAAAAAATCTTTGGAGGAATCAAAGCTTCCAAGTGACGAAGCAGTATCTGGTGGTTATGTTGATATTGAAAATGAAAACACAAAAAAAATTAATGCTATTATTAAAGAAATAGTAGAAGGAAATCATAAAAAAGGTAGTGAAGAACAAAAAATTAAAGATTTCTACCTTAATATACTAGACATGAAAAGCAGAAATGAGCTTGGAAATAAACCAATAAAAAAATATCTTGATGCTATAGACAAAGCAAAGAATGTAAAAGAACTTAATGAAATTCAAAAAAAATCACTTGAAGAAATAGGAACTGGTGGTTCGGTTGGTCTTTTTTTAATGCAAGATAATGTAGATGAAGCAAAGTATGCTTTATATATAGGAACAATGGCTGATACACATTTATTTAGTTCATATTCAAATGATGAGACAATAGAAAATAGCAAAACATTTTTTAAAAAGCTGTTAATTTTAAGTGGAGAAAGTGAGGCACAAGCTAGTAAGCATGTTGATGAGTATATAAACTTTGTAAAAAAAGTATCTGGAGGTGAAGAAGGTGTTGACAAGAGGATGACTTTAAAAGAGATAGAAGAAAAAATGCCAAATTTAGAATTGTCTAAAACACTTACTGCTGCTGGCTATACTAATCTTCCTAAAGAAATCAAGGTAATGAATCCAAAAGATTTAGAACTATTTAATAAGGCATACACTAATAATAATTTAGAAGCTTTAAAAACTCTTTTTAAAATAAAACTGTCTGAAGAAAATGCACAATTTTTAGACCAAAAATATCTAAATGTTTGGACTGACAATGCTAATCCTGGTGCAGATGCTTCGCAAAGTAAAATAACTGAAAAAGATGCAGCAGCATTAACATCTGAAAAGTTCAGTTCATATATTGGAAAATTATTTGTAGAGAAATATTTTCCTGAAAAATCAAAAAAAGACGTTGAAGATATGGTTAAATCTTTTGTAGAATTATATAAAGAAAGAATTAAAAAACTTGACTGGATGAGTGAAACTACCAAAAAAGAAGCTATAAAAAAACTTGATAAAATGACATTTGTCGTTGGATATCCTGATAAATGGGAATCTGATGCAGAAAATGTAGACATTAAAAGTAAAGAAGATGGTGGAAATCATTTTGATAATATAACCGCTTTTAAACTTGCACGTCTAAAAAAAGATGCTGAAAATACAGGTAAAGTAATACCAAAAGATAGATTTGGACTAGCAACATTTACTGTAAATGCAGTGTATGGAATGTATGATAATGCAATGACTTTCCCCGCAGGTATTTTACAAGCACCTTTATATGACCCAAATGCATCAAGAGAAGAAAATCTAGGTGCAATAGGTGCAGTAATAGGACATGAAATTTCTCATGCATTTGACAACAATGGAGCCAAATATGATTCAAGTGGGAAAGAACATGATTGGTGGACTAAGGATGATTACAGAGAATTTCAGGAACGTTGTAATGATGTAGTTAATTTCTATGATGGATGGGAAATAGCTCCAGGTGTAAAAGCAAATGGTAAGATAAGTTTAGGTGAAAATATTGCAGATATAGGTGGTGTAGGAGCTGCCTTGGGAATTTTATCAAAGATGGAAAATCCAAATTATGATAAGTTCTTCAAGAGTTATGCAGAGTCATATATTAGATTATACACAAGAGAATATGCAAAGAGTTCTACAGGAGATGAGCATAGTCCAAATACTTTAAGAGTAAATCGTGTCTTATCAAATTTCGAAGAATTCTATAAAACGTATAATATAACAAAGAATGATGGTATGTATGTAGCTCCTGAAGATAGAGTAAATTTATGGGATAATCTAGATACTAATGTAAAATCTAAAAAAATGACTGGAGATGACAGATTTGAAACAGCAGTAAAAGTATCTAAAGAAGGCTGGAAAACTTCAAATACTGTAATACTTGTAAATGGTACTGATAAGCACTTAGTAGACGGATTATCAGCTACACCACTTGCAAATACAAAAAATGCACCAATGCTACTTTCTAATGGAAGTAATGTAGATAAATCAACAATGGATGAAATTAAAAGATTAAAAGCATCTAATATAATAGTTGTAGGTGGAGAGGCTTCAATCTCTAATTCAGTCGTTAACCAACTAAAAGGTGTTAATAAATCTATGAATGTAAAAAGAATAGGTGGAAAATCAAGATATGAAACGTCTTTAAATATAGCTAAAGAAATGTCTGGTAATAACAATATTGATACAATATATGTAAGTGCTGGAGATGGAGAAGCTGATGCACTATCTATTTCATCAGTAGCAGGAAAAAATAACTCTCCTATAATACTTACACAAAAAGATGGATTAGATAAAGACGCATATGATTATATTAAATCTAAAAAAGTAAAAACTTCTTACTTTATAGGTGGGGAAACTAAAATCTCTCAGAAAGCTATAGAGCAAATTAATAATATAACTTCAAATGATGTCTCAAAAAACAGAATTGCTGGAAATGACAGACAAGAAACTAATGCTCGTGTTATTGAACGTTTCTATAAAGATAATAGCATAAATGGTGTGATATTAGCTAAGGAAAATAATCTGATTGATGCTTTATCAGTAGGCCCATTTGCATCAAAGGAAAATATGCCAGTTGTAATAGCCACAAATAGTTTAAATAAAGAACAAGAAAATATATTAGATAAAAAGAGCTCAGAAAAGGTATATCAAGTAGGTGGTGGTATAAAATTATCTGTACTTAATAAATTAAGACTCTTATTAAACAAATAATATAATATAAATAAAAAAATATCCTATAAATATATATTTACTGAATTAATCACAAATATTCAAGAAAGTATTCTCCATTTTGAATTTGAAGAATACTTTTCTTGTTTATACATTATTAGCATATCTTTAATATAATTTTATACTAAACTGTAGAATCTCTTTCAATCAATTCAGGCTTAAGCATTTCAACTACTGGCTCACAATCATCTTCCTCTAATAAAATTTTAAGTATATTAATCGTTTTTCCAATTAATAAGTCTAATGGTTGTCTAATCGTTGTTAAACTATAACTTTTCCATGAAGCCATCTGAATATCATCATATCCCATTACTGATAAATCCTCTGGTATCTTCAATTTATACTCAAATCTTGCAGCATCCATTACACCCATAGCTATCAAATCACTTGTGCAAAAAATTGCTGTTGGAGGACTTGATAATGCTAGCATTCTCTTTCCAGCTTCATATCCAGAATCATAATCATAATTTGCAGACTCTTCTTTAAGGTTGTGAATTCCGTTTTGTCTTAATTTAGAATAAAATCCAATTTTCTTTTCCATTTCCTCACTTGTTTCTCTTGTAAATTGAATGTATCCTATATTTTTATGTCCCCTATCAATTAGGTATTCAGCAGCCATTCCTCCACCTTCAATTGGGTCCACATAGACCGTACTTATTTTTATACCTGGTATAAAACGATTAAAAAGAATCACAGGAATATTATTTTCTTCACATGTCTCAGCCATTACCTTATTCATAGCTGAAGCTGTAATAATCACAGCTTCCACTTGAAACTGAATTACTCTTGAAATTATATTATCTATTCTTTCTTGTCTAGGAACCTTAAAAACAAGACATTGTTTACCTATTTCTTGAATCTTTTCCACAAATAAGTTAATAATTCTGTTGTAAAATGGACCTAGATTATCACCAACTATCAATCCTATAACATTTGTTTTGCCACTAATCATTCCTCTTGCAACTAAATTGGGAACATAACCAATTTCATCTGCTACACGGAAAATTTTTTCTCTTACTTCAGGTTTTACACCTTTTCCATTTGCACTACCAAATGCTCTTGAAACTGATGACTGCGATACTCCTGCTAGTTTTGCAACATCTTTTGAAGTAGCCGATTTATTATAATGAACTTTCTTTTGATTCATTTAGTATTTCTCCTTAAATATCTTGTATTTCTTTTTAGCATCTTTTACTTCTTCTTAAACACCTTACATTTCTTATTAAAATTGTATTAAAAATAAGATTATATATTGAACAACGAAAAAAACTAACACAATTAACTCTTGTTTCCCTAAAGAAAATGGCAATACAGATACTCCATCTACTTTATCTATTCCTTGCGAAATAAGTTCTTTTCTCATACCAAATACAGTATATTTTTTAATATCTTCTATATTGTGATTATTCTTTAAAATGATACTAAAAATATACCCAAATATTAATGTTATTGTAGCACCTATTGCTGGATTCCACAACCAACTCACATTATATTTATTAGAAATAAAAAAGCCTAAAACTAATCCTATGATGAAACCAATAGAGACCCCTTTATCATGAGCTTTGTATGTAAACATAGCCAATATAAATGCACCTGTAGCTGGACCAGCAAAATATGAAATATAGTTACCAACAAGGTCAAGAATTGATTTGATGCTTCCTCCAAATCCCATAATAATAAAACCTGTCATAACAATACCTATAATCATTGTTATAATCATTGTGACTTTTAATGACGATTCCTCATTATCTTTTTTAAAATAAAACTCATAAATATCCTTTGTAAAAACAGTTGTCATACTGTTTAATATAGAGTCAATACTAGACATCGCTGCTGCAAATACACCAGCAATAATAATTCCAATTGCCCCTACTGGAAGTTCATTCAAAATAAAAGTAATCATTATTTCATTTGTAGTTTCAAATGCTCTTCCCTTATAATAAACAAATAAAATCACTCCTACTAATAACATAAAATAGTAAGCTAAATTCATAACAAATGCACTAACTACAAAAGAATTTTTGGCACCTTTTAAAGATTTAGATGTCAAAACTCTTTGAACTTGAGATTGGTCAAAGCAGAAATATCTTATCCACATTACAGTTCCACCAAGCAGAGTAGCCCAAAAAGTATTTGTAATTGAAATATCCATACTAAAATCAAATGTATTTAATTTACCGCTCTGTTGTGCAATTTGCAATGTATCAAAAAAACCGAGATTCATTCCTTTTAGTGCTGTTATAATTACTATAAATACAGCACTTATTACTACTACCATTTGAATACTATCAGTCCATATAACTGCTTTAATTCCCCCTAGTAGTGTATATATAATTGCTACACATACAACTATTGGAACCAAAATATAAAGTGACCAACCAGTGATTATCTGAATAATAAGTACTGGTATATACACCATAGAACTTGCTTGAATCAATGAATTGATAAAAAATTGAATAATAGTTAATCCTCTTGAATAATTGCCTAAACGAAGTCCCATATATTCATATACAGATGTTATTTTTAATCTATAAATAACTGGGGTGGTAATGCTCAGTGCAAAAAATATTGCTAAAGGGACTGTAATGTTAACCATCACTGGATACATTCCATCCATATATGCCCATCCAGGACCCCCTATAAATCCATTAGCACTAATCATAGTAGCAGCAACTGACAAAGCGATTGGAATCCATGGCATTGACCTACCTGCTAAGAAATAATCTTCTTGATTTTTATTATCTTTTCCTGAATAATAACCAATAACCAACATTAACAGCAAATATCCTACTATAATACACACATCGATTACTGAAATCATAAGCCACCCCTTTCTAACTAACAAAATAGTTCTTAGAATTCTATTCTTTCTTGTTTAATGTTTCTGGTAAGAACAGCCATACAATAGCACCTGCTACAAATACTGCTGTTGATATATAAAAAATAGTTGTCATACCTAAAGCACCTGAAGCTGTACCAGCTATTGCAGGGATTGCAAATGTAGATATAATTCTTCCTCCATTGAATGACATTCCCGAGGACAATGAACGATATTTACTTGGGAATAATTCTGTATAGTATGCTCCCCATGCTCCAGAATATCCAACAGCAATACCTAATAATACTGATATCATATAAAATGCTGTTGTATTATTTCCTCCTAGTTTTGTATATATAAAGACAAATACTGCCGCTAATGCCATACCTATAAAAGGTACTTTTCTTCCAAATTTATCTGCTATTGAACCCCAGAATAAATATCCTACTAACTGCCCAATTCCTTGTAAACTATATATAGAACCTGCTACTGCTGCTGTCATTCCCATTCCTGTTACCAAATATGTAGTTGCATTGTTTGAAAATGCTGAGTATGCTGTAAAATTAGCACCTGATAAAATAATTGTTCCTAATCCAATCCACAAATATTTCCCCTTATACATACTTACATAGCTAATTTTTTCACCTATTTCTTTTCCTTTTTTAACCAATTCTTTTGTATACTC
This sequence comes from Clostridioides sp. ZZV15-6388, assembly GCF_020657755.1. NCBI lineage: Bacteria > Bacillati > Bacillota > Clostridia > Peptostreptococcales > Peptostreptococcaceae > Clostridioides > Clostridioides sp. ZZV15-6388. The sequence continues at coordinate 80,055 of NZ_JAGWCU010000005.1, read as the reverse complement.
TGAATCATCTGGTACAAAGAAAAATGCTAAAATAGCTCCAATTATAGGCGGTATAATCGCAGTATACATTAATATTTGCCAATTTGCATCACCTAAAAATCCATACACTTTCCCGCCAAAAATCATGGCTAGCGAAAATAAAGCAGTTAATACAGCAGCTAACTTACCACGATATTTACTTGGAAACATATCCGCAACTAGAGGCATCGCTGTTCCAAATACACCACCCAATACTACCCCTGTACATAAACGTGCAATTTTCCACAATATAATATTTGTAGGAGATAACATTGGAATAAAAGTTGTTAACCCAATTAATAAAGCTACACTAATTAAAGTTTTCTTTTTACCAAGCTTTGTAGAAATCACTCCAAAAATGAATGTACCTGGAATTGTACCAAAGGACATGACAGCAAATATTTCTTCTGTCTGTTTTAATGAAAAACCAAACCCGCCTTCTGCCAAAGTATAAATCATTGTTGGTTTAATAAAAGTACCTACCATAAAATTATAGCAATAAAAAAAGTATATTAATGCAATGGAAAAAAATGCAATTCCCCTTTTTAGATTCGAATAATCTTTTCCTAGTATAATATCATTTTCTATCATATCTGTTGTTTTCATATTGTTCATAATTACCCCTCCCTTACTGTTAAGCATACTATCCCTAAAGCTTTCAATTTTTACTTTTCATACATAATTCTTATTTAAGTTTTATATACATTTCTTGTTTAAATTCTATACATATTTCTTGTTCAATCTTTATAACAAGAATATTTACTTATATAATTTCTAAAGATGTTTATACTATAAACCCATTTACTCTTCTACACCCATATACATCTGCTTCAAAACATCCATACCATCAAAAGTCATCCATTCTTCCTTTACCTTACCTTGTAGTACATGATAATGATTAATTCCCATTACCTCTACATGCTTTCCAGAAGGTTGTCCAAAAAATCCAATGCCTTCATTTATTCCACGTAATCTCCATCTCACAGATACATCATACCCTTCATTTTTTTCCTTTTGATTACAAGTTACTCTTTCTACTTCATAACTTCCATTTGGAATTGAAGCAAGTAAACTTACAATCATTCCTTGAATCTCATCATACCCATTTAAATCTTTATCACATATGAAATGTACTACTGCATTATCGTGATAATATTTTTTAACTTCATTTATATATTTATAATTGTAAATACGACTTGTCATCTCAAGCATCATTTCACCAACAGAATCATCTTTAGCTTGATACTTTGCTGGCATAAATTGGCCATCCATAGACTCACAAATACCATAGGTTGATTGTAAGCTCAATACTTTAGATGCACTTGCCTTTGCCATATTTTTTGCCACTTCTTGAGGATTTAACCCTAACTGAGTAACAATCCATAGATTATCTCTAACTAGCCATTCTTCATGGATTCTATTATTCGTTGTAGCACAATCAATTACAGTTCTAAAATTTATCTTCTTTCCAGTTGCTGGAGCAAAATTACTATCACCTAAATTAGTTGCTGTAGACAAAACACGATGAGAAGACAAAAAACCATCAGCACCAAAATTAGACCATATTACATTTTGACCAATCAGCCTTCTATCTGGAAATGCATGTAGAGTTTGAAGAGTATTCGAGATAACATCTTTTATACCAACTAAATTAGAAGAACCACAGTGCATTGTCACATTATTGTGATATGTATCATAAATAACTCCAATACCTTTTTCTTCCCAAATATTATGTGTAATTTTCATAATATAGTCTACAAAGTCTCTATACTTGGAATCAAATCCAGGTAATTTCTGCTCCCTTTTTGTTTGATTTGAAAAATCATTATAATCCATTACTCCAACAGGTGTTACTTCTAGCGAATCTCCATAGTAAATTTTTGTAGACTCCATATTTGCTTCTCCCTTCAATGTAATTTCTTCAGCTTTTTCAATAGTATTATTCTCATTGATTTTACCTGTATTAGCTTTATTTACTTCAACATTACTTAATTTAAGCTCACTTATATCAACTTCTTTTGCTTTTACTTTCTCTTTATCTTTTTCTCTTACATCATTTTTATCAATATATTTCAATTTGCATCTCATTCCTTTCTTGAATACGTATTCACAATTAATTATTAAAAATTAAGCATTAAAAATACTTTTAGTTCTTTCAAGAATATCAAGACCTTGTTGTTTTAGCCAGTAAGGAATATCAATTAACACCCAATTTTCTTTAAGTTTATCTCCCTTGCGATAGTAAACGTCAACAACTTGCATATCTGCCTTAACCTCTCCACCTGGCAATCCTAAAAATCCTCCACATGGGATATTGCTTAAGTTAGGCCATCCAAAGAAACAAGCAAAATTTCCTTCTGCAAATCTACATACATGTCCATTAAAAGTCTTTCCTTTTAAATTATTTCTAAATGGCAATTGATGCTGTTCTTGATATCTAGGTATAGTATAAGAAGCTCCAATCCCCCCTGGTCCATACCAAATCATATCTTTAGCCCATGATTTTTCAAGTATCTCTGGTGGACATCCCATAGAACCACTGTCATTTAATTCAGATAAATCATCTACCATTTTATTGACTAATGCTAAAGTCTTAACCCCATCTACTTCGTCTGCATCTTCAAAAAGTAGTCCATTGTGGTCAATTGGTCCTGGATATACAAAATATGAACCTGTTTGTGGTGGCAATGGATTGACACCTGCCTGAATCATAAATCCAATTATATCTACAAATAATCCAGTCTTGGAAATTTTACCATCTTGCACACAGTTAAATTCTGCGTATCTTAAGCTAATCATCTTGCGAGTATGCTTAATACCAAGCCAGTCATTATCAAAAAGCCCCATAAAATGACCCATACTCATTACCCACTCACTGTTATCAATTTCATTAGTACCTGCAATAAAGATATCTTGTCGTCTTTGCATATTACTCAATGAATTTTTTAAAGGCTTCCAAAATGTATCTGCTACATTTTCAACTCCTCTTTGTTCACGAAATGGATATACGCCTCTCCAGTCATAGTCTGACCTCATGTACTGTTTTAAAATTTTTTTAATTTCATCTCCATCGGCGTTTTCTAATGCTTCAAAGTAATTTCTTACAACTCTTTTTGATTCTTGATATTTTCCCATTATTATATCCTCCCAAATTTATAAAGTATAATCTAACTTTATTGACTCTTGATTGCATACGTTTTCTCTTTTATAGCTTTTTTATTTGTTTTTAGGCTATTTTATGAATACATATGCATTTTTCTAAATATTAACATATATCTAAAAAATTGTAAAGAAAATGTTATCATAAAAATGTAAATTGTAATTTATGTCTACTCAAATTTATAGGGCTTTTATCCTTGCTAATAAAAATAATCTTTACCTCCCATATTTATTGAAATACTTGCACCAATAAATGGCTATAAAAAATTAAAGGTGACAGTCTTTTTAAAGCTGTCACCTTTTTGATTTAGTCAATCTAATATGTTTTTATTTGTATTCTGGTGTTTATTTTTTAATATTTATTTGTTGATTTATTGAATTTCTAATTCTACTTTTTATCAACGCATTTTTTTTCTTCACATTTCATTTCTTCTTTAGTATGATTTTTTTGAACAGATTCTATTTGTTCATCAGTTGCTGTTTTAGATTCATCAATTTTTTCATATTCTTTTATATTATTTTTCTCAGCATCTTCTTTATTTTCAGACATTATTTTTTCATCTACATTTTGATTTTCAAATCTTCCATATTTCTGATATTCATTGTTTTCTTGATAATTTTTAGCATCAAATTCTTCATTGTCTTTAGATTCTCTGTAACTTCTTTCATGACCACTTGGGGCAAATCCTTCATGACTTCTACACTCTCTATGCTCATGACTTCCTTCATGACCTCTATATTCTCCTCTTTCGTACCCTCTTGGGGCAAATCCTTCATGACTTCTACACTCTCTATGCTCATGACTTCCTTCATGACCTCTATATTCTCCTCTTTCGTACCCTCTTGGGGCAAATCCCTCATGACCTCTATACTCTCTATTGCCATGATTTCCTTCATATCCTCTTGACCCAAATCCTTCTTGACGCATCATTTCAAATCTTTTACATCCTTCACATGTATGATTCCATGGATGTCTATGAGGACCTCCATATCCCATTTGACCATGATGTTGCGAATATTTATTATGTTCTCCATAATGTTCTTGGTGTTTATGATGTCCTCTCATTTCAAAATCTTCAAATCCTCTAAATCCTTCTCTTTTATCTTTGTAATAATTCATATTAACTCCTCCTAATTAACTCGATTTTTTCTATTAATTTATTTTCTTAGTTTTTATTAAGGTACCTTATTTATTTTTAATTATAAAGGTACCTTATGATTTTGTCAATACTATTTTTAAGGTACCTTTACATTTTTTTAATTTCTTTTAAACCTGAAAATTATGGCATGAAAAAGCTGTATAGGAAAACACATATTTATTACCATGTATAATTTTTTATTAAATTGCTTAAATTTATTAAACTGTTTCCTACACTTTAATTTATCAAATAATTACTTTTAAAAAAAGTGAACCATTTATAGTAAAATTTTATCTAATGAGTGTAAGGCAAAAAAGTAGTGCTACTTCATATAAATGTAGATTTATCCAATTATTTCCTAAACTTCAAATAAAAAATAATTATTTTTAAAAAAGTGAACCATTTATAGTAAAATTTTATCTAATGAGTATAAAGTAAAAAAGTAGCGCTACGATTTGCATAGAAAGGTAGGAATACAATTGGATAAAACTACATTTATTAATAATATTCTTGAGTCAGAACAGACTTTGTATCGCGTATCTAAGTCTATTTTAGGAAACGACCAAGATTGTGAGGATGCTGTTAACAATGCTATTTTAAAAGCATATGAAAAACTAGACTCACTGAAAGAACAACAATATTTTAAAACTTGGTTGATTAGAATAGTCATAAATGAATGTAATTCATTAAGGCGTAAACAGTTTAATATTCTACCATTTGAAGAAATTCTCAATAACAAAAAAGTAGAAGAAAAAGATGATTACAGTGATTTATATATTGCTATTCAAGGTTTATCTAAAAAAATTAAGATTCCAATAGTTCTTTATTATATCGAGGGATATTCAATAGATGAGATTAAAGAAATATTAGATATACCTCAAGGAACTGTAAAAAGCAGATTATCAAGAGGTAGAAAATTATTAAAAACTAAATTAGAAGATATGGAGGTAAAGTATGAACAAAGACAAGTTAAATAATTCATTCCCGAAAGCTCCAGAAAGCTTTCATAATAGATTAAATAAAACATTAAATAGTCTACCAGAAAGAGAGGAAAATTATAACATGATTAATAATAAAACACATAAATCACCATTTAAATTCTCATTCAAAAAGAGCTTAGTCGCAACTTTGGCTGTTACTCTACTGTTAAGTACAACAGCTCTTGCAGTAGGAGAAATATCTAGTCTATTTTCAAGTACAAGTAATAAGGCTACCTATACATCTGTCCCAACTACAGAACAAGTAAAAAAAGACTTTAAATTTTCTCCTAATATAGTTTCTGAATTTAGTAATGGATATAAATTTAAAGGAGGATATATTGAAAAGGAAAAAGGACTTGATAAACAAGGTAATATTTTAGGAGAATTAAAATCACTTGATATCGAGTATGAAAATGGTAGTGATGTAATATCTCTTAAGACAGCAAATAATATACTTGGAGAAAATTCTGAAAACGTAAAAGTTGTAGATACGTACAAAGATATAAATATTTCTTATGAGGAGTTCAAGCAAAAATATGTACCAGAAGGTTATAAAATGACAGAACAGGATAAACTTGATGAAAAATCAGGTAAATATTCATTTAATACAGGGTCAGATAAAGTGGAAGTTAATGAATATAAATATTTAAGCTGGAAACAAAATGGAGTTTATTACTCATTTATAGTTGAAGACTCAGGTTTATCTATGAATGATTTAGTAGAGATGGCTCATGAAGTAATAGATACAAAATAAAGATAAGTAATATAAAACATAGCTAACGATTGAATTATTTATGAGTCTATTATTTGTGACTTTAATTTATTTATTAGTAAACATAACCATCTCTTTTATATTAATATTTTTTTTAGAATTTATATATCAGATTCTAGCTATTTAACTGCTATACAAATTCTAGTTAAATAATACTACTAAAAAGCCCTTAAAAACCATGTATTTTGGATTTTAAGGGCTTTAACTTTATCATAAAATACTCATCTAAATATTCATTACAAATACATAATAAATATATAATAAGCCTAAAAAAATTATATAAGAATTAAAATTTCATTGTTTTAATATTACTTCAACATTATTTTAATATTGTTTTAATATTGTTTTAATGTTGTTTTAATATCGTTTTAGTATTACTTTAATCTTACTTTAATATGTTTTAATAAAGAACTTATCTCGTCTAAATAATATATGTTTAGCACATAAAGAGCTCTTGTACAACAAGTGTAAAGGAGCAACCTTTCATCTTCATTATTATAATTTTTATTGCTTGCATTATATATAATAACCGCATCAAATTCAAGCCCTTTAGATAGATATGAATGCATTATTAACACACCGTTTATATACTCGTCATCATCTTTTGTTATACATTGTACATCAACATCATTCTCTTTTAAAAACTCGTATACTTCTCTAGTTTCACGAACTGTCTTTGTTATGATACCAATAGATTTATAATTTTTCTGTTTATAATCTTTTATATAGTCATATTTGCAGAATTAAAGAGTTTATAAAATATTTCATATTGTAATGGAGTGTAATCCTGTACTTCATCTATGATTACATATTTTTATAGTAGAAAGATAAATAGTTTCTAATCTTCATTAATATCCTTTTCGCTATACTTTTCATCCTTAGATACATTCTGTTCATCAAATCTCTTATTCTTAAAAAACTCTGGATGTTGTTTTACTATCTGTTCAAAAAATCCCGGATGCTGTTTCGTCATTTGTTCAAAAAATTCTTCTCTATTAAAAAATTCTTCTCTATTAAAAAATTCTTGAAATGCTTCCATACGTGGATTGTAAAATTCTTTTTCTTCTTGAGAACTTGGATGTGGTTCCTCATGTGGATTTGGATGTGAATCCATATGTCCCATTCCAAAACCTTCTCTTCCATTAAAACCTAAGCGTTGACCAGGATGTGGTCTTGAGTGTGGTCCCATATGCGACCCATCAAAATTAATATTATCATCATTTTTTATAGTTCTCTCCAACTCATTAGTAATCTTAATAAGAATATCACTTAGAATGCTTTTTTCTTCTTTTTCTAAAATATCGAATATTTTATTAGTTGGGTCTTCTTCCTGCTCAATTTTATTAATTTCATCCATACCTTTTGATGTTAGTCTTACTACCATTACTCTACGGTCTTTTTCTGAAGGGGTACGAGTAATAAATCCTTGATTTTCTAGTTTTGAAAGCAATTCACCTAAAGATTGAGGTCTCATATCAAGCAAATATGATAGTTCTTTTTGAGTAATTTCTGGCTTTATTTTTAGCATAGATAATACTCTTCCTTGACCTCTATGCGTTCCTCTAAAAAAACCATGTGATTTATGATTTTGAAGGTGAAATTTATGTAGTAATGATTGTACTTTAAAAAATTGCTCTAATAAATTTTCATCTTGAGTTTCATTCATGATTTTTACCTCCTAAATTAATTATTAATTTTGTAATCATGCACTTTACTAATTATATAATTTTTTTCAAATAGGTCCTTTAAAAAGGTACCTTACTTGTATTGAGTATAAGAGCAAGCCTTAGATTTGTCAAATATTTTAACACTTTATTACTCTTTTTATGCATCATAATAAAATCCTTGTATTATATCTTTAAATAAATAATTAAGTTTAATTTTTCAAACTAAAAAATCCAATATCTATACTAATAAAACTCTATCCCTTATTAAAGTTACTAAGTAAATTATCTATTTTATTTTCTTATTTATTAGTACTATATTCTACTTATTAGGACTATCTTCTAAGTCCACTACAACTATACATAAACATATTCAATTAATTCTATATAATTTAATTAATTTTAACTGTACTATATTTTAAACTTTTACTAATATTATGCCCCAATTATACTCTACTCATATTTCTTATGTTTAAGCTTTTCTCTCAGGCATTTTGTAGCCTTCTAAAGCTTTATTAATATAATCATTAAAAGGTTTCATAAGTAAGAATTTATCAGTAACCACTTTACAAAATTCATATAAATTGTCTAAGTCACTATCCTGTAAGTGATATTCAATATACCAGCTTTTGTGTTTTAAATACTCTCCTTTAGTAAAATCTTTTGGATATCCTCTTGGAATATTTTTTAGTTTTTCGCCATCTAAAGTAAAATTCTCTGAAAATTTGTGATTATACAAAATAGATTCTAATTCATCTGAATGTTTAAGTATATAATCCCTCACTCTTGTTGTTGCATCTGAAAGCTGTGGTGTAAAAAGTCCTGCTCCTAAAAATATATTTTGTGGAGAAATATCTATGTAATACCCTACTGGGATTGGTACTCGTCCAGCATATGAAATATGTGCTCTAAATGATGGGTTATAAGGTGATTTATCATTACTAAAACGAGTATCTCTGTTCAACCTAAATATTAAATCTTTTGCATTTAGATGTGCAATAGATTTATCTTCATAAGCTAAAGCATTGATTATATCTTGTACCAACTGTTCAAATTGTAATGTAGCTTCCTTTTTCCATTCTTTATTTTCCATCATCCACTCTCTTGAATTATTTTTTTTCAATGCATTTAAAAACTCTAATATACAATTTGTTTTCATAATTTTCTCTCCCTTTTATATTAATTTTATTAATATTTTTAAAAATTATTTAAATACTTGATTGATACTCAAATACCATATAGCTATTTAAAAATACTCATTAATTTATTTTTAAAATTACATATCTAAATAACTTCTAATATCCATACTTAATACTTATTAAAGTTTTTCATCATATTTCAAAAACTTTTTAAGTATTTATAAATTTTTAATTATTGAGTAGCAGTCTGACTGTAAAAAATCTGTTAGAAATTTTTTTAATTTTTCACTAGAATAATATGATGGAAGTCTTGAAAATACTGTTGAAAAATTTTCAGCTTCTTCCATAGCAGATTTAAATTTAAATATAGTATTATCATCATCTTTTTCTAGACTAGAATACTCCAAATTTTTAGGATTTATACGGTGATTAACTATTGCATAATTAATACGCTTCTTGCACTGACATACCCCTTTTCCACTTAATCCACAATACTCATCTAAAAATGAGGCCATTTTCTTCCTAGTTCGTGATAGCCTCTGTCTATATGCTTCAGAAGATATCTCCAAAATATCACCAGCAACTTTACTATTTAGCTTAAACATTGTACCTAGAATAAAAATGCATCTACTCTCTACATCCAAGCATTGTAACATTACATTTGTACATGAATATTTTAGTTCTTCTTCAATAATAGAAGTTTCAACATTTTGAGATAAATCAGGTATATCTTTTGATTTACCATTTTTGATATCAGCTCCATAATATTCAAAACTTAAATGCTGTTTAGAAAACATACTTTTTTTATAATTTTGTAAATGATTGTATGCTATTCTAAATACCCATGTAGAAAAAGAACTTTCTTTTCTAAATGTAGATAGATGAGTAATTACACGTATCATAATTTCTTGACTGGCATCCTCTGCATCCTGTACAGTACCTAACATTCTTAAAGATAAATTAAATACTAAATCCTGTACATCCAATAACAAAATTTCAAGAGATTTTTTGTCTCCTAAAATAGCTCTGTCTATCAAATTTTCTATTTCATCTTTTTTTACATTATTTTGTGTATTTTCACTCATAATTTCACCCCCTATTAAATTAGACAACTTAAAAAGTACTTTGTGACATAAAATTTTTATTTTCAGTATATTATTACAAAATAAAAATACCCAATCAACCTAAATAGTCCAATTGGGTATAAATCCTCTAAAAAATCATTTTGTATTTAAATAATCATTTTTATATTTGAATAATTATCTTTGTATTTGAATTTTTATCTAACTCTAATCTTTATCTAATTCTAATATTTATCAAGCTCTAATCTTTATCTAACTCCAACTTTTATTTAACTCCAACCTTTATTTAACTTTAGCTATTAGAGAAATTGTATTAAAATACTTACCATCTTCTACTTCCATCATTTTTTTATCATTTTTTGCATAAGAATTCTCGCAATTTAACCAATCTTGCCATGCTTCTTCATGACAACTTAAAGCTTCACATTTCTCTAAAATCACAGACTCGGATTCTGACCAAAGTTCATTCCACCATTTAAGAGAATGAAAATTCATATTATCTTGCCAAAATGGAATAAGTTCATCAGGTATACAATTTACAAAATCTTGTTTTAATCCTGGCATTGCCATTGCAATTATTCCGCCCTCTTTTACAAGAGGCGATATATGATTTTCTAAAAAACCTTCTTTGTTTCCAAAGTAGTGATAAGAGTGAACACTTATTACTGCATCAAAGAAACCTTCTGCGTAAGGTAATTCATGTGCCTCTGCTTGTATTGGAAATATTTTATTATCTAAGTTAAAGTCCTTAAATCTTTCATAATTCTCAGTTGGTTCTATCCACAAATCTGTTGCAAATACAGTTGCATCAAATTCATTTGCTAAAAATATAGAAGATATACCTCTTCCACATCCCAAATCTAAAATACGCATTCCCTTTTCTAATTTTATCTTATTTGTCATTTCCTCTAATATTTTTATACAATTAGGCCCCATCATGTTTTTCATGAGGAACTCTTTGTCATATTTATTACTTTTCGTAAATATCATTCTATCTTTCCTTTCCTTATAAATTATTATTTATTTAAATTGTTCCTATTTTAATGTATATACTAACTAATCTATTTAATTTAGCGGATATTTGACACTTTACCTTTTATTATACCATTTATTCTCATAAATATAATAATTCTATTATTTTAAAATAAATATTTATAATAATTTAAAATAAATACTTATAAAATATAGTTTATCATAATAATACTATAAAAAAACATCGAAAAATAAGTATTCTAGAGAGGAATAGTAAAAATAGCTTTGATATATGTTAGTTATAAAATATGAACAAATAAAGAAGCAAATAGACATGAACTTTAGAATAACTAAAAGAATCTAACTTCAAGACAATTTTTTAAATTCTCCATAGAGCATTACGATACTACATTATAAAGCTAATTAAGATACTATTCTAAAAACAATAAAATAAGCAGTCAGTAAACATAAATTTTTACTGACTGCTTATTTTTGTTTAATATCTATTATAAATCTTCTAAATAATACTTTCCTTGCAAGAATTCTGATTCTAGACCTAGATTTTTGAAATAATTAACTAAAGACATACATGCAAATTTTTCTGTAGAATAATGAGTAGCACCTATAACATTAATTAAATTCTCTTTTGCAATTTTATGAAATTCTAATGCTGGTTCAAAATGTTTTAAAGGCTTGGTAAATCCAGTAATATATAAATTTATGCCAAGCTCAGCAACTTCACTTGCTACAAATGGATAACTTCCTCCACCTGCTGCAATAGCTACTAAACCATCTTTTAAAACAGAGTCTCCATAATCATATAGTTTCGCATCATGTCCAACTGTTTTTTTAACAAGTTCCTTAATCTCTTCTAGTGACTTTAATGATGTCTTACATATAACTCCTACCTTGATTTTATCATCATATTTGCAGAATGGTTTGACAATTTCAAGACCTAAAGCATTTGCAAAACTAACAGAAGTTGAATAGTCACTATAATTGTCTAATGGAGAATGTAATACATAAAAGGAAATTCTACGTTTTTTCATCTCTTCCATATAAGATAGTGGAATATCATGAAATGGAAAATCTTCATCTGATGCTATATATCCCATTGCATGGTGTGAAAAAAGTAAGATATCTCTTTCATCTTTATCTATGATTTGCTGAACTATTTCTTTATCTGGAAAAGTAGCTGTATATACTTTATTAATGTCTTGAGCATTATCTAATACTAATCCTATGTATTTTTTCTTAAATTCTGGAGTAATAAAATCATTTTCAAAATTCATAAAACTCCAATCATCATCAATATTTTTAATATCAAATTCTATGTCTAGCTTTTTATAAAGTTCTTTTGCTTTAATACTAATCACTCCTTTATAATAATATTTAACTGATACATATTTATACAAGAGTTCTATAATATGCTTATACTTTAAAAGTCAACTATAGCTCAAAATACTGTGAGTATTAACTCATTTTAAAGTATAGTTTATTTTTCTAGTATACGTTTTATCTCAATACTCTTGCCTATAAATATCCGTTTATTTTAATATACTTTATTAACCCTGTCAAATACTATTATTTTATATGAGCTATTCTCAATTTATTTATTATTCTAATTATATTTACTTATTATCTTAATTCTTATTGACTTACTATCTTATAGTTACTCTCATTTATTATCCTAATCCTGTTAATCATTAAGCTCCTAACTACCTAAACTTTTTTTAAATTTTTAGGAGGCTTTTTTTTAACTTCAATAATCTTTAAAATATCATCAAGCTCTTTCTCATTCTCCACTCTATAATTTATCCATCCTCCACTTCCACAAGGGTATCGCTTATCCCAAAATTCATTTGTCTTTGGCAATAAGTTATCCAGTATATCTAATAGCTTATCTACATCATTACTTCCAATTTGAATAGTTACTGTAAAGCAATCTTTCTCAAAAAACACATAAAATAGATGCATTGTTTTATGTGAATACTTATATCCCCAGCCATAATTATTTCCAAAAGGAAATCTTAATTCTTTATGTAAATCATATTTTTTATCTAATAAATTCTCAAGATGCAAAATAAGGTTAAAATGATTTTTGCCCACATACTCAGAAATCTCTTTTTCTGATGGCATGACACTTTTATTCAACATTCTTTCATACAATTTTAATCACCACTTTTGATTTATTTTTAATCTGAAAATACTAGTATCAAAATTATTCACTTTTTTTACATTCCTCCACAAATTCAATTGGATGTTGAATAATCTTAGAAACTTCTTCTACAGAATACCCTTCATCTAAATATCTTCTAGCTATAACTTCCATAGATTCTCCTACCTCGATAATATGTTTATCAGGGTCATAAATACGCACTACCCTCTGTTGCCATTCATATTTTAGTGGTTGATGAACATACTCTACATCTTTATATGATTTAAGTTTTTCAATAAATTTATCAAAATCATCAGCTTCAAAATAAAGTTCCATATTGTGTGACTTTTGCACAACTGTATCGGGATTTAGCCCTGTTAACCATGCAAAATCCTCTTGTATTGCAAATCCCCCACTAAAAGTTACATTTCTACCTAAATCTAACACAACTTTTTGGTCAAACAATTCTCCATAAAACTTTTTTGACACTTCTACATTATTTACTGACAATAATGAACATTGATATTTCATAAATGTACCCCCTAATTTCTATTATTATTTTATTATATCAATTTAAACTTGAAAGCTATATGTCATATTTACAAAAATTATTTGATTATGTATTTTACACAACTACAATCTCCATACAAAAAGCTACCCTAAATATAGTTATTTAATTGATAACTAAAGGTAGCTTTTTATATTGAATTAATAGAATTGTCCATCATTAATTTACACTCATGTTTAATTTTATTTTGGTTCATATTACAAACCATTTATAATTTTCAAAGTCAAATATACTATATATCATAAATATACTGTATATGATTTAGGTTTATATTATACAAGCTCGAAAAATTTCTAAAAATAAGTTTTCATATTTTTAGGTATCATGTTTTATTTTACAAATAGCTACTATTTTTCTTTAATCTTCTTTTCTTATTTTTCTTTAATACTTCTTAACCACGCTTCAATAAAAAGTATATCCTCTTCACTTATATTATCATCTGCATGCAGTGATAATAATAAACTTTTTATAGAGGAATCGTGAATATTACTAAAAAACTCTCTTGTTTCAAAATTCAAGTAATCTTTTTCAGCAATTAAAATCTCATACTGTGTATGTTTATTTATCTTTTTAGAATTTAAAAATCCTTTAACTACTAATCTAGATAAAACAGTTAAAGTTGTCGTTTGCTTCCATTGATATTTTTGCTCCATAGCTAAAATAATATCTTTTGATGTTATTTTGGAATCTACTTTCCATATAAATTTCATTATCTTAAATTCTGATTGTGGCAGCTTTTTTATCGGCATAATAAACCTTTGCTACTCAGAATATAGACAAGCAATATCCACAGTAAAATTTTCATCAATTTAATTGATATTATATTCATTTAAATTACTGTGATTTTATAAGATTTTCTCAATCTTAAATTCTAAAGTTAGCTATTTGTACATAATAAACATATGTAAATAGTGTCAAAATTACTTTATATTGCTTAGTTTTATGAAATGTCTTGTACTCAGCTATATACTTCTGGATACTTGTCTCAGTAGCTCTCCCTTCTCTTAAATTTTTCTTTCTAATTTTAAGCATTTATATTTTAGTAATCTTACTTCTTTTAATTTTGACTTATTGCTTCTCTAGCTTTTAAAAAAATAATCTATCATTTACGATTTTAAATATTATAATCTCAATCTTAATTTGTAATTTTAAATATTGCAACATCAGTTTTAATTTACGATTTTAAATACTGTAATCTCAATCTTAATTTACGATTTTAAATATTGTAATCTCAGTCTTAATAATTACACTTTATACAATTAAATTTTGCTAGTTTATTGAATATTCGTTTGTATCTTTTATAATCCAAACCTTTTCCTCAACAGTTCTTTATAGCTCTAATTTAATTCAACATATCTAGACATCTACACTTGATATAACTAAAAATCAGACACCAAAACTCTACTTTAGTAGAGTTTATATGGTCAAAAAATGTCTATTTAAAATACTTTTTCACTCTAAATACAAAGTTATAATAAAATATTTTTCTAATAATTACATAAAAGTTTTTCTAATTAAATCTGTTCTTAAAATCTGATTATCTTCTTCTCAAAATTAAAAACTACTATATTATAATTCTATTTTAGTAGAATATTTTTGTCAATAACATTTTAAGTATTATTAAAAAATATTTAAAAAAAAGGGAACTATTTAAAGAGTTTAACAATCTTACAATAATTCCAAAATATATTATTCCTATGAAAATTTTGATACCATGAGTAACTTAGCTCTAAGCGCATAAAGCAAAAGTTACTATTTTATTTAATAAAACTTGACAAGAAAAGAATTTATATTTATTCTACTATGATAGAGCATTTTTGTCAATAAATAATAAAATTATTTTCAAAATATTTTCATTGTTCACGCTTATTCATTATTTCATTATAAAATATTACTTTACTAGTGGTAATTTTAAAGTTATTTTTAGACCTTGACAATCCTCACTTATGATATCTAATTTACCTTTGTGTGCATTTATAATACCTGCTACTATTAAAAGCCCTAGACCATGATTCTGACCTTTAGCATATGCATCACTCAAATTATATTGATTCTTCAACAAATAACTAATTTTATCTTTACTCATACCTTTTCCATCATCTTCAATAGTTATATAGCAAAAATCTAAATCAGACCTTGAAACTACATTTATATTACATCCATGTTGATTGTGAGTTATACTATTTTGTATCAAATTGCTAATAGCTCTTTTTAATAACTTTTTATCTGCATCTATAATAATATCTTCATCCAATATATTAAGCTCAATATAAAAGTTATTATCCAAATTATTATTTATAAAATCAGAAACAACCTCTCTTAAGAAAGCAGAAACTCTAATTTTACCGCAATCTAATGCTTGCATATTGTATTCTAATTTAGAGACTAAGTTAAGGTCGCTTACTAATTCCCTAATCTTAATACCTTGATTACATATAATATATACTTGCTCATGCTCTCTTTGAGAAAGATTTTTACTTTCCTCAAGCTCTCCAGCATATCCTATTATCATTGAAAGTGGTGTTCTTATATCATGAGATATTCCTGCAATCCAATTAGACCTAGCTTCTTCTCTTTTTCTAAGCTTTGCATTTTTTTCCTGTAATTCTCTAGATACAGAGTTAATAGATTTTGAAATATCGCTAAGTATCCCCTTTTCTTGAAGAAGTACTGGCTCGCCCTTTGAAATAAGCTTCATCCCTGTAATAATTGGCTTTATAGATTTTATCATTTTTAATCCTATAAACAAAGCTATTAAAAAAGTAATCATTGCATTAAGCAAAAGCATAATTAATATTAACCTTGGAAATTGGTCTATTTCCTTAATAGTATAAGTAAGGTTAAACCTTGTATACTTGTCTTTGGGATATCCTGTAACTAGAAGCCCATCAGGATGTTCCCATACATACACAGGATAGTCTTTTAAAAAAAATTTTGAAAACTTAGCTACATCAGTTAAAGTATAATGCTTTGGTATTTCTTTTGGTAAATCATACTCCCATATTCTGTCCCCATTATCATCAATTAGCATTGCCCAAGCTTGATTTTTGTGTAACACCTCTTTACTAGATTCATCCAAGACAAACTTACCATCCTTTGAAGTTAGCTTTTCTTCAAGCATCATTAAATTTGCTTTAGTTTCTCTGCTATTGCTTGTATCTGATTCGCCAGAGTATGGGTATACAAAAGTTACATATGAAAATATCAAAAATCCTGCTATGTTTAAGATAATTAGAAATAATGAAATCAAGATACTTGAACCTATAAATCGCCTTAATATATACTTTACACTATCCAAAATTAAATCCCTCCTCTTGAAATCTTCATATGGCATAAATCAATTAATAATTAACTTATATCCAAGCCCTCTTACTGTAAGAAGATGCTTAGGAGAAGATGGAGCTTCTTCTATCTTTTCTCTAACTCTCCTAACATGTACCATAAGAGTATTTTCATACCCATACATGTCATCTCCCCATATAGCTTGACATAGTGCATCACTAGTAACAATTCGCCCTTTATTTTCATACAGCTTTAAAAGCAGGGAATGTTCTTTAGCAGTTAAAGATATTTCTTGTCCATCTTTTTTTACACATGCAGTATTTAAATTTACAACAACATAATCTCCTAGTTTAAATACTGGCAACTCATCTTCCTTCATAGGAATATATACACGATTTAATATACCTACTAACCTTAAAGTAAGTTCTTTAGGTAAAAATGGCTTTACTATATAATCATCAGCCCCTAAACCTAGACCAATCAACCTATCTTCATCCTCTCCTCTTGCAGAAAGAAAAATAACTGGTATCTTGGATGTTTCTCTAATTTTTCTCATAATAGAAAAGCCATCTCCATCTGGCAACACTACATCTAAAATTGCACAGTCTGGTTTTATATTTTTAAATACTCTCACAGCTTCTTCATAACTAGATGCTAGAAAAATTCTATTAAATCCCTCTTTTCTTAAGATTTCATCTATCATTTTTAATAATTCTTTATGGTCATCAACCACAAGTATTTTTTTATCCTTTATTGTTTCCATAATCATCACCCTTCCTAAGTATATCATATACCCATTTTTATAACTTTACCTCAATAGACTATTTAAGGTTATCGTAAGGTAAACTTCAGCTAGCTGAAATGTAAGTGCTTTATTGTATTAATATAAGCTACAAACACTGCTATATGTAAGTCATAAAAATTCATACTAAATTATAGAAAAGAGGATAAAACATATGGAAATGATAATTAAGACAAACAGACTTTCAAAAGAATACAATAAAATATTTAGAGTAAAAGACTTAGACCTTAGAGTCCCAAAAGGAGCTGTATATGGCTTTTTAGGTCCTAATGGTGCTGGTAAATCCACTACTCTTAAAATGCTACTTGGACTTGCAAAACCTACACAAGGAAATATTAGTATTTTAGGCAAAGAATTAAACGATAAAAATAGAATATCAATTTTAAATGATATTGGCTCATTGATAGAATCTCCATCATATTATGGACACTTGACAGGGCTTGAAAATATGACTATTATGCAAAGACTATTAGATTTACCTAAAAAAAATATACAAGAAGCCTTAAAAATAGTAAGACTAGAAAATCAAAAGAATAAAAAGGTCAGTCAATATTCACTAGGTATGAAACAACGTCTTGGTATTGCCATAGCAATAATGAAGTTTCCTAAATTATTGATACTTGATGAACCTACAAATGGACTTGACCCAGCTGGAATTGAAGAGATTAGAGAACTAATAAAATCTCTTCCAGAAAAATACGGTATGACAGTTCTTATTTCCAGTCATCTTCTAGGTGAAATTGACCAAATCGCCACATCAATAGGAATAATAAATCATGGCGAACTTGTTTTTCAAGATAGTATAAAAGAACTTCATGATAAAGGTCAAAGTCATATTGCTATTAAAACACAAAATCCAATATCTGCCCAAAAACTTTTAAATACACAAGGATATATGTCACTTATACAAGATGGATATTTAACTATTGAGAATTTAAAAGATACAGATGTAGCTAAAGTAAATAACATACTTGTACATTCAAATATGGATGTGTTTAGAATAGAAGAACATAAAAAGAGCTTAGAGGATATATTCCTTGAACTTACTGGCAAGGCGGTGACTTTATAATGAAATATCTTAGTTTAGAATTTTACAAAATCAAAAGAAAGAAAATTATTTTGATGACATTTTTATTTGTAGCTGTTGAGATAATGTGGTGTATCATGAATTCAAACAGAGCTCTTACAAAAAATCCAGACATGCTAAGTGGATTTGAATATTCATACATGATTATGAGTTTTACAAGTTTAAACGGATTATTTTTTCCTATTTTAATATCAATAATTACTTCACGAATAAGCGATATAGAACATAAAGGAGATACATGGAAACTTTTAAAATCTTCTGCTACACCCTTAAACAGTATTTATTTTTCTAAATTTTTATGCTCCACTATTTTGATATCAGTATCTATACTCTTACAAATATTAGCTATTTTAGGTTTTGCGTCTTTTAAGGGCTTTATCGAACCATTTTCTATGTCCTTAATTATCAAATATACCTTAGGCACAATACTTGTTAGTATAGCTATAATAGCACTGCACCAATGGGTTGCAACTGTATTCCAAAATCAAATGCTTGCTGTTACGCTTGGTATGTTAGGTAGCTTTATAGGTTTAACATCAGGATTATTTTTTCAAGGTATTCGTAGATTATTTATATGGTCTTATTACATAGAATTAACGCCTCTAAATTATGCCTATGACACTGCCCTTGGTTCATCAGTTTACAAAGTAAATATGAATTTTTCAATGACTGTTTTAATCTTCTTTGTTGGAATGTTAATTTATTATATTGGAAAAAATCATTTATTAAATAAGGAAATATAGGAGGGATTTAAATGTTAAGAAAATCGGTTCTTGGAGAAATCCTAAAGTTAAAAAATTCTTTTATATGGTATATATTATTGGCTTTACCACTTATAAGTGTGCTAATTGGTTCTGGAAACTTTTATCTAAATCAAGGTGTCCTTAAGAAAGAATGGTATAGCTTGTGGACTCAAGTTAGTCTATTTTATGGTGAGTTTTTCTTTCCTATATTAATAGCAATCTTTTGTGCCTATGTTTGTAGACTTGAACATATGAATCATAATTGGAATAATGTAATGACACTTCCAATCAATTTAAAAAATATTTTTTTATCTAAGCTTATAGTTATTTCAATACTTACAGCTATCACTCAAATTGTTTTTGTTATTTTTTACATAGTGGCTGGAAATATGATTGGATTTTCCCAAAGTGTACCTAATGAACTTGCTGGCTGGATTGTTAAGGGTTGGATTATTTCCATTTCAATAGCTTCTATACAACTATACCTATCTATAAAGATTAGAAGTTTTGCTACTCCTATTGGTATCAGTCTTTGCCTTTCTCTATTTGGAATGGGCTTACTAGTAGCACAACCTTCTATTGGGATATTTTTCCCATACTCTATGCTAGGAAGTGCTATGGGTATTATAAAGCAATCTGCTTTAAATGTTAACGATACTATAATTACAATATGTGTTGCATTTGCTACTACTATAATATTTTCTGAAATCGCTAAGAGAAACTTTAGAAAAAATGATGTTATATCTTAATATTATAATAAAAGTATATATGACAAGATGGCGTCACCCTTTTGTATTATAATAAATAAAGTATATATGATAAGTAATTCAAATATATTATTTATAATCTTTAAAAAAAGAAATTATGGAACAAACATGAGAAGTCAATACTTACTTCTGAAAATTCACTTATTTTTAGTAGAAGATTTACCTATTTTTAGTATCTACTCTTCCTTTATTTCTTAATATGAAATATAATATGTATAGATGAAATTCAATCTAGTAATATGACTGAAAACAAATTACTAAATTGCTAAATAATTGTAAATGAAAAGAAGGATAAGAAGAAAAGATTATTTATATTTTATACGAATTGTAAAGAAGCAAGGTTATAATAAAAGATAATAAAACTAGTGATAAGACTATAGTACATTGCTATTTTATTTTCTAGAATTAGCCTTAATCCACAGGAGGATAAATTAAAATGATAATTAGACAAGAAAAAGCCAGTGATAAAGATAAAGTATATGAAGTTGTTAAGTCTGCATTTGCAAATGAAGAATCTTCTGACCATGATGAACAAAACCTTGTTAATCGATTAAGAAATAGTACTAGCTTTGTTCCAGAACTTTCACTTGTAGCTGAAGATGATGGAAATATAGTTGGTCATATTCTATTTACAGAAATAAAGGTTAAAAATGATGTACTACTTGCACTAGCACCAGTAGCAGTTTCTCCTAATGTTCAAGGTAAAAAAATAGGTTCAAAGTTAATTGAAGAAGGACATAAAATTGCAAAGTCAAAAGGATATAAAGGTTGTGTAGTTTTAGGTCATGACAAATATTATCCTAAGTTTGGCTATCAAGTGGCAAGTAAGTTTAATATAAAAGCTCCATTTGAAGTACCAGATGAAAATTTTATGGCTATAGAACTACTAGACAATGGGCTGAAAGAAGTATCTGGTGTTGTAGAATATGCAAAGGAGTTTTTTGAACAGTAGTTATAAATTATGATTAGTAATTTTGTTGAATATTCAAGAGATAAGGAGTGGTATGATGGGTGAACTTTCTAAATTACCAAATATAGGTCCTGTAGTTGAGGGTCAATTAAACCAAGTTGGAATCACAAACTATGAACAATTAAAGGAAATAGGTAGCAAACAGGCATGGTTAAAAATAAAATCTATTGATGCTTCTGCATGTATTAATCGTCTATATTCATTAGAAGCTGCAATTCAAGGCATCAGAAAAAGTCAATTATCTTCAGATGAAAAGGAAGAATTAAAAGAATTTTATAATATATTTAAGTGTTAGAAAAGGAGTGTTTATATGTTTGAATCAAGATGTGGTGTACTCTGTAACAGTTGTACAAGAAAAGAGAAAGTAAATTGTAAAGGATGTACTCAAATGAAAGGCCCATTTTGGGGTGGTGAATGTAAGGTTAAGACTTGCTGTGAAAGCAAAGAATTTAACCATTGTGGAGAATGTGATACTTTCCCTTGTGATATGCTTTCAAATATGGGAAAAGACCAAGGTTTTGACCCTACAATAAAGATTGAACAATGTAGAAAGTGGCTAAATGAAGAAAAAGCTTTAAATGATTCTCTTAATTAATCTAATTCATGGATTGAAATACATATTATTTTAAGATACATATGATGAGTGATGTATTATAAAAGAGCTAAGTAAATAGTTTTAATTATTACTCAAAACTGATATTTAGCTCCTTTATATCTTATATTTAACTCTTTCATAATCACTCTTTAGCCTTTTATAATTATTCTTTAATTCTCTATAGTTATCTTTTAGTCTTTCATAGTTATTTCTAGCTCTTTCATAATTATCTTTTAGTCTTTCCAATAATTGTATGCCTTTTAATAAAATAAATTAATTGCTTTTAATCTAAGTAATACCAGACACTTTATCGTTTAATCAATATTTACTTTCCCATAAAAATGGTCATAGAAAATCAATTCTTTATACTTCACTTTTTGCCTGTTTTTTGGTATTATTATTATGTTAAGAAAATTAATATAATTTAGTATTATCAAATTAAATTAGTTTACATTTTCCTAAAAAGTTTATTTAAACACCTTATATGACGTCTATTAAAAAACTATCTTTCCTTTTAAAATTTTTAGCTTAAAATAGGAGGTAAATATTGTGCATAATAAACTTTTGTCAATTACCCAATTAGCAAAACTTAGAAATCTTACAAGTGAAACACTAAGATATTACGACAGAATAAATCTTATAAAACCTAACTATGTAGACCCTAATACTAAATATAGATATTACTCTATTCTTCAATACGAAGAGTTAGGAACTGTAAAAGAACTAAGACAATTAGGAATGTGTATCAATGATATTACAAGTTATTTTAATGACAGAAATTTCCAAAAATCTATTGAAATTTTTGAAAAATACCAAGAAACACTTCACTCAGAAATCAGAGAAAAAATAGAACTTGAAAAGGTATTAAATAAAAAAGTTGAATTTTTAAAACAACTAAATTCTCTATCTCCAGTAAATACAATTACAGAGCTTACACTTCCAGATAGATATATGATTACCTTTGATGAACCAACTGGTGGACCTCATGAATTAGCTCTTGCTGTAACTGAATTAGAATCTCATTTAAATGAGATTGCTCCAATTGTTGCGAGCGATAGAGTGGGTGCTTATGGTAATGATTCGATTTTAGACGAATCGCAAGATTATATTCCTCTATCTCCATTTATATTCGTAGAAGACAACGATGTACAGTCCTCTTTAAAAAAGCTTGTTCCAGGTGGATTATATCTTTCTATGTATTATGATGGTGATGAACTTGAAAGATACCATCCGTCTTTTGATTTTATAAAAGAGTATATGAGTGAACACAACCTATGCCTTAATGGCGATATTTATCAGATATTTAAAATAGATGTGACTCTTACTAGTTACTTAAATGAAACGCTTATGGAAATTCAAGTTCCAGTAAAAAAAATATAGTCTATTACATAAAGGCTATGATTGTTAACTTACCATAGCCTTTTTACTTACTTTTCTCCATAGTCTTTTTACTTACTTTTGTGATTCCCAATCTGCTGGGTATGTTACATATATAAACCTAGCATAATTAGGTACTGAAAACTTTATACTACTTCCTTTTGGTATAAGTATTAGCTCCCCTTCAGATGCTGTTATCTTTCTGCCATCTATTAATATGTCTAAAGTTCCTTCTATTATATAGTCTACTTCATCATAATTTAATGTCCAATCGAAAGTTGTTTCTTTCATTTCCATAATTCCACAACCTAATCTTGTACTTTCTTCTAAGGTAAATAAATCTTTTGTATAAACTATATCATTTGGATTGCCAGTATCTAATCTATTACTTTCATCTACCTTTACTCTTGGTAATTTTATAGAAGTTATTCCACTTATATCTTTGTGTCTATCAAAATCTACATTATTTTTAGAACCATTTAAATTTTCTTCTATTATTTGTCTAACTAATACTTCCAATATATCTTTATCTAACGTACTTATATCCATCTCTTATTACCTCCTTAACTCTTATATTAAACTCTATAGCATCAATACTTTTACTCATCCGCAAATTCAAGAGAATCGACTATTCCAACTATAGTTGCATCTATTGGAACACTCTGTCTTTCTATTGAAGTTCTGGCAGCAGAGCCTCTCGTTATAAGGACTAAATCTCCATTCCCTGCCCCTGCATTATCTGCAGCTACTAAAAAGCCTTCTTTATATGTATCTTTAGCATTTAATAGTTTCACAACTAAGAATTTTTGTCCATTTAACTTTTCATCTTTTCTTGTTGCCCATACATTACCAACTATTTTTCCTATCTCCATAAGTCTCCTCCACTATATTCTTTTTACTGTTATATTATGTATTCTTATAAAATCCATAGCTAATGGAGTTATTATACTATTTTGACTTACGATAATATCCTTAGTTCCATTTATCATAGGCTTTCTCAAATCAGACTCCGATATAAGCCTTTTATGCGTCAAATCTATGCTAAACTTATCATCTATTTTTACTTTTTCTTCATTCAATATTTCTTTTTTAAACTTTTCCTCACTAAATGCTATTTCATTAAACGCTACTTCACTTAATGTTATCTCATTTAAATCCTTTATAATCTTTACTCCATATTTACAAATATCATCTTCATACGCTCTGTATTTATTGTATAGTGTTTTAGGTGCAGTGTCTTTATAGAGTTTGTATTCTATTCCTCCATCTAACACATATACTTTCTTACCTTTCATAAGCATTTTTAATAGAAATCTTTCTTCATTTGAAAAACTATTTCCTAATGCTAAATTGCAAATACCTCTCAGACAAAGTTTTGATACTATTACTACATCAGAATCTTTTGTATCATTATCAAATATTTCTATATTAAACTTATCACTTAATAAATCAAATTTACTTTTATCATTTTCATATAATATAACTAATTTTTTTCTATTTTCATTTTCTATACATCTAATATTCGTAGTATTTATTTTTTTGTAAAGTTCTTCTACTATAATCTCTATAAGATTGTTATAATCCATAAGCTTTCCTTTCTAGGTGTATAGCTATCTCTTTATTATCTTTGCAATACTTCCTTTTGAATATGCACATGCATTTGCCTCATCGTAATCTATGTGAATATAAGTTTTAAACTTATCACTAACTCTAACAACTACATCATCAAATATTAAAGGTCTTTTTCCAAATACTTTAACTTCAACTATCTCATTGTCTACCACATTAAATTTTTTGGCATCTTCTATCGACATATGTATATGTCTTTTTGCTACCATAAGACCTTTTTGAAGTTCAATTTCCCTTTTTTCTGTAGCTATTTTAATACCTAAGGTATTTTCTAAATCTCCACTTTGCTTTATTGGTGGCTTCAATCCTAATATAGAACCATCTGTTAAAGATATTTCTACTTGTGTTTCCTTTCTACAAGGTCCAAGAACTACAACATTTTTTAATGTACTTTTTGGTCCAATTATTGTAACTCTTTCTTTACAAGCATATTGACCTGGTTGAGATAAATCTTTTAATTTTGTTAATGTATATCCTTTGCCAAATAGTTTTTCTACATCTTCTTCACTTAAATGTACATGTCTTCCTGATGCTTCAACTTCTATAAATACTTCTTTTTTAACTCTACTTACTACTTCTTGTACTATTTCATTTAATAGGTTTTCCATAAATATCCCCCAACTACTGGTATTGTCCAGTTCTTATTTTATAAATCATAATCCAGAACACTGATGACAATCTATTAAGAGCTTTTATTAAATCTTCTCTCTCAACTTCTCCATATTCACCTTTAAACGCTTCATATGCACAGAGTTCAGCTTCCCTAGTACTAGTTCTTATACTATTTATAAGTACTACTTCTTCACCCATTTTATAAGTTGGAAATTCATGACCTATACCAAAATATTTTTTAGGATTATGAGATTGTTCTCTCAACTCTTTTTCAGATAGACTTAAAAGCTTAAAGCTATCTAATTTTTCTTCTAACACTTCACATCTCATTATCTTCCTTACAAACTCTAATATTTCTTGTAACTCATTTACTAATTTTCCCAGACCTTTTTTGTTACACAAAACTTGAACCTCTAGTATTTTTGATTCTAATGAGTCTATTTTTCCTCTTAAAATTATCCTCTTATGGTCTTTAAATACTAATATATCTCCATTTAAATGAGTCATATGTTCTGGCTTTTCATTTAACTTAGCTCCAAATGCAGTTTTGTATTTATAAGATTCTTCTTTTACAGTTTCTTTTATAACTTCCTTATTCTCATTGTTTGTATTTGAAATATTATCAATATATTTTATTTCAATTTTTTTTTCAGCTAAATAAGACTTTGCTAAAGGAGTTATAATCTGACCTTTTTCAATGTAATATTCAGTTATATTCCCTTTGTTTTCGCGCATTTCTTTTCTTATTTGATTTTCTGTTAAAACACTCATTTTATCACATCTCCTATTAGATGTATAAAAGGGGACTCCTCAAAATATATTGACATCCCCTTTTTATCAAATTTAAATTTTATTTACTATATAACCTATTAGTCAACATTTACTTTTGGTAATATAGCATCTACTTCAAAGTGTGGTCTTGGTATAACATGAACAGATATTAAATCTCCAACTCTCTCAGCAGCAGAAGCACCTGCATCTGTAGCAGCTTTAACAGCTCCAACATCACCTCTCACCATTACTGTAACTAAACCTCCACCTACTTGCTCTTTTCCAACTAATTGAACATTGGCAGCCTTAACCATTGCGTCTGCTGCTTCTATTGCTCCTACTAATCCTTTAGTTTCTATCATCCCTAATGCGTTTGCGTTTGCCATAATTCTTACCTCCAAAATTTTATATTAATATTTTTTAAAATTATTTTAGTTTTTTAAAATCTAACATAGCTCTAAAGCTATCTTTTTTACTAATACATTTATTAGCTCTTCTCTATCCATAGAGTCAAATATTGATTTTTCTACTTTAGAATTTGTGCCTCTAAGTTCTTCTATTTCTTTAACTCCATAAGCTATTTTCTTTATATTTAATAAATCTAATGGTCCTACATTATTTGAAGTTGAACTTCCACCTATAGCTCCACACCCTAGTGTTAAGGCAGGTGATAAGTTTGTTGCTCCACCTATTCCTCCAAGTGCAGATGGTGCATTTACTATTATTCTTGATACTGGCATATTAAGTGCAAATTTCTTTACAAGTTCCTCATCATTAGCATGCATTGAGAATGTGTGACCAGCACCTTCGTTTAAAAGTATCTCTCTAGATTTTTGCATAATAGATTCAATATTTTCCTCTACATAAAATGCAAGTATTGGAGTCAGTTTTTCTCTAGAGTAAGCTACATCATTTCCTACTCTAGATTCTCTTGCTATAAGCACTTTAGCATAACTTGGCACATTACTTAAATTAGCTAATTTAGCAAGTGTTTCTACACTCTTTCCAACTATTTGAGGATTCATTGTTCCATTTGCTCTTAATATAAATTTAGACAGCTTTTCACTTTCCTCTTCATTTAAGAAATAAGCTCCTTGATTTTTCAGTTCATTAACAACTATCTCTTCCATAGATTTTTCTACTATTATAGATTGTTCAGATGCACATATTACACCGTTATCAAAAGTTTTAGAATCTAATATTCTTTTAACTGCTAACTTAATATCTGCACTCTTATCTATAAATGCTGGTCCATTTCCTGGTCCTACACCTATGGCAGGTGTTCCTGATGAATAAGCAGCTCTAACCATAGCTTCTCCACCAGTTGCTAAAATAAGTTTAGTATCTTTATGCTTCATTAATTCATTAGTACCTTTAAGGCTAGGATTAGTTATACCTAATATAATATCCTCTGGACACCCTGCTTTTATAGCTGCCTCACTTATTATTTTTATAGTCTCAAGTATACATTTTTTTGCATTTGGATGTGGTGAGAAAATTATTGAATTTCCTGATTTTATAGAAATCATAGCTTTGTAGATTACTGTTGATGTTGGATTTGTTGATGGTATAAGCCCTGCTACTACTCCTACTGGTGTAGCTATATCAACTGTTTTTTCTTCTTTATTTTCACCTATTATCCCAATAGTCTTCATATCTTTTATGGCTTCATATAACATTTTAGATGCAAATGTATTTTTAACTATTTTATCTTCATATTTTCCAAATCCAGTTTCTTCGTTGGCCATTTTAGCTAATTTAGCGGCATTTTCATATGCTGCATCTGCTATTGACTTAACTATTTTATCTATTTGTTCTTGGCTCATTCTAGAAAGTTTAACTTGAGCTTCTTTAGCCTTTTTTACAAGATTTCTAACTTCTTGTATAGATAATAAATCTTTATCTAAAATTTCCATATCTATTTATCCTCTCTAATCAATTTATCAACTAAATCTACTAGGTCTTCTTTTTTCAAAGAGTTTAATTCCTTATTAGTCAAAGAAGAATTGTATTCTCTAGCTAAATTTTTTAGTTCTTTTACATTCATGTTTAGTAAGTTTCTATTATTAGTAACCCCATCTCTTACTGGTTTTACTTCTTCTAATGTTTCTATATTTGTATTTTCGTTTTCTTCAACTTTTATATCTTCTCTTAAAGTTTCTATATTTGTATTTGTATTTGTATTTGTATTTGTATCTTTAT
Organism: Clostridioides sp. ZZV15-6388; assembly: GCF_020657755.1. NCBI lineage: Bacteria > Bacillati > Bacillota > Clostridia > Peptostreptococcales > Peptostreptococcaceae > Clostridioides > Clostridioides sp. ZZV15-6388. The sequence goes on along the minus strand of NZ_JAGWCU010000005.1, from coordinate 51,567 downwards.
TTTCTTCTATCTTCATATTTTCTTTGATTGGTATTTCGCTAACTTTATTATATTTTTGAGTAGCTCTTTCTTCTTTTTTCAATAAATTATCAGCTACTTCTTTATGTATCCTTGGTATTACATGAGTTGCTCTTAATACTCCAACTTTATTTGCGGCAACTTCTCCAGCTTCTATAGCTGATTTAACTGCTCCTACATCTCCAACTATTGTTAATGTAACTATTCCCGCTCCTACTTTGTCAATGCTAAGTATATTTACACTAGCAGACTTTACACATGCATCACATGCCTCTATTGCAGCAACATATCCTATTACTTCTATTAAACCTACAGCATTCATTTATCTTTAAAACCTTGTTGGGTCATCAGCTACAGATTTAACAGCTTCAGCAAAAGCATCACAAGCTGCTTTACAAGCTGATTGAGACCCTGTAAGCAATGCTCCACCAAAGTTTGTTTCAGTTGGAGGTGCAAATAATTCACATAGACTTACATCTGCTGCTTTTAATGCTGCATCTAGTGCATACATAGCTTCTAAAGGTGGTGCTACTAAATAAGCTATGGCTTCTCCTTCTTTGATTCCTGCCACTTTAGAAAGATATGTTCCTGTTCTAGATACACAGTGAGCATAATATACTATTGAATCATCATCATTTGCACTTATAAAAGTTGATCCATATTCTAGAAAATCAACTACTGCATTTAATCCACTTCTTACTTCAGCTGGGCTTGGTCCTGCTATTATACCTAATACTTCCCCAGCAAGTTTTGTTGAAGCATTTGTAGCTCCTGCATACATTGACTTTGCATATACAACATCAACTTCTGAAGCTTTTGTTGCTTCATCAAGGGCAGTATATGTCACATCATCACAATCAGCAGTTATAAACCCTAAACTTTTATGGTCTGAATTTAATTCTAGCTTTTGTGCCATTTCTGGACTTATGTTTGAAATCATTTTAATTCCCAATATTTTAGGACGAATTATATCATTTTTCATAACTTGTACTCCTTTAAGTTATTATTTTAAATCAATTCCAGAAGCTTTCTTATCTAAAATTGTTTTTATAAGTTCAGCTATATGTGCACCTGCTTCAACAGCAGTAGTTCCACCTTTATGGATGTTTGATACCACTGTTCTCTTAGCTTCTGCTATACCAACTTTAGGCTTGTATGTAAGATACGCTGACATAGATTCTGCTGTAACAAGACCTGGTCTTTCTCCAATTAACACACATACCACTTCACAACCTAACTCTTCACCTAAATGGTCCATAGCCCCAACTCTACAATGTTTAACAAATACAATATCTCCCACTTCAATTCCATACATCTTTAAACCTTGCTTTATAGCCATAATACAATCATTTGAGTTAGCTTCTATAGCAGCTGAACTTAGTCCATCACCTGCCATTATTAATACCTTTTGATTTGTACCTATTTGCGTTTTTATAAAATCTATAGTTTCACTTGAAAATTTTCTTCCAAGGTCTGGTCTAGTTAAAAATTCATCTTTATCCTTACATAAAGTTTCTATTTTTATTAAGTTGCTATTTTCCACAAAATCTTCATCTACGTAAGAGAAAACGGCATCTTGTGCAGCAGCATGGTCTGCTCTAAATCTTAAAACTGTTTCTGTTTTATATCTAGCTCCACATCTACCTATACCTATTCTTGCAGGAGTTTTAGATTTCATATCTAAATAGGCTTCTGCATCCTTAGGATTTTTTACTAATAATTGCTTTTTTAAATCTATTTCCGTTATATCTTCTATGCAAGCATCATCATCTACTGTACTTTTATTTACTTTGTCTACTGTATTTTCAACAACTTCATTTATGACACTAGAATCGATTTGACCAGCCATTTGATTTACTAACTGCTCTACTAATGCTTTTAAATCTTTTTCATTCATACTTAAGACCTCCTACCCTAATAATATTGATGCATCTCCAGCTTTTTCTGTTAATTTACCATCTTTAGAGAAGCCCATTTGTTCCATCCAAGCATCAAACTCTTTTATTCCTGTAAGTCCAAACATTTCTCTAAGTGATGCTGTCTCGTGGTATCCTGTAGTTTGGTAGTTAAGCATTACATCATCTCCATGAGGTATTCCCATAAAATATGTACATCCAGCTGTAGTTAATAATATCGCTAAATTTTCCATATCGTTTTGGTCTGCTTTCATATGGTTTGTATAGCAAACATCAACACCCATTGGCAATCCATGTAATTTACCCATAAAGTGGTCTTCTAGTCCTGCCCTCATTACTTCCTTTGCATCATATAGATATTCTGGTCCTATAAATCCAACTACTGTGTTTACTAAAAATGGCTCAAACTTTTTAGCAAATCCATAACATCTAGCTTCCATAGTAACTTGGTCTATTCCATGATGTGCTTCTGAAGAAAGCTCCGAACCTTGCCCTGTTTCAAAATACATTACATTAGGTCCTGTGGCTGTCCCATGCTTTAAAGCTAAATTTCTTGCTTCTTCAATCGTTGCTGAATTGAATCCAAAAGCTTCGTTTCCTTTCTCAGAACCAGCTATCGATTGGAATATTAAATCTGTTGGAGCTCCATTTCTTATAGCTTCCATTTGTGTCGTAACATGAGCTAACACACAAGTTTGAGTAGGTATTTTATATTTTTGTTTTACTTCCTCAAATCTCTTTAGTACTTTAGTTACACTTTCAACTGAATCATCAACTGGGTTTAATCCAAGTACGGCATCACCTATTCCAAAAGTTAATCCTTCTAGAAGTGATGCAAGTATCCCATCTGGGTCATCTGTTGGATGATTTGGTTGAAGTCTAGCTGATAGAGTACCTTCTTCGCCTATTGTTGTATTACAATGAGCTGTAACTTTAATTTTTTTGGCTGCATAAACTAAGTCCATATTTGACATTAGCTTTGCAACTGCTGCTGTCATTTCTGAAGTTAATCCTCTTGATATTCTTTTTATATCTAAACTACTTGTTTCACTATCTAATAGCCACTCTCTAAGTTCTGAAACAGTCCAGTCCTTTATTTCACTATAAACTTTTTCATTTACACCATCTTGAATTATTCTTGTGACCTCATCTTCATTATAAGGAACTGCGGGATTGTTTCTTATATCCTCTAATTTTATATGAGATAAAACTACTTTTGCTGCAACTCTCTCTTCGGCACTTTGAGCTGCAAGACCAGCTAGCTTATCACCAGACTTTTCTTCATTTGCTTTTGCCATTACGTCATATAGCCCTTTGAACTGATAAGTACGCCCAAATAATTTTGTCTTTAAAATCATCTCCTTACCCCCTTTTTTAATTAAAAACTAATGTCTTTATTACTACAGGTAACACTTTACCTTCAGCTATTGGCTTTCCAATATCTATGTAGTCTCCATTTTCAACCTTAATACTATCTATGCAAATAATATCTTTTTTGTAATCTAAAACTGCACAAATAGATTGTCCTAGTACTTTTGCCATGTCATTTTCTATAATTACTACAAATGGCAAGTCATTTTCTATAATTTCTTTCATACCACTTACTAATCCACGTGCATACTCTTGTATTTCTAAAAAACTTGGATTTTTGCTTCCTTCTATAGCTATAACAATTTTTTGTAAGTCATTTTCTAACTTAAACCAATTTAACTTATTTTTTATACTTTCACTTAATGCCTTTTCATCGCTAGTTTCTTCTTCTCTTGATAGTTTTAAAACAGGTAGATTTTTAAGTGGAAAATCCTCACTTGTATAAGTTATAGTACTTCCACTTACTTCAGTCGTATGAGAACCAGCACCTACTACTGTAGCTCTAATAGTCTCTAATGGAGTTATTACATTTATTTTTTTTAGTTCCTCACAATTTTTTATTGCTTGCCCTAATAAAATACCTAAGTCTCCATATTTAAAATATTCATCTATGTTTTTATCATAGTAGATGTAATCAGCGACCCCACCAGAAAAAGATATGTTCTCTATCTTTTCACTTAAATTTATAGATTTATTGGTTACTATAAACTCAAATAGACTTGTTTTCTTTTTTATTCCTATACTTTGTAGTATTAAATCAACCATTATATCTATTATTGGCTTTGTATTTTCTATAGTTGCTATAGTTCCTATTTGAAGTCCTAGATTATAATCTTTTATGATTTTTTCTATCTTAGGTGATATATAAGTTATTTTTTTGCTATGCTTGTCTATTTTTATAAGTCTCCCACCTATATCTAGACAACCAGTATCTAAGACTTCACCTCTTTTAAATAAAGCTAAATTACTAGTTCCGCCACCTATATCTAGATTTACAACACTAGTTGAATGATTTTTAGAATAAATATGAGCCCCTGCTCCTTTACCAGATATGATACTTTCTAAATCTGGTCCTGCTGTTGCCACCACAAAGTCTCCTGCAAATCCACTTAAATTATGAAGTACATAATTTGCATTTTCTTTTCTAGCTGTTTCACCAGTTATAATAACTGCACCTGTATGTATGTCTTCTTTAGATATATTTGCTTTTTTATATTCACTATCAACTATGTTTTTTATTTCATTTCCATTTATCTCATTGTTGGAGATAAGAGGTGTAAAGTATATTTCACTTTTATATACAATTTCTTTGTCTATTATACTTATCCTAGGTACTGAAAAACTAGATGCAGTGTTTTCAACTATCAATTTAGAAAATATTAGTTGAGTAGTACTTGTCCCAATATCTATCCCAACACTTAATAACTCTTCTCTCATTTTCTCACCTCATAATTTAAAAGCATTTCTTAAACAAAGAAGTTAGATTGTTCTATAGACTATCAATATTTTTCTTCCAATGACCTTATCTCATTTAAATATTCAAATAACTCATCTATACCTACATCATCTATTGTGTCTACTTTAAATATTTTATTGACTCCTGCTAAAGTTAATCTTTCTATTCCTAAATCTATTTGATTTTTATCTAATTTATTTATCTTAGTCATAATGCCTATAGTTTCTTTACAAAATATACTTGCAAAGCCTGGTGCCATATAATTTTCTTCTTGAGTTGCATCATAAACTATAGCCACTACTTTAGCATCTACAGCTGTAGTTATTAAAGCGTTATACAATGCTCTATTTTCCATATATTCACCTGGGGTATCTATTGCATTTTTATAAATTTCTATTGACTGTGTTTTCTTATATCGAATCTCTAGTTCATCTAGTTTTTGGCAAAGAGTAGTCTTTCCACTACTTGTTTTTCCCATAAAAATTATATTTTTCATTTTATGTCCTCGTTATCTTAGTTGATGAAAAATTCAACATCTCACCTAACACTTCTAATACTTCATTTAATGCAGATTCTACAGAACTTACATCTCCAGATATTACTAAAGACCCACTAAATCTATCTATAAATCCAAGCGATATATCTGATGATTTTGTTGCCACATCTGCTGCTATTATTGAAGCTTCACTCGGCGTTATTGTAAGAATACCGATTGCATCTTTTCTATCTAGTATTAATCCTAACTTTTTGTATATATCCTCATTTGGATTAGCTATTATATGAGCAAGTGTTACTTGCTTTCCTGGAACATATTCTTGTATAATTCTTTGTTTAGTTTCTTCGCTCAATTTTGTCCCCCTAATTTTTATTACATTTTTACTTGATTTTATTTAGTATTTCTATTATGTCTTCTTCTATGGGAACTTTAGGATTTGCATTAGTGCATCCATCTTGAATAGCCAAAACTGCTATTTCACTCTGTAAATTACTTAATTCTTCCAAACTTACATTGCATTCTCTCAATTTAATTGGCATGTTTAATTCTTTTTGTAGCTTTTTTATTTCATTAACTAAACTCTTCACACCACTTCTTGTATTTGAAGTACTAAGACCTATTAACTTTGATATTTGTGCATATTTTTTTGCTGATAATGAGTAGTCTGTATTTGAATATCCTGTGATATTAGCATTGTATTCTATTACATGTGGCAATAATATTGCATTTGCTCTTCCATGTGGTATATGAAACTTTCCACCTAGAACATGTGCTATGGAGTGATTTATTCCTAATGATGCTTGATTAAATGCCATTCCTGCTAGACAAGATGCATTATGCATTTTTTCTCTAGCCTCTAAATCATTTCCATCCTTATATGCTTTCAATAAATATTCAAATACTAGTTTTATTGCCTTTTCAGCAAGTGCATCAGAAAAATCATTAGCATTTACTGATACATATGCTTCTAATGCATGTGTCAAAACATCCATTCCAGTATCTGCTGTTATAAAATCTGGTACTGTTTTAACCAACTCTGGGTCTAGTATCGCTATATCTGGAATTAATTCATCTGACACAAGAGGATACTTTGCACCTTTTTGCTTATCTGTTATTACAGAAAATGATGTTACTTCTGAGCCAGTTCCACTTGTTGTTGGTATAGCAATAAATTCGATTTCATTAGTTCTTAAAATTTGCTTTGAAAAGTCCTTTATAGCTTTAGCTGCATCTATTGCAGAACCTCCACCTAAAGCTATTACTGTATCTGGCTTTATATTTTTTAATACTTCGATGCCTTGTACTACTGTATCTATAGGTGGGTCTGGTACTATATCACTAAATACTTCATATGTACTGTGTTTTAAATTTACCAAGATTTTATCTATAGTTTTTGATTTAACCATAAAAGGGTCTGTTATAACCAATACTTTTTTACCTTTTATCTCTTGTAAGTATTCTAAAGAACCTACTCCAAATTTTACTTTGGTTTTTATTTCAAAATTATTCAATCTAATCTCCTCTTTTATAAAAACTTATTTAAAATTAAACAATTGTTAAGCAAAAGCCCCACAGAACAACCTATGGAGCTTTTATTAAGCTTTCAATATTTCGTTATGACATTATTTTAGTAAATATTGGATTTTAGTAAAGTCAAGAATCTTGTATATTAATACTTTATGTTATGCTTTTTCTTATAAGCTATATGAGATATAAATTCATACATTATACCCGCAGCTGTAAGTGAAGTAACATTTCCAGCATCATATTGTGGCGCAACTTCAACAAGGTCATAGCCTACTATATTTAAATCCTTTAATCCTCTTATTATTTCTAATGTTTGGGCAGATGAGAATCCACCTATAACAGGAGTTCCTGTCCCTGGTGCATATGCTGGGTCAACAAAATCTATATCAAATGTAAGGAATGCTTTTGAATCACCAACACGTTGTTTAATTCTTTCTATTATTTCTTCTGTAGTCATCTTATGACATTCAACAGCCTTTAAAACTTCATATCCTAAATCAGTTGAATGGTACTTATCTTCTTCACCATAATAACCTTCTCTTATTCCAACTTGAATTGATTTAGATGTATCAACAAGGTTTTCTTTAGCAGCATGGTAGAAAGGTGTTCCATGACTATAAGGCTTTCCAAAATATTCTGCTATTGTATCATAATGAGAGTCAAAGTGTATTAAAGCAACTGGTCCATGAACCTTATGACAAGCTCTTAATTCTGGTAATGTTACACTATGGTCTCCTCCCATAGCTATTGGAATTACACCATTTTCAAAGATAGGTAACATCCCCTCTGTAATTACATCAAATGTATCTTCTACATATCCTGGCACAGAGCCTAAATCACCATAGTCTACCCCAGAACAATAGTCAAATATACCAACATCAAGAACTGGATTATATGGTTTACAACCTAGAACTGACATTTCTCTTATTGATGATGGACCAAATCTAGCACCAACTCTAAATGTAGCACATGAATCAAATGGTATACCAAGAACAGCAAAATCTACATCGTCTGTTGTAACTACATTTTGTAATCTCATGAATGTTTTAATTCCTGCAAATCTAGGTGATTTTAAAGAATTTATTGTTTTATATTTAATCATAACTACTCTCCCCAATTTTTATTATTTTTTGTTAATTTTTTATCACATTTATTCTAAGCTTTAGATACACCATCTTCTTTTTCCATCTTAAGAACGTATGGAACTGCAATTAACTTTGCAAATATTATACCTATTATTCCACCTACGATTTGACCAACAAGTATTGCAATAACCAAGTTTGGTTGGAAATTGACATTGAAAGCTATAAAATCTCCTAAAGAATATCCTGCACAAACTAAAAACGACATAGATATTACTTTACTTGTCGGTTTCATATCTTTAACTAGTCCAAAAATTGCGATACCATTTGCCATACATGCAACTAATCCAGCACTACCTGCGCTATCTAGTCCAGCTATTGAACCAAGTTTTTCCAGTGGCTTTTTAAAATACTTACGTATAAGATAAACCATTGGAAATGCTCCACAAAGCATCATTGCAATACTCCCTAGAAGCTCAATAGACCTAAACATTTCTTTCTCATCTGCAAACATTGGGTCAAATCCCCAACTCCCAAATACTTTAGTGAAAATACCTGTATAGTGTTCAACAATAGATGATACTACGACTATTATTAATATGCTTGTAAGACCTTTTCCAAAATACATGAATCCTTTTATCATTCCATTAGGGAACAACTTTAACCCTAATGCAAGCAACACACACACCACAACAATAGGAATTAGATTTTGGAAAATCATTAGCATACTTAAATTTAATGTATAGTTAGAACTTCCTACTGTAGAAAGTGTCGTACGTATCGTAGGATTTGTAAGTAATGCAACCATATATGACGTGAATACTCCAAAAGGTACTGATAAAAATCCAGACATAGCTCCTAAAGCTAAGTACTTGTAATCTTTTTTATCTAAAATTGAAAGTCCTATTGGAATATTAAATGCCACTGTAGATGCACACATAAATCCAACCGCTAATACTATCACTAATATTTCACTCGTTTTCCCAATCTCTATAGCTAAAGCATATGAACCGCAATCTGGTGGCATAATCATAGCTGCTGCTACCACTGGGTCTGCGCCAAACATACTAAACAACTTTCCAAATATTTTCTCTACCCCGACTTTTAGATACGGAACAGATACCATAAGACCTACTATTGGTATAAACATCGTTGCCATAGTATGTAAGCCTTCATCAAAAGATTTAGCTAGCTCTGATTCTTCTTTGAAAATCTTTGCTAATCCTCCAGCTACACAACAAGCCATGATGATATACAGTACTGAGTCTCCTAATAATTCCATACAGTATACCCCCTATGTACTAAAAACATTAATCAGCTCTTTATTACTTAATTTTTATTATATTTCTTATGCTAATAAATACTTCTTATAGTGCCTCTACAGATTCTGTAAAGTTAGGGTCATTTATTATATCTAAGTAATGGTCAAAGTTTTCATCCTTCATAAATTCTATACAATCAGCTGCACGAGTTCTTCCATATTCCCAATAGAAGTCATGGTCTTTACCATATGTTATTTGAACTAATGACCATAAAGACCAATGTGCATTAACTAAAAACTTACTTGTAAGTAATCTTGCTCTTTGCTCTTCTGTTGGTTCTCCACCAAAGTATGTTCTTACATAAAGCTCTTCTTTATCTTTTGGAAGAGGATTTTCTACGCACACACATGCCATATCGTAAAATCTATCATTTGTTCCACCGTATTCCCAGTCTATTACACGCATAACTTTTCCATCATACATAAAGTTTTCTGCTAGTGTATCATTGTGACAAGGAACTAATTTTTGTGGGTTATTTTGATAAGCAATTTCTATTATATCTACTTTTTCTGTTATACTATCCCATCCATCATATCTCTTATCAAATCCATTTTCTTTAAGTATTTGTAAGTACTCTTTCATCTTAGCTATTGGATTAAATACACTTTTAAACTCCATTCCACTATCGTGGTATTTTCTCATAATTTCTGCTGATTTCATAACTACATCTGAATTATTTATAAAATCCTCTGCATGCATTGTATCTGATTTTATAAATTCACAAAGTTGTGAACCTGTTTTTGGGTCATAGTAATATATTTCTGGAGCTATTCCAAGACATGACATTAAAGAAGCATTGTGCTTTTCTGCTGGACGATTTATATATCCTGCTGTCCCTACTCCTGCCACACGCATTGCTATTTGAGTGCCATCTTCAATCTCAAGCTTAAAGTTTTTATTTGTAAGCCCGCCTGGCATTATTTCTATTTTGCTAAGTTCTTGGCTAAATGCTGTTTTTGTTAAATTAATTAACCTAAGGAAATCTTGAATTTCATACGGTTGTATTACCTCTCCAAATACTGACATATTTTCTCTTATACTTTCATTTTTCATAATAATTTCTCCTTTGTATGATTTGTTTTTGATTAAAACTTTTTCTATTAAAAACCATTTCCCTTTGATTAGAATTCTATATCTTTGTGCAACACAAAGGTCAACACTATTTTTGTTTAATTTTTTGTTATAATGAATTTTTTTATATATTCTTTGGGTTTTATCTCTATTTGTGCAAATAAAAAAGGGGTTATCTCAAAATAGATTTTGAAAGTTTTGTAAAAAATAATGATTTTGGAATTAGAATAGCAGAAGGTCTATGAGCATCTAAATAAATAAAGGAAAATTATGGAATTGAAAAAAACTTTACGATAGTTATTGGGAATCTATCGAAAAGTGCTTAATAGTGCCACATGACTAAAAAAAGAAACCACATTCTATTTTGTATAGAATATAGTTTCTTGAATTTTAAATAATTAAAAGCAATCTTTTATTTTTTGAATTTTCTAATTTTATAGTAGACAACTTTATTAATTAACTCTTAAATTTTTATCTTCTCTACAAAACTTTTTTCTTATTAAGAAATATGCAGAGATTACAACAAGTTCTATCGCTAAAAATATACCATAAGTAGCTATAGAATCTATACTGTCTATACCATTTCTAAAGAAAATTAATGCTACTCCTGCTGCTATAATTCCTATAGCATTTTTACCTATAGCATTCTGACCAAAACCATAAAAAGAAGGGAAATTTCCTTTTATCTCAATAACTGTCAAAATTAATCCAATTACTATAAATAATGCTCCTACAACTTCCATAATCATACTAGCCATTTTACACCCTCCTCATTAGAGAATTAACCACTACTATAAAAATATCTTGCTTTTATAGTTACATTATATATTCAATTGGGTGTTTTTGGAAGCATTATTAAAAAATAATTTTTCATTCTATTTAAATTTATTTTTCATATTAAAATCATCCCAATTTTTATATAAATATTAATCTAACCTGTATAGTTTTATATATTAGAAGGCTTGTAAATAAATTTATTTTATAAAAATCTATTCACAACCTCTTATATACATTTATATATTATCAAGAAAATAACAGCTAAATAACCAATATTTTTTTAATTATTAATTTTGATTATGAATTTCTTCAATCTCACTCTTGCTCAAATCAACTAGCTCATAAATTTCCTTTAGACTATGTCCTTTGTTTTTTAACTTTATGACAAAGTTACGGTTTATTTGTAAAGTTGTTTCATTTTTTCCTATTTCTTTACCTATTTCTATTCCTTTCTCTTCCCCTATTTCTATTCCCTCTCTTAAAACTTCTTCTCTAAAACTTCTACTTCTATCCATAATGTAAGCACCTCTTTTCAGATTTAATAAATATTCTTCATTACTACCTAATTCCTTTAACCTATCTAATGCCTTTTTAACAATAGTATCATTCTTAGCTATAACTCTGACATCCAAGTTAGAAGGATTATTGATAAGTTTTCCCCATAATATAACTCTATCTACTATGTTATCATATCTATTAATCTTAGGAAGCTCTACAAAATACAGCACTGTTTTCTTTGAATAAATCTCTGGATGACCATCCATAGTTAATCTCATACAATTTACATAATCATCTATTTGCCTATATTTTACATGATTTAGTATATGTATTCCAATAAATTTTTTATATTTTTTCAGTTAACTGGCACAAATAAATTCTACTATACTTAACTTTTGTTTTAATGTTTTTTGATTACATATATTTTGTTAAGTACAGATTGAAATATTTATAATATTATGATAGACCCTAACAAACGATAGACCTTAATAAACATAAATAAATACTTAAAAAATATGTAAGACAAATACTATTGATATTATTCTTTATTATACAATGTACAACCCGTTTTCTTATTAAAAAGCTGAGCCCATTCTTCTGTACAGTAAAAAACAATACACTCGTGATAACCATCTCCCATGAAAAATAACTGTTTGATATTTTTTTCTTTTTCAAAAACTTCATTCATAAAATATAGCATTTTTTCATTAAACCAGTCATGATTAACTTCTACTTCACACATATACGGATTACCATTGTAGTAAAAACTTATTGTCTGCATGCCAGTTCCTTGATTGAAATCTACTTGGCTTGTATCTTCTACAATTTGTGTGATTTCAAATTCATTATTACTAATAGATAAAATTCCTTGCAGGAATATGGTATACATATCATGTCTTTCTACATCAAAACTGTATACTTGAGAAGATTTAGGTGTCCATATCCCAGTATTGTAATCATAAGAACCCCTGCCAAGAATGGTTAAAAGCATGGCTGTTTTATTCATTGAATCTAATACCTCTGATGGCATGATGTTCCAAGTATCTTCAAGATGTTTAATTGCTTCATCTGTAATGCCATGAATACCCAATTCTTTAAGAGTATTAGCTACTTCCTGAAAAGTCATTTGATTAGAATCTACCATAATATTTTCCTCCTTAGATAAGCTACTATTACCTTTTTAGTTATTATTTCAATCACTTAGCCAATAAAAAATATCGTCCATAACGTAATTATAACTTTATTTTCTATCAAATCTGATTGGTTTGCAAGCTAATAGTCTCAAATCAAATTGGACAAAACAACTTTGTTATTTCTTTGAAGCAGATTTTTAAACATCTGAATAAAGTCAAGAAAATACTATCTTCACAGTTTTCCCTGTAATAAAATCTAGTTTTGTATCTATATACGTCCCTTTATGAATGAATTTCATTCAATAGCTAATTTAAAAAAATCCTTGAGATTTAAAGAAGTTTTGAGTTAAAAATTTACAACAGGATAGAGTATTATATGTAATATTTTTTATGTTTATATTTCGCTTTCTCTTTATGTTTTTAGTTTTATTTTTTTGCTTTGTATTTTTCTCTTTTTCTGCCTTTTTCTTTATTTTTATTTGTCTTTTATATTAGTTTATATTTTTTAGCAGTTACAATATATGAAGTATGATTCACTTTATTCCATGTAATATTTCTAAAATCTACAGATAACAATTTACATATTTCTTTCTCTGAGTACATTTTTACATCTCCATCTTTGCTGTACTTTATGAAAACATTCATTATATGTCTAAATAAAAATGGTTGCCAACAGTCACAAATTATCAGGGTTCCTTTTGGCTTTAATACCCTACAAACCTCTGACAATACCTTATCGGGTTTAGGATAATGATGAAAAGAATCATTACAATATACAACATCAAAAAATTCATTTTCAAATGGCAAATACTCTGAATCTCCTAAAACTAAGGTAGCATTCTCTTTTAGTTTATTTTTTGCTATATCTAACATATTCTCAGAAATATCAATTCCATAAGCCTTTTTCCTACAATCTTCATTTAAAATAGCTTGTAATACTGCTCCTGTTCCACACCCTAAATCTAAAACAGTATCATATGAAATATCTGAAAGTGTTTTAAGTAAGACTGGATAAAGCTTTCTTGCATGTTGCCCCTTTATATCTTGGTCATAGGTATTAGCTTGATTATTAAAGGTTTTTCTTGATTTTTCTTTTACATCTGTCATATCTAGACTCCTCCTTTCTTATATTGTTCACAGTATATCATGGGTAGTTCTTTATGTCAATGAATGATATTCATTCATTTGCAATGTTAATATAACTATATTAAGTTATCTATAGTTATATTAACATTCATTTATACTATGCATACTATGATTAAGTTATATTATGTGTATTACGTTTAAGTTATACTGTACATACGATTCTTAAATTATATTATGCGTATTATGTTTAAGTTCCATTATGCATATTATTCCTAAGTTATATTATGTGTATTACAATTAATTTATACTATGCGTATTATTCTTAAATTATATTATGTGTATTACATTTAAGCTCTATTATTCATATTATTCTTAAGTTATACTATATATATTATATTTTTAGTCAATTTGACCTTTTAATATTTTTTCTTTCTCTCTTCTAACTTTTATAAAATAATCCTAAAATAAAGTATCATAATAATTACTCATATTTATCATACATTTTGCTGTTTTATCGCGACCTTTTATCCTGTCTCTGTAAATTTCACAATTAATATCTTGCCCTAACTAGCTCCTACCTTTAAAAATTTACTTTTAGAACCTATCAATTTTATTCTTTAATTTTCTCTTTACTTTAAAGATAAATCGGTCACAGTACTGTTCGTTTTTTACCAACAGCTCATATGCATCCATAATCCCAATAGATTGTACGAAACCAAAAATACCAACTGCCAATCCCAAAAATACAAGTGAATGATATTCTGTCCATTCAATGTACCCTCTAGCTGTTACCGCAATAATAAGAATACCAACTACAAACAAAAATGTACTTGGAATAGCAACTAACTTGTATTTTTTCTTGATTGAAATATATTCCTTTGATAATTCTTTCAAAAACTCATAATCAAATAACAATGGCTCTTTTCTCAAGATTTTATAATCTTCTTGTTCTGTAAACATCCCAAGTATAACAACACCAATACCTAAAACAACACACACTGCTATTCCTAAAATACGCCAACTTGTATGAGTTGGAAGCATTACATAAGGAATACCTGCTAATGCCCAAAACAAAAAACATAAACCCAAATATTTACATTCTCTTTTCTCATTGATAAGATAACCTCTTGCCACTTCCTTGCTTACATAATATCCCTTTTCATTTGTTCCTTTTATTGATTTCTCATCTTTTAATAAAAAATCAATTGATACTTCAAAGATATTAGATAGTAGTAAAAGTTTTTCTGTTTCAGGAAATCCTTGATTGTTTTCCCACTTACTAACCGCCTGTCTTGTTGTTCCGATTTGTTCTGCAATTGCTTCCTGTGATAGCCCTTTTTCTTTTCTCAACTTAAATAATTTTTCACCAAAATTCATATATTATTACCTCCTGTGATTTGATATCCAAATATTATCAAACTATTATGTTAAATTCTATATTTTAAGAAATGCACATTGTCAACTTCAAGTTGCACTCATGTAATTTGTTGCTAAAACATGATTTTATAATAATTTTTGCTTCTCTTTTTGTATTATAGCATCAATGGAAATCTAAATCCTTTCCTTTCTATTTTGGAAGTAATATTTATCAAAATATGATTTTATTAAGTGTACAAACATTTGATTAACAATAGGCTTTTGATTTATGTTCTAAATACAGCATATCCACACATTGAGATTCCCCTTCAAAAATTGGCTCTGGATAATTATCTATAAAAAAGTTTTTAACCTTATGTGAATAAACAAATCCAAATTTCTCATAAAACGGGATTCCACTTTCAGCTGTACCCACAATCATTGATGGATACTTTTCACTATAAACATCTAAAATATGATTTATCACCTTTGATGCGTAGCCCCTATTTTGAAAATGTTCATATGTAGCAATATTTTTTAATTCACATGTTTCTTTAGAAATTTCATTTACAACTGCTATACAAGTGAGTTCATCATTATCATACAAAGCATACATAGTGCCTTCATCAAGATACTTATCAATCATTACCTCATATGGGTCAGCCAACAACAAAAGGTCAATATGACCTTTTTTATTTTTATCTATAGTTTTTATTTCTATCATATATATCTCCTCTTTTCAGCATATATTTCTTTTATGTTTTTGATAAACATAACTAAATGATAATACAATTAGAACACTGAATGATTATTACTATCTAGTTTTACTATCTGGTTTTATTGTATTTAATCCTTTTTAGTTTTTAATACTAAATTGATAATAGAATACATTTTTAGAAGAATCAAGAGTAATTACAACTTATAGGTTAAAAAAACTTTAATTGTGTATATGTATCTGATTTCTTATAGGCTTCTATAATGTCTTTCATCTCTGTCAAAATACCATAACGACCACATTCTTTTTTTAGTACTTGTTCACATCTCTTTCCATTCAAGCTAGGACATACATAATTTAGTCCATATGTCTTTTGATACTGAAATACTAGTTTTTGCGATATATTCTTTAAATGCTTATAAAAAAACTCTCTTTGACCATTACGCATTGTCATTCCATACATACAATAGATAAACTTTGCATTAGCCTTATGTGCTTTTTCAACAATTGCTCTTATCTCATTCTCATTGTCAGTCAAAAATGGTATCAAAGGTGTCAATAATATCCCACAAAATATTCCAGCATCATTAAGCTGTTTTACTGCTTCAAATCGTTCAGAACTTAGACTCACATTAGGTTCTATTTTCTTTGCTAATTCGTCATTTGCAGTGGTTATAGTCACTTTGACAATGGCAGAATTATTTCTTGTTATTTCTTTCAAAATTAGTATATCTCTAACTACCAAACTACTTTTTGTATCAATAGATACTCCAAAATGATTTTCTGAAATTAAATTCAATGCTTGTTGAGTAATGCAAAGGTCTTTTTCAAAAGGATTGTATGTATCAGACATGGCTCCAATACCGACAACTCCTTTTTTTCGCTTTGAATGTAACTCCTTTTTTAGAGTTTCTATCACATTTTCCTTATATCTCACTTGGTCAAAATTTTCTATGTTGTATACTGTGCTACGACTGTCACAATAAATACAACCATGAGGACAACCACGGTAGAGATTCATATTATAATCAATCCCAAACCATCTTGAGTTGTCAAATTTAACTTTCTGTAAAATTTGTTTTGCTGGTATACTTTTAATCATTATTAACCTCTTTTACTATCAGCATCTATAATATTCTTTAAGGAATTCACCCATGTTTCTAACGTTTGAGTTAAGACCAATTGCTGGTCTAGAATAGCCTTCCCTGTTTCTGGTACATTCGATTTTGTATTTATATTTTCCTCAATATACGACTTTAATACTTGTATGTTTTCTTCAATACTACTCAAGCACAGTTTTTGCTTTTCTGGTGTAAGACTGTATAAATTTACTATTACAGCATTGAAATCCAGAAAAATATTTACTGGCTTTGAAGCTGTATCAAACATTAAATCTAAAAAATGCTTTTCACCTAATTCTGTTAAAGAGTAAATTGCCTTTTCTGGCATTCTCCCCTCTCTTACAACTGTACTTTGAATATAACCTTTTTCTTCTAACTGAATTACCTTCTTATAAATTGATGGTGTACTGATTTTAACCCAACGTGATATATTTCTATATTCCACCACTTTCTGTATATCATAAGCACTCTGAGGCTGTTGCTTTACTATGCCAAGTACAATTAAATCTATTGTTGCCATAAAAATTCTCCTCTCGTTTTCTCTCTATTGACAAATACTATAAATTATAGTAGCATTTTCTGTATTACTATAAATTATAGTATTATATTTTAGAGCTAATGTCAATAGAAAGGGAGTGTTTAGCATGAAAGAAAGCAACAAAAAAATTGAATTATTAGGGTCTGCCCCAATACCGAAAGCATTGTTATCTATGGGATTACCTACTATGATAGGTATGATGATAACTGCATTGTACAATTTAGTAGATGCATACTTTGTAGGTGGTCTTGGAACAAGTCAAATGGGTGCTATATCTGTTGCATTTCCACTAGGTCAAATTATTGTGGGATTAGGATTATTATTTGGAAATGGAGCAGCTTCCTACATTGCCAGACTCCTAGGTCATGGAGATAAGGAAAAAGCAGGCAAAGTTGCTAGTACAGCTATTTACAGTAGTATAATAGTCGGTATATTATTTATTATTGTCATTATGATTCTTCTCAATCCTGTTTTAAAATTATTAGGAGCTACAAAAAGTATTATGCCTTATGCAATGTCTTATGCTAGTATCTATGTCGTATCATCTATTTTTAATGTGTTTAATGTCACTATGACTAATATTGTCACAAGTGAAGGAGCTGCTAAAACAACTATGTGCGCTATGTTATTAGGTGCATTGCTTAATATGATTTTAGACCCAATATTCATTTATACTTTTGGAATGGGTGTAAAAGGTGCTTCAATTGCAACTGCTCTCTCTCAGATGGTTTCAACACTGGTTTATATAGGATACATTTTTAGCAAGAAAAGCATGTTTAGTTTTAGAATTAAAGAATGTTGTTTTTCAAATGAAATCATGTCAGAAATTTTAAAGATTGGTGTACCTACCTTAATATTCCAGTTATTGACTAGTCTCGCGATTACATTAACTAATATGGAAGCTACAAAATATGGTGATTCTGTGATAGCTGGAATGGGTGCAGTAACACGAATAATGTCTTTAGGTAGTCTTATCGTATTTGGGTTTATAAAAGGATTCCAACCAATTGCTGGTTATAATTTTGGTTCAAAGAACTATGATAGATTACACAAAGCAATAAAAACATCTATAGAATGGACTACTATATTTTGTGTAGTACTTGGTCTTGTAATGGTGTTTTTCCCAACAGCTATAATTTCACAATTTACAAGTGGTGACGTGTTATTGATTGAAAATGGTAGTAAGGCTCTTAGGGCAAATGGATTTTCATTTATGTTATTTGGTTTTTATACAGTGTATTCTACATTATTCCTTTCACTAGGAAAAGCAAAGGAAGGTGGATTTTTAGGCATGTGTAGACAAGGGATATGTTTTATTCCTATAATCTTGATTATTCCTATATTTTGGGGATTAAATGGTATTTTATATGCACAACCAATAGCTGATTTTATAGCTGCCATAGTTGCAGGTTTTATGACGATAAGACTACATAAAGAGCTTCATATTTTAAAAATAAATTCCATTTCTTCTAAAGAATAAATCTAATTTAAAGTATGTGTCAGTTATATAAATCGACTATCAAAGAAGCTTCATGTATATTACTTATACAAATCGACTATCAGAAAAGATATAAAATTATTTCATGTATTTTGTAGGCTTAATTAACTCTATTAGCACTTATAAATTAATTTATCTATTTATATTGCTTAATCTACTTGCCAACAGGCAATAATATATATTAACATATATTTTTCACACAAATCATACTATTAATATGTGGTTAAATAATCCTTTTTCTCAAACTACTTGTTATTTTATCTATTCACTTGTATCATGGGATTATAATTATTTTAGGAAGGGAGACATTATATGCTTTCACAAAACGATATTGATATACTTACACAAGGTTTATCTTTTTGGGATAAACTCACTGACTCTCAAAAAAGCTTATTAATCTCTTCAGCCAATATATCCCACTTTGAAAAAGGAAACTCAATTCATAGTGGTGATAGTGATTGTGTTGGTGTTTTGATTATAAAGTCTGGAACAATACGCACATACATACTTTCAGATGAAGGGCGTGAGGTAACACTTTTCCGTCTTGATAGTGGTGATGTATGTATATTATCAGCATCATGTATTCTAAATACAATAACTTTTGATGTCTATGTAGATGCTGAGACAGATTGTGATATTATACAAATTAGTTCTTCTGTTTTCTCAAAGTTATCTACAGAAAATATTCATGCAGAATTGTTCTCGTATAAACTAGCCACTGAACGTTTTTCTGATGTTATGTGGGCAATGCAACAAATCCTTTTTATGAGTTTTGATAAGCGTTTGGCATCTTTTTTAGTTGATGAAATAACTAAGCAAAGTAATACTACTGTAAATATGACTCATGAACAAATTGCTAAGTATATGGGAAGTGCGAGAGAAGTTGTGTCGAGAATGTTGAAATATTTTGCTAGTGAAGGTCTTGTATCTCTATCTCGTGGTGGTATAAAAGTGTTGGATAAAGATAGACTTCGTTCTTTAACATTATAAGGGGATGACTCAAAATAAAAATTTAAATCATCTCCCTTTTTATACAAAAATTGAATATCATACATTATAGCTTAATATTTTATTAGATTCATTTTTTTATTTAAATACATCTAATGTTCCTATTTAATATAATAAATAAAAAACATTGACTATTTATCTAACACTTTTTATTTATTATTCTAATAAACTTCTTTTATTTCATTCTCAGTTAATGTAGAATATTTAAATTTGGTTAATGTATCCTCTAATTTAAAACCATTCTTCTTTAGCATTATTATAAATCCAGAGTCTTTTCTTCTAGCTTCTTCCTTTTTAGCTCTTTCTTCAATTTCTTCTTTAAAATTTCTACTTTTATTCATAATGTAAGCACCTCTTTTTTATTATATCAATTCTTCATTAATTTAATTTTATTTTTCATATAATTACCTTCTGTTTTTATAAATACGGATAAATTTAGTTTGAATTTTTATTTGCTAATAAAATAGCTTAGTTTTACTTCTATTACTAATATGAAATAAATTTGAATTTTTTTGAAAAGCTTACTCTTATGATTAGTATAACTTACCTGCGATTTTACCTGAAACTTTTTTATCCATTTCATCAAGAATATGAGAATATATATTTTT
Organism: Clostridioides sp. ZZV15-6388; assembly: GCF_020657755.1. Taxonomy (NCBI): domain Bacteria; kingdom Bacillati; phylum Bacillota; class Clostridia; order Peptostreptococcales; family Peptostreptococcaceae; genus Clostridioides; species Clostridioides sp. ZZV15-6388. Next base: position 30,970 of record NZ_JAGWCU010000005.1, on the reverse strand, counting down.
CATTGTTGCATTAACAATTCAAACACTACATTTCAATATAAAGCATTACATTTCAAATTGAAATCTTATATTTCTATTTGAAATGTAATATAAAGAAATATAATATTATTTTATTAAATTACAAAAAATATTTTCATAAAATTGTATTAAATCAATTTGATTAACAGTTAAATTACAATAAATCACATAAAAAAACAAATAAAATATTATTAATCTAAAAAGTTGGCATATTTTGTGCTTTTATAATTTAACATAAATCTAAAATTAAATAAGGAGAAGAAAATGAATAAAAAACAGTTGATGAAATTCTTACTTGTTGCAGCTATACCAATAATTGTATGGAGCTTACCTGCACCACAAGGATTAAAGAAAGAAACTTGGGATATTGTTGCTTTATATCTAGGTTTACTAGCAGGTCTTGTTATTAAACCATTTAAAGAGCCAATAATTACCTTAATCATTGTAGGTGTAGCCCTTATGTTTATGGATGAGTCAATACTACTTCATGGATATTCAGATAAAATGACTTGGTTTTTAGTTGTTGTAACTATTGTCTGTACAGCATTTGTAAAGACAGGACTAGGAAAACGTATGGCATACAACCTTTTACTAAGAGCAGGAGATTCTACTCTAGGACTTGGATACTTAATGATGATAAGTGATTTAATACTTAGTCCTGCTACAGGGTCAAATGCCTCTAGAACAACTATTATATATCCTATATTTAGAAATATCGCAGAAGGTGCAGGTTCTAAGCCTGATGATGAGCCTAAAAAATTGGGTGCATATTTAACAGTATTAACATATGTAGTCTCTCAAGGTACAGCAGCATTATTTTTGACAGGTATGGCAACTAATGCGATAACAGTTTCTTTGGCAGCAAGTATGTTAGGTGTTAACTTAACTTGGGGAACTTGGTTTATGGCATCAGTTGTACCAGCAGGTTTATTCTTACTAGTAGCACCACTTATAGTCTATAAAATATATAAGCCAGGTTTAACTCACTTAACAGATATTAAGCCACAGATAAGAAAAGATTTAGATTCATTAGGTGCTATTACAAAACATGAAAAGATACTAGTTGTATTCTTTATTCTTGCAATTCTTGGATGGATGTTTGGTGAAAAAATACCTTTTGTAAACTTAAATATGCAAGTAGTAGGATTTGTGTTCTTAGCACTAGTTCTTATAGCAGGTATTTTAGATTGGGACGATGTTATTGGAGCTAAAGGAGCATGGAATGTATTTATATGGTATGGTGCCTTTTATGGTATTGCTGGTTCGTTAGCTGATGCAGGTTTTTACAATTGGCTGGCTGATAAATTAGGTACAGTACTTAATCTATCAGATGTAAATGGATTATTAGTTACAATAGTACTATTGTTAGTGAGTTTGGCAGTTAGATACTTCTTTGTATCAAATAGTGCATTTGTAGCATCTTTTTATCCTGTACTATTTGCAATAGTTTTATCTACTAAAGCAAATCCGATGGTAGTTACATTATTACTAGCATTCTTTGCAAGTTATGGAGCTTTATTGACTCATTATGGAAATGGAGCTGGTCTTATAGCCTTTGCATCAGGATATGTATCTCAAAAAGATTTCTGGAAAGTAGGTACTATCATGGTAATGGTTGCATTAGCAATATTCTTAGTAATAGGCTTACCTTACTGGAAAATAATTGGATTATGGTAAGTACACATTAAATTTATATATTGGAGATGAATAATTATGCTAGATTTACTTATTGTAAATGGACATGTAGTAGACCCTAAAAATAATGTAAATGGGAATAAAACAATTGCTATATACAATGGAAAAATAACTGAATATAAACATGGCGATAATGCAAAACACACAATAGATGCAAGAGGTAAATTTGTTTTTCCAGGGTTGATTGATGCACATGCTCATATGTTTGCAGATGGAACTGAAATTGGTATATATCCAGATAGCACCTATCTTCCAACTGGTGTTACTAGTGCAATTGATTGTTCAGCAGGGGTAGCAAACTACCAACTCTTTAAGTCTTCAATTGTGGCTAGAAGTAAAGTAAATATAAAAAGTTTCTTGCAGGTTTGTTCAGCAGGATTAGTAACTACTAGCTATCATGAATGCATTGACCCAAGGTATTTTAATCATGAAAAAATAGAACGAATATACAATGAAAATAAAGACAATATATTAGGTCTAAAAATAAGATTAAGTGAAAATTTAGTGGAAGGTCTAGGAATAGAGCCATTAAAAGAAACTATTAAAATAGCTGAAAAAATAGGATGCCCTGTTGAGGTACATTGTACAAATTTACCAGTTCCTACAGAGGAAGTATTAAATATATTAAGACCAGGAGACATATTTGAACATGTATATCAAGGTGTTCAAAACACTATCCTCGACTCAAATGGCAATTTATATGAATGTGTAAAGAAAGCAAGAGAAAGAGGAATCATATTTGACACAGGAGAAGGTAGAAAACATGGTGATTTTGAAGTCATGCTAAAAGCAAAAGAACAAGGATTTATAGCTGATATTTGTAGTACAGATTTGGTGTTAGAAAGCATGTTTAGAAGACCTATATTCTCTCTACCAAATCTTATGTCTAGATACATGTGTATGGGAATAAGTCTATATGATGTTGTAAAAATGACAACACAAAATCCAGCTAAACTTATGAAAATGGAAAATCAAATAGGATGTTTATCAGAGGGTTCAAATGCAGATGTAGCAATATTTGACATTATGGATGTTAAACAAACTTATACAGATTGGAAAGGTAGTAAATTCGAGGCAGATAAATTATTAAAAACAGAAATGACAATTAAAAATGGATTTATAGTATATTGTGCCCCAGATTACATATATGAAAATTAATTAGGAGGAAAAAAATGGGTTGGAAAATATTATTACCACAAGAAATAATGCAAGAAGGAAGAGATTACTTAGAAAGTAGAGGACATGAACTAATAACTGGTTCAGGCATGGAGACTAAAGATATAATAAATGATATAAAAGGTATTGATGCAATTATAGTTAGGTTATCTAAAATAACGAGAGAGGTATTTGAAGCTGCTGATAACTTAAAAGTAATAGTACGTCATGGTGCAGGATTTGATACTGTAGATTTAGATGCAGCAAAAGAATTTGGTGTTCAAGTATTGTATTGTCCAGTAGCAAATAGTACTTCTGTTGCAGAGGTAACACTAATGTATATGTTATATTGCTCTAGAAATTATACAAGAGTAAGAAAAAGTTTTATAGATGACTATTATAAAGCTAAATTAAGAACTCCTAAATGTGAGCTTGATGGAAAAACTGTAGGAATTATTGGATGTGGAAACATAGGTTCAAGAGTTGCTAAGATGTGTATGGATGGATTCAATATGAAAGTGGTTGCATATGACCCCTATAAATCATCTAAAGACTTCCCACAAGGTGTAGAAGTAACTAGAGATATAAGCAAAATATATAAAGAAAGTGATTTTGTTTCTGTTCACTGTCCAACAACTTCTGTCACTAAACATTTTATAGGAAAAGAACAGTTTAGTATGATGAAGGAAACAGCATTTTTTATAAATGCAGCAAGAGGAAGTGTTGTAGATGAACAAGCTTTATATGAAGCATGTAGAGATAATATTATAGCAGGTGCTGGCTTGGATGTATTACAACAAGAACCAGTAGATTCTAAAAACCCTATATTATATTTAGATAATGTTGTGGTATCTCCTCATATAGGAGCAGCAACTAAAGAAGCTACTAATAGAGCCTCTTTACACTCTGCAATTGGAATTAATGAGGTATTTGAAGGTAAAAATCCTACTTGGCCAGTAAAATCAATAGATTGGGACAATGCAACTATATACAATGATTAGTAAACAACAAACACTTATTAGGAGGAACTTAAAATGACAATAGGAAATAGAGTATATTTAAAAAGAGATTTACCAGATAAAGAACTTGTAAAAAGATTTAGTGTATTACCAGCAGCTAATGTAGGAGACTGTATGTATAGGTCAAGTGCATTAAGTTCAGAAATAAAGTTAATGTCTTCACCAAAAAACAGAATGTGTGGAGTTGCATTAACAGTAAAATCAAGACCAGGAGATAATTTAATGCTTCATCAAGCTCTTAATATAGCTCAAGAAGGAGATATTATAATACTATCTAATAATGGAGATAGAACACAAGCTATCATGGGAGAAATCATGTACAAATATCTTGCAGATTTCAAAAAGGTAGCAGGAATTGTAATAGATGGTCCAATAAGAGATATTGATGTTATATCAAAGTCTAGTTGTCCAATATATGCTACAGGAACTACTCCAGGTGGTCCATATAAAGAAGGTCCTGGAGAAGTGAATGTACCTATATCTATAGGAGGAATTGCTGTTAATCCAGGAGATATAATATTAGGAGACCAAGATGGTGTAATCGTAATCCCTAAAAATGATGCAGCAGACCTTATTGATAAAGCAGAAGCAAATGCTCAACAAGACCATGCTAAAGTAGTAAAAGCTTCTGAAGGAACTGCAAATAGAGAATGGGTAAAAGAAACATTAGAAAAAAAAGGTGTACAAATTATAGATGATGTTTACAGAGTTTAGTAATAGATGACTTCTACTCTATGTCTATAAAATATTTATACATATAAATATTAAAATAAAAATGGATGTGTCTCAAAATGAACTTTTTAGTTCATGAGGCACTCTTTTTTGTATGAAATCAATTATATTTTCATCATTTCAACAATGAAAAAGAAGCTTATCTCTATTTTGAGACAGCCCCATTTTTTATTTTATTCAATGAACATTTTATTCAATGAACATTTTATTTAATAAATATTTTATTTATCATATATTTAATTTGAAAGTTGATACTTTTTAAGTTTACGCCAAAGAGTAGTAGTACTGATACCTAGCTGACTTGCAGTAACAGATTTTACTCCATTATTTTTCTCTAATGTTTCAAGAATTAATTTTTTTTCATAATCTACAATTTTATTATCTGCCAAAGTAGGAGAATAATCTATTGTGGATGTTGAATTTATATCCTTTCGAAAATGTGGCTCAGAAGTTAAAATTTCAGAAACTAAGTATTCATCTATAAAATTATCATCACACATAACTACTAGTCTTTCTACTATATTTTTTAATTGTCTTATATTACCAGGAAAGTCATATCTACTTAAAATTTTAAGTGCAGAATCAGATATTGACACTGGTTTGTTATAATGAGATATAATAGCATATGTCAGTTGTTCGATATCTTCTTTTCGCTCTCTAAGAGGAGGTAAATCTAGCTTCAACACACAAAGTCTGTAAAATAAATCTTCTCTAAAATTATTATTATCAATCTGCTCCACTAAGTTTTTATTGGTAGCTGTTATAACTCTTACATTAATAGGTACAACTTTAGTATCACCTATTCTAGTAACTTCCCTCTCCTGCAATACTCGAAGCAGTTTGACTTGGACATCTTTAGAAATTTCTCCAATTTCGTCTAAAAATATAGTCCCATTATGTGCCAATTCAAAGACACCTGCTTTTCCTTCATTTCTAGCACCTGTAAAAGCTCCCTTTACATATCCGAATAGTTCACTTTCAAGTATATTTTCAGGTATAGCTGCACAGTTTATAGCCACAAAAGGTCCATTAAATCTATTGCTATAATTATGTATACTTTGAGCAAATATTTCTTTTCCAGTGCCAGATTCGCCAGTTATTATTATTGTAGAATCAGATTTAGCAAATTTCTTAGCCATATTTACTGAGTGCATTAATGCATCACTTGAACCTAATATATCGTTAAAATTGCTTTTTGCACAATGAGATTTTGAAATTAAACTCTCTCTTATTTCTTTTTCTGTTGATTGAATATTTTCGATATCTTGTATGGTTGCAACACATCCAAAATGCAAACTATCAATTATAATTGGAAAACAATCAAATGTGAGAGAAGACCCTTTAAAATTAATTATATTGTTACATAGAGAATGCCCATTTTTCAGTGAATCCGAAATATCACCAGAAGTTAAATAATCTTTTATAAATTTATCAACTTGGTTAAATAGTAGCCTTTTTGCTTGATTATTTATAAAAAGTGGTGAGTGATTTTTATCAATTGCAATTATACCACTATGGGTACATTCTAGAATTTCTTCTGTAATAGAGTTATTTATTCTCTTTTCAATTCCTATGTTATATAGATGAATTGCTTCATTAATAGATGCATGAATAGAAGACTTTTCAACTTCAGTCTCTATACAGGGCTTATTGTATTTAGAGGTGATTTCTTTTGTTGTTTTTCCACCTATGAAAATTTCAGTACCATTATCAATTAATTCTTTTATTGTATCTTCAAACTCATAAAGAGAATTTAACTTGGGTATTTCTAAGTCAAAATTGGAGATTTCTTTGAATCGCTTAGCCGTTTTATATGATAATTCTAAACCTATAAATCCTATTTTTGAGGAATATTTAAGTGCTTTTTTGTACGAATAAAATATGTCTTCATATTTATATCCAATATCTACTATAGGAATTGAAACATGCTTACGCAATAAATCAACATTTTGACCACGAGTAATTATTACTTTAGTGCCTAAGTTAATTAGGTTATCTGCTAGTTCTATAGTTTCTTTACCTGTAGCAATGTATGATGGAATTTTTATATGTAGTTCTTCAAGCACTTCATATACAGTATCTGAAAATAACTTAGAAGGAGCAATAACTACTATCTCGTTTTTCATATCATCAAATCTCCTTTTATTAATCTTAATCTATTTTTTATTTTATATATGTATTGTATTAATACCTTGTACTCTCATTTTACCATGATAAAAGGGGATGTCTCAAAATAAAAATTTGAATCATCTCCTTTTTTATACAAAAAACAGAAAAGGAGTTCCTAAGAACCCCTAATCTATATGATAATTGCTATGTAAAAAAACAAAAAACACATTATAATTATTTATAATCTTATTTGTCGTCTTACTTGTAATATTCAAATATCTATCCATAAACATAAAATAATATTATCCACAAACAATAATATACAAACAATAAATAAAAATAAATATATTATATATACATATTATAAACCTCAAAAAATTCTTCAGTCGTAACTGTACCTAACCATTCTTTAGAAGGATATAAAAACTTATACTGATTGTTTTTAATAAGACTATCATCCATAGTATCATAAATACAAGATAGCAATGATGCAGACTTCACAAATGAATTACAAAATTCCTTAGATACAAGAGATTCCAATACCTCCAGCATAGTTTTTTCATCTAATGATTTACTTGCAGCAATATAAGATGGTAATGCTATAGCTCCATCATCAGGGTATGACATAAATAAATCGTTATTATTAGCACGCTTTGCATATATACTAGGAGTTATTGCTAATCTATCCGAACCATTTTTTACATCATTAAATGATTGTATTGGCATATCTAATATAACTGAATTAGATAAAAATCTCTCCACGTACTCTTTTCCATATCTACTCCATATAGCTTTAACAACAGATTTCGCACCAGAGTTATTTATACCACCAATGACAGTTTTTGTATCAGCGTCAATTACGTTTTTTATAGAATCTGTTAAACCCTTGTAATTCTGATTATAAGAAAATACTAATGGTATAACCAAAAATGGAAGTAATCTTTCATCGAAATATATAGATGATGATTTAATCTCACTTTTAATATTGAAATAGCTCGATAACGAGTACAATTTACTTGAAAACTTTGAATAGATATTCTTGTCTTCATACACTTCTAAATCTGTAGAAACTATAATATCAGGAATTAAAGCATCTGGTTTTTTTAAATACTCATTGAGTTTGTAAGGATAACCTATACCAAAATAAGTTACCTCTAAATTAATATCCTTCTCTTTTAAAGACATAATTAAATTATCTAAATAGTTTTTCTCATATTTATGAAGTATACAAATATTGCTCCAATACAGCCTAACATTTTTCATAAAGAGTCTCTCCTTTTCTTAATTTATATTGACATTCTAATTGAAATTCATATATATCTTTAAGTTTCCCTAAGATTTCTTTTTCTTCTTTAGTCTTATTGATTACTTTGAAGATTGAACCATTTTTCATTATTATACGCTTCTCTGCTATAAGTGCTGTATGAGGGTCATGAGTAACTATAAAAATCAGCTTATCACTTTTCAATAAGATGTCTAATGCAACATTTTTATTTATTCCAGCATTCTCTATTTCATCTATCAAAACAATAGGATTATTTGAAATGAGAGCAACATCTGCAATCATCAAGGCACGTGTCTGTCCCCCACTCAATGATGTAAGGTCTTGAGATAGGGAAATAGGTTCTGCTGTTATGGAGTTTGCTACATCTAATACTTCTTTTATTGATACAGAAGTATTGTTTTTACATTCTTTATGTATAACTAAAAATTCCTCAACTGTAGAATCAAGAACAAACCTCATGTTTTGGCTAAGATGAGAAATTAGATTTGTAGCAAATTTATTTCTTTCCTCAATAGCAACTTCCATATTATCAATGACTACTTTTCGATTAGTCAAAGAATCTTTATTGACAAACTGCTCTATATCTTTGATTAACCTGCTTTTACCAGAGCCAGTATTACCTACAATAGAATAAATATGACCTCTATAAAAAGTTAGAGATTCAAAGTTCTCTGTATTGCCAAGTTTGTTTTTTCCAGGATATATGGTTATACTTTTCATTAAAATTCACCTCTAAAATTCATTTTAGAAACTATGCCTTGTTGGAATTCATCACCAATTCTACATTCCCCAATACAATAAGAACATACTCCACTTGGCATTGTATGTCTTAATAAATGTTCGTCATTGTTTGGAATATTAGTACTTTTTATATAGTTTGAAATTAGCTCTACACCAAAACCAACTAATCCATCTATAAAGAATATATTAGAATTAGGATTTATTTTTTTTATATTAAATGATATTATCTCTCTTTCTGCTTGCGATACCATGTCTATTTTACTTAGAACTATGGCATCACTTTCACTTAACATTGGACCTAGTTTTTGAGGGGTCTTAAAGCTAGATGTACAATCACATACACATATGTGGAGTGTTTTATTTGTTGCAGGTGAACACCTATTGCAAAGCCCAGCAGTTTCTATTAGTAAAATATCGCTACTTTTATTTTTAGCCCAAAGTATAAGTTCGTTTATGTTTGAGATAAGAAAATGGTCTGGACATATATCTTTACTAAGTCCAACAATATAAGGTATATTCAATTTTTTATATATTAAATCATCATCAGTAGCTAGACAATCTATCTTACATATTGAAGGGTTAAGCCCATTAGACTTCAGATAAGGAATTAAATGTTTTATTAAAGCAGTCTTCCCTACAGAAGATGAACCAGAAATTAATATAGTTTTCATGGATTATGTAAAATCTCCTTTCATATTTTGTTAAGAGATATGATAGCATTAAAAACTACTAAAAACTGTATCAAATGAGACAATTAATAAATAAACTTGATTGAAAATAATTATCAATATTATTGAATTTTGGTAAATACTATGATATTATTTCAATCAAAGTGAATATTTATCAGAAAAGGTGATGACTTTGAATGAGAAGGAAGTACTAATAAATAGTAAGTTATTTTCTGAAAGATACATTGTAGAAGATAAGATAAAAGCAAAGAGTTATAAAAAGGGTCAATTTATAAGCGATTTTTTTGATAAAGAATATTATGTAGGTGTAGTCAAAACAGGACAAGTATCCATCTATTGTATATCAAGTGATGGAACTGAAGTTAACATGTCTATTCTAAAGGAAGGAGATGTTTTTGGAATTTCTAATATATTTGATGAAGAATCCTTAGATACTGTACTAAAATGCAAAAGTGATGTTTACGTAGTTTTTTATCCCAAAAAATGCTTTATAGATATGATGAAGTTGGATATTGCTGTTGCTTTAGAGTATTCAAGATATTGTAATAGAAAAATACAATTTTTACTTAGAAAAGTAGAGTTTTTAAATATACAATCTAGTAAAAAGAAAGTTATTGAATACTTACTAGAAAAAGCTAGTAAAAATGACACTGTGCTATTAGAGTGTTCTAAGGAGGAGTTAAGTAAAAGAATTAGTGTAAGTCGAGCATCTTTATATAGGGAATTGCAGTCATTACAAAATGAAAATTGTTTAGAACTTGGTAAAAAGTGTATAAAAATATTGAATAAAGAAAAGTTAACACAGATTCTATATGAAATATAAACTTAAATAACAGATTCTATATAAAATATAAAATTAAATACTAGGAGGAAGTTTTTATGAAAAAGAAATTATCAATATTATTACTAGCAGCATTAATAATAATTTCATTGGTAGGGTGTACATCAAACCCACCAGAAAAACAAACAAAAGAAGCTAAAGTAGTTGCAAAGGTGACAGCACTAAAGGGTCCTACAGGAATGGGAATGGTCAAAATGATTGGTGATGAAAACGATAAAAAAGAAAAGGATTATGAATTTTCAATAGCAAATTCTGTTGATGAAATTACACCCAAGCTTGTTAACAAAGAGCTAGATATTGCTGCTATTCCCGCAAATCTGTCATCTGTTTTATATAATAATAGCAATGGTGAAATAGAAACACTAGCCATTAATACTTTAGGAGTCTTATACATAATTGAGAATGGAAATTCTATAAACAGTGTCGATGATTTAAAAGGAAAAACGATTTATTCTAGTGGTAAAGGCTCTACTCCTGAATATGCTTTGAATTACATATTGAAAGAAAATGGAATTGACCCGACTGAAGATGTCAACATAGAGTACAAATCAGAACATACAGAATGTTTGGCGGCATTATTAAATGATAAAAATGGAATAGCACTACTTCCCCAACCATTTGTAACAACAGCATTGACTAAGAGTGACAACTTAAGAGTAGCTTTGGATTTGACAAAAGAATGGGATACTTTGAATAAAGATAAAAATACTGAAAGTGCTTTAGTAACAGGAGTTGTTGTTGCACGAAAAGAGTTTATTGATAAATATCCAGAAAAGGTTAAAAGTTTCTTAGAAGAATATAAGAAATCAGTTGATTTTACAAACAATAATATAGAAGAAGCTTCAAAACTTATTGAGGAAAATGAAATAGTACCATCTCAAATAGCAAAGCAAGCAATACCAAAATGTAATATAACATTTATAGAAGGTAATACAATGAAAGATAAATTAAGTGGATACTTACAAGTACTTTATGATGCTAATCCAAAGTCAATAGGAGGAAAGATGCCAGGTGAAGATTTCTACTACACTCAAGAAAATTAGTAAAGCTCATATACTAGCAATAATCTTTTGGCTTATAGTTTGGCAAATAAGTAGTATGATAATTGGTCAGGAGATACTTTTAGTATCTCCTTTTTCCTCTTTAAAAAGGTTATTCGAATTATCTATGAAGTTTGAGTTTTGGCAATCAATACTCTTTTCTTTTATGAAAATAACAACAGGATTTATATTAGCTTTTATCATTGGAATAATATCTGCCATAATAGCATCTAATAAAAAAAATTTTAGGATACTTATTGAACCCTTAATACTGACAATACAATCTATACCAGTAGCTTCTTTCATAATATTATCTTTAATATGGATATCTTCAAAGAACCTGTCTATTTTTATATCTTTCTTGATGGTATTGCCAGTGGTATATAGAAATATTCTAGATGGAATAAATAGTATATCTAGGGAGTTAAATGATATGGCAAAAGTATTTAAAGTCAGTAAGATAAAAAAAATAAGGTACATATATTTATCTGAGGTAGCACCATATCTAAGAGCAGCATGTAGTGTTTCTTTAGGGCTATGTTGGAAATCTGGAATAGCAGCAGAAATAATAGGAATGCCAGCTAATTCTATAGGAGAAAACTTATACAAAGCTAAAGTATACTTAAATACACCAGATTTATTTGCATGGACTATAGTTATTATTATAATAAGTATTTGCTTTCAAAAGGGCTTTTTATCATTGATAGACTATTTATTAAAAAGATTGGAGATAAACTAAATGGATATAGTAATTGAGAATCTAAATAAAAAATATAATGATAAGGTTGTTTTAGACAATTTTAATAATGTATTTAAAGATGATGCTATCTCATTTATAACAGGAACATCTGGTATTGGTAAAACAACTTTGATAAGAATATTAATGGGCTTGGAGAAAGCAGATAGTGGAAAAATTATAGGTATTAGTAATAAAAAGATTAGTGCAGTATTCCAAGATGATAGTTTGTGTGAAAATCTAAGTGTGTTATTGAATATAAAGTTGGTATGTGAAAGTCTGGGTAATTCAGAAATTGAAGATGCTTTAGAACTATTGGACTTAAAGGGTTGCATGAATAAAAGAGTAAGGGAATTAAGTGGTGGTATGAAAAGAAGGGTTGCAATATTAAGAGCTTTATTATATGATTTTGACTTGCTTATAATGGATGAGCCATTTAAGGGTCTTGATATTGAAACTAAGTATAAGGTTATGGATTTTGTAATAAGAAAGATGGAAAATAAGAGTGCTATAATAATTACTCATGATATGGATGATATAAAATACTTTAGAAATCATGAAAAATTAATAATTGACTTTAAAATGCCTTCGATATATTGATTTCATATTGGTTTTAAAATCAACTAAAGTTTTTATATGAATATTATTTCAAACTTACTAATTCTATATACCAAAAAGGCTGTAGGCAAATTTGTTTTTACATAAAAAAGTACCTGCGATTAAAACAAGTACTTTACATATTTTTTCTAATTTGTGATATAATAAAAGCAAGAAGAACTACAATCTATTTGCAGTAGAGTGGAGTTCGTAAATTAGTGTTTCTTTTTGAACTTAATCTTTAGTTCAAAACTAAAGTCACTCCTGCCAGAGTGGCTTTTTACTTTTTTAAACAATTTATCCGTTAAGTAAACTATTAAACTGGCAACTAAACTTGCTAGTACACCTTGTAAAAAATTATCCACACATACTCACCTCCCTTCTATACGTTGGGAGGATAACCTTTTGTATGAACTCCACTCTATAAATTGTAGATTACATCTTCTTGCTAAAACTATTATAACATATAATTCCTACATATTTTACCTATTCTATAGTTATTTTCCTATCTCCTTCGCCCTCTTTTTCTTTCTCTTTCAGCCTCTTTCATTGCTTTATATTCTATCTTATTATTTAATTATTATTGCTATCTAAATTTATCATATCTACTCTTTTTAATTTTTCTACTTAATTAAAACTCTTACACATAAAAAAGAAGCATAAACAAGTTTATTTTATACAAACTCTATCTATACTCCTCACAAATTCACATAAATTCTCTCTATACAGACTTGCTCTTCGCCTTACATATCATCTGAGTCATAGTACCCATAGGACAATAAACACACCATGAACGAGGCTTAAATAGTATCATCGTAATCAATCCAAGAACAGTTGATGTAAGCATAACACTATAAAAACCAAACGCAAACTGTACCACCCAAGGTGAAACTAAAGTCCCATGATATGCCCATTGCCATGGCATTTTTATAGTCCAAAGCAAAGTCACTACCTCTTTAAAATTTCTACTACCTTCAAACACTAGATAAGTTGAAAAAAGCATATTAGCAAACATCACCATAAAAAATGTCAAAAAACCATATCTAAACCACTTACTTCTAATAAATTTAGGAATATCTTTATTTCTTGACAACTTTAATTTATTTCCAAGCAAATTAAACAGCTGTCCTCTTCCACAATATTTATTGCAGTACGCTTTATTTCCTTTAATAATAGAAATAAGTAATGGGATAAAGAAACAAATTAACCCAATCCAAGCGAAAATAATATTTACAAATCCCAATATCAAATATATTGAAGAGAAAATCCATAAATAGTCATACCAATGTTTTTTATTATTCATGACACTTACCTTCTTCCTCTTTTAATATTGTTATAATCTCAATCACAGATGCTGGACATACCTTCTCACAAATACCACATCCAACACATAAGTCTCTATCAATCTTTGCACTAATACCATGTGGTACTGAGATAGCCCCTCTTGGGCAGACTTTTATACAGCTACCACAAGCTACACACTCGTTTTCTAAAATATTTGCATACTTCTTTTTTTTAGCAGACATAATAACCTCCCTATATTATTAATCTATAGGAATTATATCAATATATTTACTTTTTATCTGTGACTTAATCACATAAGATATCAAGATTAAAAATTCCACTCTAATAGTCACACTTACCTTATCCACAACATATCTATTTCTTTCTAACAATGTACCTGACATTAATAACACTCATGTCAAACATTCTCGCTAATTCCATATAATTTTTTCCATTAAATAATTTAATCATAAGCTCATTTCTAGCCTCTTTTAAAGCACCCTCCACTGTCTTAATATAAAAATATGTTCCCCCACTTTGTTGACACAATTTCAGATACTCCAATAAATTATACTTATGTAACTCCTTTGGAATACTCACTTCTATATTGTGTTCTTCAAGCAATTCTATAATTTTTTCCAATTCTAACATCTTTTCACCTCATATTTTATATTATTTTTAGACTTTCAATAAGCTTGTTATGGCTATCTTATTACTCTAATAATTTAGTTCTTGAAAATGTAACCTATCCCCATAGTAACAAAAATGCTTATGCCTAGTCTGTCCATCCCTACACTTCGCAACTATTAAATCAACAATCTTAATTCCCCTGTACTCTGATTCCCTAACTAATTCCTCACTTTCTCCTATATCTTTTACTGCTTCTTCATAATCACTCCCTTTTAATTGATGTATATAAACCACATTGTTGCTATCGTGGTAGATGGCTTTACTATCCCTCATAGGTCTATCTCCATAAGGTCTAAAATCTTTCATTTCATCATTTAATTGACTTAACTGAATTATTGGTATATCAAAATCCAGAGTCATACTTTTTAATTCTCTAGAAAAAGTGGCCACTTCTCTTTCTCTTTTTTCCATACTTTTTTGAGATGTAAGAAGTTGCACATAATCCACAATTAATAAGTCGGGCTTTATTTGCCTTATCCTCTTTCTAATTGCACTGATTGTGTCTATCTTGTCATTTATATAAATTAAGTTATTCTCGCGTAAATCTCCTATTGCATTTACAATTAGTTTCCAATCACTTTCATTTATCTCTTTAGATTTCATATTTCTTGTACTTACCCCTGTTATCTTGCATATATTTCTCATAAACACTTGCTCACTTGTCATTTCTCTACTTATAAATAGAGTCTTTTTCCCTTGCTTGGCCGAATTTAACATTATTTGAAGAGCTAAAGCAGTCTTTCCAACCCCTGATTTAGCTGCTATTGTTGTTAGCTCCCCTTTAAAAAGACCTCCTATAGTCGAATCAAGTAAACTTATCCCAAACTTAAATCCAACATCCTTTTTACTTTCTAAAAAATCAAGGACTTTTTCTGCTATGCTATGTACATCATCATTTTCATAAGTATCTTTGTCCAAGATTTTTCTTATATTATTTTCAAATTTATAGATGCAAGTATCGATATTTTCTCCAAAATTTATACCTTCCAATAGTCTTTGACAATTTTGATTTATGCTTCTTCTTGCTAAGTTTTCTTTTAAAATTTTTATATAACCATCAATACCAAAAGTTTGACCCCAAGTGATTACACTAGTTAAACTGCTCATTTTAATTGCTAAAGACTTCTCATCTATCTTTGATTTTACAGTTGCTACATCAATTATTATCTTTTCTTTTCTAAGTTCTTTCATGATTTTAAATATTTCAAGGCATGTAGAATTCATAAACATATTTTCATTTAAGTCATCTAATTTGTAGTTTAATTTATTGTCTAAAATAATTGTGCCTAAAATAGCCTGCTCTATTTCAACAGCTTTTGATTTAACCATATAAATTAATCTCACTTTCCTCTTAAGTTTTATATTTTAATATTATTAAGTCTTTTATTTTTATATTAAATTGCAATGATATTGTCAGTTAGAAATATACTTTTAATTGTAAAAGATATAAATATATTTCCAGTTAAAAATGCATTATCAGCTATAAAATATATAAATTCATGTTAGTTATAAACGCATTGTCAGCTATAAAATATATAAATTAATTCCACTTATAAATGCATTCTCCGACTAGTTAAAATTCACAGACTGGATTCCAATACCTTACATTTTCATGTTTTTTTCTTTCACGCTTGCTGTCATCATATGTGGTATAGTCAGAATATATACAATTATTATTGTTATGATTGTCGCTCTTTTTACACTGGTAAACATTACTTTGATTTTTTACAGATATGTTTTCATTAACATAGGATTCAAATTTATGGCTAAATAAGGTCTCTGGTCTTATATACATTTCCATTATGGTATCTTTCCACTTAGCTACTTTTACCTCAATAACTTTGTAGAAATCTTCTAAGACATAACCCTCCTTTAGTCTTTCATTGATAAGTTTGATGCTCGTTGGAGAATTGATTTTAAAGTTTTTTCCTGTTTTTTTATTTAGCATATTTATAATGCTTTGCTGTATATTTTTTTTATTAAATTTATTTAAAGATTCTTTTTTATTTGTTACAAACTTAGCTTCTTTTTGTGCATCATGAGTATTATCAAAATCACTCTTTTTACTATATCTACTCATGCTACTAAACACTTTGCTATTGCTTGATTTTATAACATTTTTACTTTGATTATCTTCTATGTCATTTTTAGTTATTTTATCTATGTCATTATATGTTTCATTAAATCTGACATTTGAAGACCTCGATTTTAAATTAGAGTTTTCTATTTTCAATTCTTCTCCAACAAATGGTTTGTTAGTATAATCTTTAATTTTATTAGTTACATTGATAAAATTAACAACAGATTTTTCAGAGTTGATATTTTCATTGTTGATATTTTCATTATTATAACTAGTATTTTTACCATGATTTTTTATTCCACTATAATCTAAGTCATTGCTTTTTTTATTAGCAGAATTATTCTCACTACTTGAATTATTCTTACTACTTAATATACTACAGTCATCACAGTTACTACATTCTGTATTTTCTTCAATACTACTATCATATTTTGACATTCCACAACCATAAATACAATCTTTATCAATACAATCCTTATTTTCTATATCTCCATAAGCATACTCTAAATTATTGAACTCATAATTCTCTACACTGTCATAGTTAAAATCTATAATTTCATCACTATCAAATAAATTCTCACTAATACTATCAAATAAATCTTCACTAATTTCTGAACTAATATAACTATATATAGAATGCATCTTCCCCTTTGCTCCCTTAGATACAAGCCTTATTACTCCTAAATCTGAAAACTCTCTTACAAGCCTACTTATAGTAGAAATAGAAAGTTGTAAATCTGTAGCAGCTCTTCTTACTGTCATATAAAATTGACCTCTTGGTAAAGTACATTGCAATCTCTGTATATTTTCTTTTCTCATTATATAATGATTAAATCTTATTTTATTAATATCACTTGCTATATCAAAGCCTAATACTACTGAATTCAATTTATAAAATCCATTATTCATCTCTACTAACCCCTTTTCTACTAATAAGTAATCGCTTCTCAATAATTATTACTTTATATAAGCAACATAAAGTTTAAATTTAAATATATATTTATTTTAATATATTTTAAATATACTTATTAATCCCTTAAAATCCCTATTTATATTCTTAAATATGCAAATGTATTATGTCATATTTATTTATATTTTTTTATTTATATAGCTTATTTATTGTTTTTTCCCCTTTATACAAGCAATTGTACCATTTTGTTTATTTTTTATCCAACAAATATTTTCGACTATTTTTTTGAATTCTCAATATATCTCCATTATTTAACAGAATATTTTATAGAATATACAGTCTATTTAAATTAATAGGCAATAAATTTAGTAAATTTGTCTAAAAAAAACTTTATAAAATGTCTTTTACCTACTCCATACTTAATCTTTACAAAATATTTTGTATAGCATTTTATATATTGTTTTCATTTATTATTCGCTTAATATTGCTCACACACATGTTGTGTTTAATAGCTAGTTCCCCATAATTAACTCCATTAAATTGTCTCACTATCTCCCTATTTCTTGCATATCTAAAAATCCCCTTACATGTAGGTATATAAGTGTTTGTACCTCCATACAATTTAGCAATCTCTATAAACTTATCAATTCCCACTATTTCCACCATTGCATGAAACTGAACTGGTATATCTTCTAATTTTACTTTCATAAACTACACTCTCCTTTAAAATATTTTTAATAGCTTTAATAGCTTTAATAGCTTTAATAGCTTTAATAGCTTTAATAGCTTTAATAGCTTTAATAAAGATTTTAATGGTTTAAGAGTAAAATGTTAATATTGGACTTTTAACTTTTTTATTTACAGATTAAATTTAATAATTTTTTTAACATAAACCTTAGACTAAAACGAACACTTCTAAAGAACTTTGACTATAATAATATTTTTCTATAAGTAACATAGAGCTATATATTCCATGTTATTTCTATATTCATATTTAAAAATATAATAACTTTGATAAAAGTACCTAATACTATCTCCCTATATTCAAAAACTGATTCTTATCATGTGAATTCATAATTGAAAATTTCATTCATTGTATTTAGTGAATGACTGACTGTCATTGCAAAACTTTATTAACAAATCATAATCCTTTCAAATCTAACAACAAAAAAAGCAGTAAACCTTAATCGATTTACTGCTTTGGTAATTTAAAATTAAAAAATACAAGTTAAATCACTTTAAATTTACAACTTAATAGCACACTCCATTGCAAGCTCAAAGGTATGTACTTTTTGTGAAATCGGACGTATAGTTAATCCTCGTTGTTCCCATACATCTGAGTTTAGATTATCACAAGCATAAACAAACTGTGAAAATATAACATTTCTAAATTGTGCTGCGGCAGCTACAGCAGCACATTCCATATCAACTGCAATACATCCCTGTTTCTTCCGTGTAAGCATTTTATTACGTGTTTCACGATATGGAGCATCAGTAGTCCATATTTTACCTTTTATGTATGATAATCCTTTACCTTTAAATACAGATTCAATCACTTTAACTCCATGTGGGTTAAGTATAATTTCATCAGAGGCTGGTTGATAATGATAACTTGTGCCCTCATCACGGATAGCTGATGTTGGAATGATTAAAAATGCATCATCAATAGAATGGTCTAACACACCACATTCTCCACAGATAAATATCTTCTTTGCTCCTAACGCGACTACTTCTTCAAAGTTGGTTACACATGCTGGTGCACCTACCATAACCTGACAAATCCCAATTCTTACATTCTTGAAAAACACTTCATAAATTGGTATATCTCCAGCAACACTAATTAAACGACCTATTTTTTTGCCATTATACTTTTCAACAATTGTTTGTATCATAGATTTTGAAAATTCACATACGATAGTTTCAGGAAAATGACAGTCAGGTTTTTCTATTACATAATCTGGCCTCAAAATCCCCCAAAAATCAGAGTCAAACTGTTCCAACAGAATTTCACTCATAATATAATCTCCTCTCAAAATTTAGTATAGCGTGTTCCTGTTAAATATATGGAGTATATTATATCACGATGAACTAGCTAAAACAATTAAAGATGTATATTTACAATCTAGCTACTGGACACAGATACTGGATACATCTAGATAGTTCATTCTAAAAGAACATATTGGATATTTTATCCCCCATATAAAATATTCTAAACAAAATCAATAAAAAACTATTGCACATATCACATATAACATATCACATATCACATATCACATATCACATATAACATATAACATATAACATATAACATATAACATATAACATATAAACATTAAATCATTCATTCAATCATTAAAACAATATATACTTATAAAGTTTTTTATAAAATTTTAACAAAAAATCTTAAGAAATTACTGTTTAACTCCGATATTATCTTATATGATACTATAGATTTAACAAAGAAAGTCGACAAATCTTTGAAATTAAATTTTTAGGAGGTAGTTTTATGGCAGTTGTTTCAACAAAAAATTTATCTAGTATAAAACTAAAATTGGATGCTGGTTTTGATGATAAGGGTAAGGCAGTTATTAAAAGTAAATCTTTCGCAAATGTAAAGGCAGAGGCATCAAACGATGATGTTTATGCTGTTGCAGAGGCAATCGCAAGTCTTCAAGAAAATCCTATTGTAGATATTTTAAAACTAGATAGCACATCACTATCTAAATAGTAACTTTCAAATATAGTCTACACTAAAGATTATAGTCTAAATTAAAATTTATCAACTATTTATATATCATCTTCAATATATAATACACTTGATATTATATAGATTTAACAAATTATACACTTAATATATTGATACTTTAAGCAATTAAAAAAATAAATTATTATCGTGGAGGTAACTGTATGGAGATTAAGAAAAAATTAGTCATGAGTTTCAAGAATATAAAGGATAAACAAGTTTCTTTTTCTATAGAAAATCCAAAGGAGGACTTAACTGAAGAAAATATAAAATCTGTTATGGATTTGATAGTATCTAAAAATGTTTTTTCAGTTGGAGGATTTGACCTTGCTTCTGCTGTTGAAGCTAAAATTGTAGAAACTAATACTACTCCTTATGACCTAGTTATAATATAGGAGGTAATTTTATGGATGATAGTTTACAATTGTTAATAACTAATGTTGGTTTTCCTATAGCTCTATCCATGTATTTATTGGTTAGAATTGAAGGGAAATTGAACACACTATCCAACAGCATTGATGCACTATCTAAAAATATTTTGACATTTGAGAAGTAATTTGACAATATATGCAAGTCATAAGATAGGTCTATTTGTAAAATAATTAGAGATATTCTATGAAAAGTACTACGATATTTGGATAATATTCCCAAATGGTCGTAGTATTTTTTCGAATTTTACCACTTTAAATTTGAATTTCACTATTTTAAATTTGAATTTAACTGTACTTAATTTGAAATTTAGCACTCATCTAGTTGGACTCAATAAAATATAATGCTATTCTAATGACAGTAATAAAATGAGGTGATAATTAATGAAAATACATGTCGAACAATCCACTAATTTTGATGATATTGAAATAATTATAAAATGCTCTGCCATTGACAATAATATTGAAAAAATAATTTCATTACTAAATACACCATTACTAGATATAAATGGTAAAAAAGCAGGAGAAATTTATAAGCTTAATATTTGCGATGTTTTATACTTTGAGACGGTTGGCAATAAAACATTTGCTTACTATAAAGATGATGTATTTGAAATTGACCTAAAAATATATGAATTATCAAACCTACTACATAATACATCTTTTTTAAGAATATCTAAATCCATGATTTTAAATATGGATTACCTAGAAAGTATAAAAGTAATATCACACAATCGCATGCAGGCTACTTTATCAAATAATGAAAAAGTTATTATAAATCGCCGTTACATAAAAAATATTAGAGATAAGCTAAATATTTAATAAAAATTACAAAAATCAAAAATATTTTATTAATATCACTAATTATCTACTTATTAATTCACTTTATAGTCAAAATAAAATAATCTATCTGGTATTAAATCTAAACTAATTATACATAGTGTAAATAGCTAATTATGTATAGTATAAATAGTTTAAAAATAATTAGTTAATACAAACGCTAATATAAGTACGCATCAACGAAAACTAGTAAACTATAATTACTAATAGACTATCGATAAACGCCAATAAACTATTAATAATTACTAACGGACTATCAATAAACACCAATAAACTATTAATAATTACTAACGGACTATTGATAAACACTAATAAGCTATCAACAATTACTAATACTAAATAATACTTTCAGCCCTAAAAAATAAATATAAATTAAACCACTATTAACAAAACGAAAGGATAGTGAACATAAGATGCAATTATATAACCCCCATTTTAATTCAGATAAAAATTTAATTTTTTTCTTTACAATCACGCTATTATGGACTTGGGTATTCAGCTTTACACCTGTATTACTAGGAGTTACAAATACCATGCTTGGAAAACTTCTTTTTTACTCTGCATATACAGCCCCTTCCATCATAGGGCTACTTTTTGTTTTCACAATATATCCAAATAGTGCAAGAAAAGATTTTCTTTACAGGAGCTTTAGCTTCAAAGAAATAGAAATAAAATGGCCATTACTAACAGTACTCTTTTTTGCTTTAATTGTCATTTGTTCTTTACTAATAGGAAAGTATTTTCATCTAGAAATTAATGATGTAGATTGGATGCACATAGCTATTTATACACCTTATAAAATACCAATTATGCTATTTATAAGCTTTATACTAAGTGTACTTAGCCAAGAATTTGGATGGAGGGGGTATTCTCTTGATAAATTATTAGTCAGGTTTGGATTTACAGGTGCTTCAATTATTTTAGGAACTATTTGTGGAGTTTGGTATCTGGGATGGTATCTTACACCTGGTCAAATTCCATATAATCTATTGCAATATTCTTTATTTGATGCACTTTTATTTATACCATCTACTATACTTTTAAGCTTTGTTATTACATTTGTATATATTAATACACATAGAAGTATTTTAACAGGCGGATTTGTACATATGATGTGTAACTTCTTTACCATTCAACTATGTTCTTACTATCATATTGAAGTATATGTAATAACTCAATATGTAAAAATAATATTTTGCCTCATATTAATTATTTACATAATTTCTTCTACTAAATTTAAACAGAAAATCAACTCTGAAATTGAGCAGATAAAATCAGACGAATTTGAATTCGAGTTAGACTGGGGATTATAGATTAAACTGGTAATTAAATGCATTTTCCTAAACACTTGAAGTATACAAAAACAATATATATACTGATTATAAGTGAGAAGGAGGACATATTTTCATGTTTAAAATTGGAGAATTTTCAAAACTAACACAAGTCTCTATTCGAATGTTACGTTATTATGATGAACTTGGCATTCTAAAACCAGCAAAGATAGATAAATACACAGGTTATCGCCTATACTCTGCTGACCAAATTTCAACTTTACAAAGAATTATTTTACTAAGAGATTCAAAATTTACTGTTTCAGAGATATCAAATATTATTCATAACTGGAATGACGAACTTGTGATTAAAGAATTGAATCGAAAAAAAATTGAAATACAAGATGAAGTCAAAAAAGAGCAACAAAGAATAAATAATATTGATAAATTGATTGAGGCTATAGATGACAATAAAGATGAGATTCATTACAATGTTATCTTTAAGGAAATTCCCAGTTATAAGATTATCTCGCTTAGAGAAATAATTCCAGACTATCACTATGAAGGTATACTGTGGGAAAAATTATATGAATTTATTAAAGAAGAACATATAGAAATATCCCATCAAGCAAACAACAATATGGCACTTTATCATGATGAAGAACTTAAAGATTGTGGTGTAGATATAGAGGTTGGAATGGTTGTAAAAAAATTAAGCAAAAACAAATCTGGATTTATATATCGTGAGACAGAAGCAGTTGATATGATGGCATGTAGTATGGTATATGGTCCATATGAAAATATAGCTGGTGGGTATGAGTCATTTGCTTACTGGCTGGATACAAATAGTGATTATAAAATGTCTGGTATAAATAGGCAAATTGGTCATAAGGGAGTTCACAACGAGGAAAATCCTGAAAACTATCTTACAGAAATTCAGATACCAGTCATAAAAGTTAAATAGATTTCAATATAAATATTTACATATTAATGTTAAAAGTAGTGCCTCAAAATGAACTTTTTAGTTCATGAGGCACTCTTTTTTGTATAAAATCAAAAATATTTTTCTCCAATCTTTTTAACTTAGATATCTCAAAGTAATATCTTTTTTTTGAATGCGACTAATTCTTGAGTTAAATAAGAACTTGATTATGGTATATAGTAAATTTAGTAAAATGAAAATAAACAAAATTACAAATATATTACATTGAAAAGGAATATAGTCATTTGTTGATAAAGATAAACTTTTATGAATGAGCTTACAAATTTCAATACTTGGTATAAGTAAAATGATAAAAGCAATGTTTAATATTGGACGGTACACACTTATGAACATCTTGTTGATTTTCTGGGCAGTATATCCCATCATATCTAAAATAAAAATGTTTTTGGTATCTTCTTGAAATTTTAAAAGAATAGTTAAATATAAAAGCAAACACCCAATAACACAACCTAATATTTGGCATATTACAGCACTGGTGCGGTTTGAAACATTATTCTCTTCAAGTTTAGCTATTCGTTCTGATATATTTTGTATATGGGCTGTTCCTATCTCTGGCATATCTGTTATACTATTTGTATAAATACCGTTGTAAGGGTCTTGCGATATATTTAATAATTTTTCCAAATTACTTTTTGATGTGTATACGGAATAATTATCTGCATTTTGTGCAATATTGTAAACATGAAGTGATTTTTCTATATTATTTAATCTTACAGTTATATCAGTTCCCTTTTGAATGTCATACAAATCTGCCAATGCCTCACTTACAACAACATTATTAGTTGGTATATTCTCTATTTGACTTCCCCTCTCATCAGTTAGAAAAAATAAGCCCTTACTATTTTCTATTCCCATAATAGAACCATTGATTTTTTTGCCATTACTTTCTACTTTTATATTTTCCTTTATGTAATACTCAAATTTTTCGGAATCCTGATGTACAGTCTGATAAACAGGATAAGATACATCATATTGATAGTTTCTTCCATGAGATTGTGTATCAAAAATATATTGACTACTTAAATTTAAAGAAAAGCTCATAATAAAAAGTATAGCAAATATCCACACAGAAAGAATAGAAATAAATATCTGAAATGGTTTTCTTAGTACAAGTCTCATTGAAAAACTTGAAAATTTACTTAAAATTTGACTAAACATTCCCACATGAAATGTATTCATATTGTTATTTGCATTTAAAAAGTCAATAGTATCCTTTTTATTCATTTTTTCAAAAATTATCATAACTGAAATTGCAGGTAAAAAAGAACTTAGTAAGGCTATACTATAATTTTGTATATATATCCCTTTAACCAAACACTCCAAAGAATATACATCATTATATAAACCTAACATTACATCTGAGCCTATCCACCCTAAACATAATCCGCAAATATTAGCAATAAAATTTAAAATTATGCTAATCAAAAGAATTATTAAAGCCATCTTTTTTGTAGAATATCCTAATGCAATATAACACCCTAATTCTTTTTGGTGCAAAGAGCAATACTTCTTGTAAAACATAAAATATACAAAAACAGTAATCAATGTAAGCATTACTAAAAATGTAATAGCTAAGGTTTGATTTGATTGTAGAGATATAAGAAATTCTTTTTCTATATTTGTTAATACTAGTTTACTATTCAAATATTCTAAATTACCATCAATAGAAATCTGAACAAAAAAATACATAAATGACGATAATAAGCTCAACAAAAAAAGAATTATAATATTAGATTTCATGGATAATGCACTCTTACAAAAGTATTTTGCAAAAAATTTCATTATTCAATCCCCCAATCTATATCTTCAACAGCTAGTGGTGTATGATTTTGTATATCATTTATGACTACACCATCTTTCATTGTAATAATACGGTCTGCCATTTTTGATATTTTAACATTATGGGTAGAAAATATAACCGTTGTGCCATATTTGTAGTTAAGTTCTTTCAAATATGAAACTACTTTTTTGCTGTTTTCTTCATCTAATGCTCCAGTTGCTTCATCACAAAAAAGAATATCTGGATTTTTTATAATTGCTCTTGCAATAGCCGTTCTTTGTCGTTGACCTCCCGATAGCTCAAAAGGAAATCTATCCTCTAAATCTTCTATATCTAATTGTTGCATAATTTCTTTATACGGAATATTATTACTTCTAGACGATTTTCCTAATTCGATATTTTCTTTTATAGTCAATTCTGGCAAGAGAAAATACTCTTGAAAGATATTACTGAATTTCTCGTGACGTAAATTAAGTTGCTCTTTCTTTGATATATTTGTAATTGCTTTATTACGATAATATACTTTTCCATTAGTCGGATGTAGCAAACTGGACATAATATTTATTAATGTTGATTTTCCAGAGCCACTCTGACCTAAAATAACAGTAAATGTTTCAGAAATAAAATCCAAAGTTACTTCTTTTATTGCGCTCTCAAAAGAATTAAATTGTTTATTAATGTCGACTACCCTTAAAATTTCTTGCATCATATAACCTCCATAGTAATAAAATCAAAAAACGCAATGTACTTTTCTGTTCCCAATGATTTATTTACTAATTCTTCCAAAGCTTCAATTTTATTTTTTATGCTCTTTGCTTCCCATTGAAAGAGTATATTATCAAGGTAGAAATTAGATAGTGTCAATAACATTTCAGCAACTTCCAAAGGGAAAGATGTCTCAAACTCTTTGCCAATTACTCCATCCTTTATAATAGAAGCATAGAAAGGTGACATATACTTTGTAAATGCAATCATTAGTTTTTGATGAAAAATAGCATTCTCAGGTTTATTTATTACTTTTGACTGTTCAATGTTGTCATGGAATAGGGAAATTCCATTCTTGATTGCCTTTTGTAATCGAACGACAGCACATTCTGAATAGTTATCCATATTTCGCAAAGCAGTTACTGACTGGTTCACATACTCAATGATTGCTGAATCGACACATTCTTCTTTAGATTCAAAATAGTGATAAAAAGCACCTCTTGAAATAGATAACTCTTTAATAATTATAGAAATCGACATTTGCTCATATCCGTATTTTAATAATATCTGCCATATAGAAGCAAGAAGCTCTTGTTTTTTACTATCAAAATTAACTTTAGTTCGTGCCATATTTACCTCCTTATAAATAAACCGACTATCGGTTTATTTATATATTATCAAACCTACTTCACACTGTCAATGAAATATAGCTTATAAAATTTTACCTAAATATTATAAGCTCATAAAAACCTTAGAGATAATGGAGTTATTTAATCATCATCCTACTGTTACTCTTATTTAATTATTCTTATTTAGTTGTTCTCATCCAATAATATTATTTATATATTGTCTACTTTTATCAATGTGGAAGAATTTCTAAACTCTCTATATACAGTTTCCCAATATTAGTATTTTAAAAATAAAGATTATATTACAATTAAAAAATTATTTCTAACCTTTCATTTAGTAGCCACTTTTTATATCATTTTGTACAAAAAGACGGTATTGATATAGTTTTTGCAAAGGTATATATGAAGATTTTAAGTTCATTAAAATATGACGGAGAATGGATTTATGCTCCTTCTATACATTTTATAGAAGATTTATTATCTACAGAAGAATATCAAGTTAAACGAACTCCTGTAAATCATGAATTTAACAAGACAATTATAAAAAAACTGCCACCTTCTAACCTACTTAAAAACTAACACTCCATTGACATATAAAAGCTTTCGTGATAGTATCTAAACGTGTATTAAACACGTTTAATTTTTTTATGAGGAATTCTTAAGGGGAAAAATATGAAAATAGATTCAAAAAAAGAGCAACTAATTAACACAACAGTCCAGCTATTAACTTCAAATAGAGATATTTCAAGTATCACAGCTAGAGAAATCATCGCTAAAGCAAATGTCAATTTGGCTATGATTAATTATTATTTTAAATCTAAAGAAGCACTAATTAACACTGCTATAAAAAGAATTTTAAAATGCCATATGGATGAATATAAAGCTACACATGATAAAAAAAATTTAGCACCTAGGCAAGAATTAAAAGAAATGTTAATGACATTTTGTGATGTTATAATTTTATATAGTCAATTTATAGAGATTTCTGTACCTTACATATTAGTGCAGGAAGACATTATTTATCCATTTGAAATATTGCCTTTGATTAGGGCTCATTATAAAAATCACGACAATAACAAAACTGAGGAAGATTACAAGGTTATTGCATATCAAATAACTTCATTTATACAGTTAGTTCTTCTTCGCTCTAACGCTTTTTTAAGGTATAGCGGTATTGATATTATGGATGCTGAGAAAAGAAGTGCTTTAATTGACTCTCAATTAGATTTATTTTTAGTAGACACTATAAAGTAGTACTATTTCAGTTTAGTATTATCTCTATTTAGTATTTATATGTGTTTAGTATTATGTCTGTTTGGTACTATTTCAGTTTAATTATATGTCTACTTAGTTATATGTATATTTAATTATATGTTTGTTTAACTATATGTCTATTTAGTTTTGATACATAACTCTGACATAACTTAAAGATATTCTCATAGACTCAAATACTTACATTAAATAAAGGGGGAATTTTAATGTTTTTTACATTTATAGGGATAATATCAGCAGTTTTATTAGTATGTACAATTATATGCGGACTCTGGATAAAACTTAATAATCGCAACAATGACTCAAATTCTCACTTTACTTTTTCAATACTTTCAATTGTATTTTCGTTATTGATTGTGGTAGCTTTTTTAGTAAAAAAATAGTGTTTTTATATCATAAGATAAAAACATATAATTATTTTATGTTGTCTTCAAGTTATCCTATAGAGGCTTTTTAGGCAACTAGTTTTTATCCTATCACAATAATACTCTTTTCTATTGATTAAAATAAGTGCAACTCTATTGATTAAAATAATTACAACCGCATTAACATAAATTTTATCTAAACAATTATAATAGTCTACCCTTTACATATCAGCATACCTTTTATCTAAATAATCGTAGCAATACCCTCTCAACAATTTTTCTAATTCAAACATTACAAAAAAACACCCAATTCTTACAACGAGACTTATATTCCCAGACCCCTTTCAAATGCTATCATTGACTTACAAGATAAACGAAAGCGAGGATGATATATATGCTTAAAGTAAACAATTTATGTAAATCATACAAGACAGGTAATAAAACGTACCCTGTATTAAAAAATATTTCTTTTGAAATCAATAAAGGTGAATTCGTTGCAATCATGGGTGCATCTGGAAGTGGAAAGACAACTCTCTTAAACTGCATTTCATGCTTTATACCAATTGATGAAGGTGAAATAACTCTTGGAAACAATAATATAAGAAACCTACAGGAAAAAGAACTTTCCGAAGTTAGAAATCAGCAGTTGGGATTTGTATTCCAAGATTTTATGCTGTTTGATGGTCTTAGTGTCTTTGAAAATATTTGTGTTCCACAAATTATCAAAGGTGGTCAAGTTATACAAATGGAAAACCGTGCTACTAGTCTATGCAAGTTATTTGGTATTGAACATATACTCAAAAAATACCCTGCCGAAATATCTGGTGGTGAAAAACAACGTACAGCAGTAGCAAGAGCTCTTATGAACAATCCAGATTTGATATTAGCAGATGAACCAACTGGTAATCTTGATAGCAAATCTTGTCGTACAGTAATTGACTCATTCCTAAAAGCCAAACAAGAACTAGATGCTACTATATTCATGGTTACACATGATAGCTTTGCTGCAAGTTTTTGTGACCGTGTTATTGTCCTTAAAGATGGAATGGTTTACAAAGAAGTTGTAAAATCAAATTCAAGACGTGAATTCCTAGACGAATTGTTGGAACTTTTAAAAGAAATGGGAGGCGGTCAAGATGACAATTAATAAATTATATGGAAAACTTCGAGCCTACAATTGGAAAAACTATACAACATTATTCTTTTGTATAATACTTTCTGTAGTCTTAGTAACTTCATATGCTTTAATTTATTTTAGCCCTACAGTACAAACAATCCTTCCAACTGGTGGAGATAGTAGAAAACAAGCCATAATGATATTTGCAGTTGCTATATTAGGATGTGCTGTTTTTACTACTTATGCCTCTTCCCTATTTTTAAAATTTAAAAGTAGAGAAATTGGTATTTTTATGGCTCTAGGAACAGATAAGAAAAAATTGAAAAAGATTCTATTTTCGGAAATACTACTTATTTCAATAGTCTGTTGTCTTTTAGGTCTTATATTAAGTATACCTGTATCTTTTGGTATATGGAAGATATTCCAATTAGTAATTATTGATACAAGAGAAATGGCGTACCAATTTGGAACTCAAGGATTTATATATGGTTTCATATTTTGTATATTTGTAACTCTATGTATTTTCTTACTTTCAGTAAAATTCATTAATCGTACAAATATAATTGATATACTAAATGACCAAAGAATCTCTGAACCAGTTCATGAAGTGAAAAGTTGGTATGGTATATTGGGAGCATTTTTTATGGTATTAGGACTTCTTCTAGGTTATGTAGTACCTTCAATAGTCATAAATAAACTTAATTACAGGTTGCCATCTATATGGAGCATCACTTATATATTCTCTGCTGTTGGAATTTACATGATTATGACATATGTAGTGGTACATGCAAAAAGAGGAAAACACCCAGAAAAATACTATAAGAACATTATATCTACTAGTATGATGCGATTTATGGGCAAGCAAACAGTAAAAAATATGTGTGTTATTGCATTTTTAATTGCAGGAGCCTTATTTGCTGTATTCTATGTACCTAATATGGTTACAGGAATTAACGAAAATATTAAAAAGAATCCTATAGATTACACGTTCACTTATAATCAAAGTGTAAATCAAATATCAAAAAAAGAAATTGAACAGTAACAAATAGTTTATAAAACTTTATAAAAGAATTATAAAAATATAAACTATACTGCGTATGTAGAGAAATCTGCATAGGACACCACTTTAAAACCAGTAAATCCTAAAGCTCTACTACCACAATAAAGGATAGAATCAGAAACCTTTATGATGGTGA
>NZ_JAGWCU010000004.1:0-192372 GCF_020657755.1 Clostridioides sp. ZZV15-6388 | reverse complement strand
AAGTTTTAGCAAAATATTCTTTTTGTTCGCTATTTGGATATAATCTATATTTATATGCTCTTAGCATATTATCCCTACTTTCCTTGATTTTCTATGTATTGTTTTACAACATCCAATGGAGCTCCACAAGTTGTTACTAGACAATAACTTTTGCTCCAAAAGTATTCTTTACATAAGGATTTACGAATACTTGGAAATTCATTCTTTATTCTTCTACTTGATGCTGATTTATAAGCATTTAGCAGTTTAGATATCTTTTAGTCTATCTGATATAGAGTTATCTATTACTTTTCTTCTATATTTTATACACATAACTAAGTGATAGTGTAACAAAATACTGAATGATTATTACTATCTAATTTCATTGTAATTACTTCCTTTCAGTTTTTACTACTGATTTTATAATACAATACATTTTTTGAAAATCAAGTAAAATAAATAACCTATCGGTTAGGCTTACATCCTCCACCTCCTATGGCGAGGAAGAGGAATTTCGCCATAGGAGGTTAAAATAAAATTCAATAAAAAACTTATTATACCTAAAATCACCATAACATATCCTAATATTTTAAATTGTCCTGATGTTATGGTTGCTTCAAATACCATTCCAAGTAATACAGTAGCAAAAATAGAACCTAAATAACGGCTAGTTTGAAACAGACCAGAGGCTGTACCTATGCTCTCAGGAGGACTTTCTTTAAACATTGAAGATTGTAATGCTACATTACCAATTCCATAACTAACACCTGCTAATGATAAAATAATTCCCTTACCTATTACTGGTATATAAACAAAAATTACTGAAAGAAGTACTGCACTAATCAACATAAAAATTGATGACATCATAAGAGGCAATCTAGTTCCAGATTTGTCTATCCATCTTCCAGTCAATGGAGATATAAATATACCTATACCAGACATGAACAACATAAATAGACCAGTTGCTTTTGCACTATAATGTAATGCATCTTGAAAATAACTAGGAAGACCAAAAAACAAAATATAATTAAAGAAATTTAATATAATAAACTGTAAGTAAACCTTTGACAATTTAGGGTTATTTACAAATAGTTTAATATCTATAAATGGTAATTTTGTTCTCAGCTCATGCCAAATAAAAAGACATATCAATATTACACATAATACAAGTTGTTCTAAATTAAAAGACTCTTTCATAGATAGCAAGAATAGTAATAAAAAAATCATTGCAATTGAAAATAGAAGTATACCAATAATATCTAATCTTGATAAAACATTTTTTAAAGTCTCCTTTACACCTTTTTTCTCTTTTGCTTCTTTTGGAAATAAAAAATATCCTAAACATATAGAAACCATAACAATAGGTATATTTATGAGAAATATAGCATGCCATCCTCCTAAATCCAACAATAATCCCCCAAGTGTTGGACCTAATCCTGCTGTAGTTGAAGCAAAAATGGTTAGGACTGCTAAGGCAGAAGATTGTCTTTCCTTTATATTATTTTGTATAAGAGCAACTCCAGATGGATATAGGGTACTTGTTCCGATTGCCTGAATTACTCTTATAAAAATCAATATAAAGAATGATTGAACAAATGGTACTATAGATGCTGATAAAATTACAAGTATCAAACCACTCAAAAATAAGATTTTTCTACCTATTAAGTCCCCTATCTTACCTGAAACTGGTTGTGCAATAGCACTAGCTAAATAAAATGCTGAAACAATCCAAGATACAGTTGTAAAACTAATATGAAAATCATTTTGTATACTATGTAAAGCAAGTGAAATCATAGAAGAATTAAGAGGATTCAGCATAGTTCCTGAACCTATGGCTATCAAAAAAAGTGTTCTTCTAGTGTTTGTTTTGCCCATATATCACGCCTCCAATAAGCAATTCATTTCCCTTATAAAAAAGCAGCTCCTATAATCCCTGCGTCTGAACCTAAAGTTGCACATACAATTTTTGCTATATCTTCTTTTTTGTACAATACGAATTTTCTTACTAAATCTTCTATCCCATCAAGTATTATATCACTTGCTTTAGAAACTCCTCCTCCAATTGATATAATTTCTGGGTCTAATGTATTTATTGTATTTGCAAATGTTTTTGCTAAATAAGATTTAAATCTAGTTATTACTTCAATTGCAACTGTGTCGTTTTCTCTATATGCATCAAACACCATCTTTGCATCTATTTTTTCTAAATCTCTTTCTGCTAAATCTAAAATCATGCTTTTTCTACCTTCTTGTATAAGTTTTTGAGAATATTTTATAATGGCAGTTGCTGAACAAAAAGTTTCCACACAACCATTATTTCCACAATTGCAATCAAAATAGTTTTCTCCTATTACTTGATGACCTATTTCTGAACCTAATCCATGTGCTCCAGAAAAAACTTTTTGATTGATTACTATTCCTCCTCCTACTCCAGTTCCTAAAGTATATAAAACACCAACATCTGCACCTTTCATACTTCCAAACTTTGATTCTCCAAGTGCTGCTACTGTTGCATCATTTTCCCCATTAACTTCTACATTTGGAAACCTTCTTTTGAGTTCGTTCTTAAAATCTTTTCCATCCCATTTTAAGTTTACACAAGTTACTAACCCTTTTTTATTTATAAACCCAGGCACTCCAAATCCAATAGACTTTATCTCTTTCATATTTAGATTGTTTTCTTCTAACAGTTTATCAATCATTATTTTTATATCATCTAGTATTCCTTCAAAGCCCTTTTCAACCACAGTTTTACATTCTGTTCTAAAAAGTATCTTTCCTTGATTATCAACCACACCTGCTTGTATGCCTGTTCCTCCAATGTCTACACCTATATAATACATCTTTTTCACCTTTCTCTTTTAAATTTTATTAATATATATATTTTATCATGTCTATATTATATTAAAATGTAAAACCATGCAAATTTTTAATAATATCTTTAATACAAAACAAAAGCACCTTCCCATAGTATATTTTCACTATGAGAAGGTGTTTATTTTTATAAATTATTTCAATTTATTAGATGTCAAAACAAACTATATTTAAATTAATTATTTTAAACTCTTATCTTGACTTATTTTTTTGTACTAAACAATATTTTTGCAACTATATATCAACCAAATCTTAAATATATTTTTTACAAACATAAATTAGTTTTACATAACATAATAAGTTGCTTTTATTATTCACCAATCTATACTAAAAATCTTATACACATAATATATATATTTCTTTACATATACATATATTTGACTAAATACATATTTCTTTACATACATATCTAGCCTATTACCTAGCCATACATACATATTTCTTTACATATGCACATATCGAAAGCAATTTTTCACATAAATTTTTCTAACTAAATTATAAGCAAATATGAAATTTGCAAAAGTTTTAATTCTTACAAATAACTTTAAAACTTAGATGCTTTGGCTATACAATATGACTATTTTACTACCAAAATTTTAAGTCTAGGCAATTCCAATAATTATCCCAGCTTTTGAGTTTTTCCAGTACTTAATATAGCACTAAAAGCATCTAACTTTATTTCATAGATTATAATTGAGTTTTCTTCATCATTTGGCTGTGCCACATCCGTTCCCACTGGAATCACCCCTTTCTCTTATTTAATTACATTATAGCATATTATATATTTTAGGACAAGTATTTTTCAGAAAATTATATATATTCAATTTTTATTTTTTGTCTATCTTATAGCATGTTAATGTAATTAATATTTATATAATTTACTCTTTACATATATAAACAATAGAAGAATATTTTGAATCTAAGTCAGTCTTATATATAGATTTTAGATTTTTAACACTTATAGTATACTCTTTTCCAGATTCAAATTTAGTCTTTATATTCACTATAAAATCTCTTTTAGAATCTACTGTAATATCTTCTACTTGAACTACTGGGTCTATCAAGTAGTTCAATTCATCTTCTGCTAATACCTTATCAAGTGTCATATTAAAAGTAAGAGAAATTCCATCATTATTATTATCAACTGCTTCAAGTTTTAATTTTGGCTTTTCTACACCACCTGCACAAACTGGTAAACTTCCTCCTTGTATACCAGAAGCCATTGCGCTCAATCTACATTTTATAGATGGTTCTTCACAAACATTATATTCATTTCCTGTAGCATTTTCATCTGATATTAATCTACATAAATCTCCCAATTGCTCATATCCTCTAAGAGTTAAAGTCATCCATTGGTCACCAAACCATATTTTTCTACTTACAACACCAAACGAATAATAATCTGATGGTCCTGTCCCTGACATTTTATCACTATTTTGTGGTGCTCCTCCATAGAAACGACCTATCCCATGGCCAATTGCCATAGCAAGACCCTCAACATCTAAGTTTTCCATTCTAACTAATCCACCAGATACTAGGACAGTCTTTACTCCATATTCTTCAAATGCATATACATTTGGTTCTATTCTATCCCATTCTAAATGTATATTTATATCTGGATAAAATCCTTTAAATAGTTTTATTAAATATTGGATTGCATTTAAGCCCAATGTCATATGTATTGGAAATTGTGTGCCATTTTGGAATATATCATTTGCTTGTTCTCTTGTAAACAATGTATGTGCTGATGATATAGTTCCTTTATATCCAAACTTATATGGTGAAAACTTCTCATTAACAGCCACTTCTGGATTATCTTTTGTATTAAAAAGTAATACTCCTCTATCCTTTACAAGATGTTTACACTCTTTCATATGTTCTTCACTTCCTATAATAGGTAGATTATTGTAATTTTCAACTTTTAAACTATCCTCTAAATCTTCAAAGTGAAGTTGAAGTGTATAATCTCCACAAACTACTCCACCTGCAATAACTAAATGCTTATCAACACTTCCTTCAAAATTTATATCAGTCGTTATGTGATGGACTCCACCAGTATAATGACCTAAACTAGCAGTCAAAACAGGCACCTCATTTCCATCTTTATCAATTAGTACATCTCCTGGCTTCAATTTACCTGCTATAGTAAACTTTCCATTAGCAAGTAAAAATACATGGTCTGCAGTTACAATTAGTTCTCTTTTACCATTTTTTATTTTCTTTTCTAATTCATCTAAATTATCCTCATCTACAGAACGATATACTATATATACCATTGCAGGTTGTTCTCCACTTTCAGTACCTGTACTAAATTGTACTTTTACAGGCTCCCATATAAGATTTAACTTTTCTCCATCATTTTTTATAGAACCTCCTAAGACTCTATCACCATTTTTAATGTTTTGTACCTCTACTTCACCATCTGGTACCGAAATAAAAGTCCCATCTGCAAAGCATGAACAACAGCAACAACAATCTTCCAAGTTCCAGTTTTTATCCTGCATACGTTTAGCTATACAATCATCAATTAAATGTTCTGTTGATGATGGTAGTGTTTCTCCTGTTTTACTATTTCTACACATAACTACATGTACTGCTTGATATATTCCTTGGTCACCACACGAATCATGATATGCCTTTGAAGTAGAAAAATCCATACAATGCATTTCTAAACAAGCCTTTAATTTTTTTTGCTCTAAACGTCTTTTACATTCATTATAATCATAACCCATAGTAAAACACTCCTTATTATTTTAATTTTCTACTAATATTTCACTTCTTACTTCTTCATTATTTGATTTCAGTATATAAATAATTTTCTTAAGGTATTTAAATAGATATTCTAAATCCTCCTTACTTGTATTAAGTCCAAAACTAAATCGTATTGAAGCATAGTTTTTTGTGTCTGTTCCTATTGCTTCAAGTACATGAGAAGTTTTTATTCTTTTTGAACTACATGCAGACCCAGGAGATACACTTATACCTATATTATTTAAACTTCTTATAATTGCACTACTATCAAGAAGTGGAAATCCTATATTCAAATTATTTGGAAGTCTATTTTCAAGTAAGCCATTTACAATATAATCTGGTTCAATTTTTTCAATCTCTTCTAAGAAAAACTTTCGTAATTCTAAAAGTCTATTTGATTCATCATTCATTTCATTGTAAGCAAGTTTAGTTGCCATTCCTAAAGCCATTATATGACCTACATTTTCTGTACCAGCTCTAAGTCCATATTCTTGTCCTCCACCATGTATTATTGGAACTAAGCTTAATCCATTTTCTACATATATTCCACCAATGCCTTTTGGAGCATATATTTTATGTCCTGAAAATGTAAGAAGTGAAATTCCCCACTCCTTAGGTTTTAAAGGTATTTTACCAAAAGCTTGTATTGCATCCACCATGAAAGGTATATTATAATCTCTACATATATCTCCTATCTCCTTAATAGGATTTATTGTACCTATTTCATTATTTGCAGCCATTACTGATACAAGTATTGTATTTTCCTTTATAGAATTTTTTATATCTTCTGGTGATATCCTTCCCAATTTATCTACATCTATATAGGTTACCAAAAATCCAAGTGTTTCAAGATATTCCATAGTTCTAAGTACTGATGGATGCTCAATCTTAGTGGTTATAATATGACCTTTTTTATCCAAATGCTTAAACGCTATCCCTTTTATAGCCAAATTATTTGATTCAGAACCTGAGCCTGTAAAATATATTTCCTCTGTATCAACCATTAAACAGTCTGCTATTGTCTTTCTGGAACTATTCATAATATCGAAAGTATAATGTCCTTGTACTGTTGAACTACTTGGATTAGCATAGCCATAAACCCCATCATAATAATCTTTAAGCAATTTAACTATCTCATCACGAATATAAGTTGTTCCATTTGAATCTAAGTACACTTCTCTAAAATCATTTACTTTAATTTCAGCACATGGTTTACATGGTTTAGCTTCAGGATTTTTTTTCTTTTCTTCCTCTATATAAGAACCATACTTATCTTCATAATTTTTTTTATTATCTTCATATACAAAACTTATTTTAGATTCTTTAATTATGTTATCAAGTTTAGAAAATAATGTGCTATCTAAAAATTCTTTTTCAACTTCTTCATCTGTATAATCTAAAGCTGGATTCTTTATAAGATGTTCAAGAAAACTTTGAACATTTCTACATGCATGCAGATTATGTGCATATGTACTATCTTTTGCAATACTTAATAAAACCTGACTTGATATATTATCTTTTAACCCAAATAAATTTCTAAATTCTACACAATAGCTTTGTATATTTTTAATAATATCCATTTGTATTTGCCTTCTTTCTAATATGATTTAAAAAACATAATACTGACTAGATTTACCAATTTAATCAACTTAAAAAATTTTACTTTCATAGTCCAAAACCATTTCTATTCCATATAATTTCTTACCATCAATATGATTATTTTCTTTAAGAAGCTTCTTTAAATCCTTATCTTTTTTCATTTTTTCTAAATCTATTTTTATACTCCATTTGCCTTTAATATCATTCATATTTAAATTGATATTATTTACCATTCCAATATCTTTATTTAAATTTATTACAGTCTCTTTCATACCTAAATTTTCAATTGTTATAAAGTCTGATTTTATTGGTAAAACAATATCTTTTAATATATCTAACTTCATATATATAGCTTTAACATTAACTTCTCTAAAGAAACTAAGTTGGGATAATGAAATGTCAAAATTAAAACTCTGTAGTTCTTGATTATCACATTCATTTATAAACATATTCCATTCTGTAGAAAATATCTGTTGTAAAGGAAAATAAAGTCCGCCTACATATGGATAACTTTTAGATAACAATTCTATAACCTTTTCTTTTAAATTTGAATCCTCAAGAGCTGTATATTTTACATTGATTATTACATCTGATATACTATCAAAATTAAACCTATTCGTTTCTTTTAACATCTCAAGTTCCCAGCTAGAAACAACTCCTGTACCTTCAAATGGTAAGTATCTCTCATCATTAAAATTAAGCAAGAACATTCCACTATCATCAATACCTTTTGATATGGCAATTTTTTGATTAGGCAACCAATTTTCTCTAATACCTTCTTTTGGTTTATTGCCAATTTTATTATCCAACAGGTAAGTTACAACTTCCAATAAAGGTTTTGTAACAACACTATTGTTTTTCTGAACTAATGTAGCTTTAATATTTTGAAATGGACCAACCACCGCTGGCACAGATATAGATATACTCTTAATTTTTCGTAAATAATGTCCAGGGAAATCATAATCAAACATTTTTTCAGTCAATTCAAAACTACATTTTCCAGATGATTTGAGATTTAATAATGCTTCAGGACTAATCATTGCCAAAGATATAGTTTTTTCTACTTCTAGACCCCTCTTATTTTTATTATAATAGGATGTCTCCATCTGACTTAATGCTAATTGAAGTCCTTCACCTGCCAAGAGACCCTTTCTCATACTATCCCAATTGTTAAAATTTATAAATTTATCATCGCAACCAAATTCAAGTTGATAAGCTTTCTCAGCAACATGAGCCATGTTTAATCCAATTTGGTACATTTGCCAATATATTAAACTTATTCTACCTACCATCCAAGAATATAAATCTACATTATTAAATTTATTTTTTAGAATATTATAAACTTCATTACCCTGTAAAATTGTTTTCTTATGTATTTCAAGCTCTTGTTTTGCGCTCTGGACTTTTATTTTAAGAGTCTCAATCTGTTTTTTAATATTCTCAATTTCATAATTAGCTAATTCTTTGTTAAATGTCCAATCTTCTTCTCTTCTATTATATCCAGCCATTGTTAAAGAGCGTTGTGCTTCATAATTTGAGATAGATGCCCCTATTTCTGCTGCACCTGCCATTCCTTCTAATACAGCTCCTAACTGCTGTCCTCCATACGTCATGGCAAAAGGAGAACCTACTTGTGGAACTGCATATCCAATGCTTGAAGATGTTTTAAATAGATTTGCATAAACTTGGAAAAATAAGGCTACTCCCATTGCATCTAAATTTGTTTGTTCTTCTTCTGAAAGCCCATCTTTTATTGAATTCTCATAATATGTTTTCTTATGTTCTGCACTCTTAAGGGATTGATCCATTGACTTAATAGTTTCATTTAGCTCTTCTATTTGCTTCTCTTTTGTTACTGTAACCATATTTAAAATATTGTTTTCTTGTATTGAATGAAGCACTGCCATACTTTCTGCATCGTTTTTTTCAATTGTATTTAATAAACTTGTTCCAAGTTGACATATATGCCCTGCAAATTCCTTTGCTTTTTCAATTAGAAATGAAAAACGATAATTAGAAAATTCTATATCTAGTGATTCTGCTAATGAATTTACATTATTGATTGAACTTGCAGCCCTAGAAAGTAATTCTGGTGAAATTGGTGGTTGATATAACTCCAATAATCTCTTTTCACCTTTAATATTCATTGAATGTCTAATCTTATTTAATCTATCATCCACTATATCCCAAAGTTTTATAAGTTCCTCATTTTCTGGTATTCCAAAATAAACATCTATATTATTAAACCCTAAATCAACTTGTATATCTGAATTTATATTAGATATATGATTTTCAAGGTCTATCAGAAATTGAGGTATACCACCTGGACAATCTTTATATTTTGTCTGTATAGACTTAAATGTTTCTACATTTTTTTTGTCATGTCTACCTAAATTAACTGGTCTTTCTCCCAATAAGCTTGATGCTAATATATAAAGCATCGTTGCAGAAGTTATAGATTCCCATGTATCTTGCATAAATTGTTTATCAGCCCACTCTATTATATTTTCTATATATTGAATCACAGTGTACTTTTCATATGCTCCCATTCTTAGTCTAGCAATAGCATGTGGGTTAAATGGGTCATTATTATAAACTTTCATTGCAGGATTACTGTCATCTAAAGTATCTATAAATTCATCTAAAACATGAGTACGAAATGGTTGGAAATTCCAATAACAACTTGATGGTGTAGCTAAAAGCTTATTCATCAATATATTTCTTACCATGATTATCATTTCATTATTTAAACTGCATTCCGTTAAAAAACTAAGTTCTGTATTTAATTTAAATTCTGGGTTTACTCTTCCATTATCATCAATAATAGGATATGCTGGATTACCTATTTTTTTAGTCTTTAAAACTGATAGTATATCTTCAGACATTTTATCAGTTATTATATGCTCAGTTTCTTTTGAAAAAGTATCTTTAACTATTTTTGTTTCTGGATTTGTTGGATTAAATACATATTGATACCATCTTTGAGCTTGAGCATAATTTTGATTATTTCTCAGATTATGAGCTAATAACATCGGTGCATGATAAAAAAGTTCCCAATAGTATTCACCATAAAGCCCATCAAAATCTACCTGTACACCATCAATTGCACTTGGATAGTTTATATAATTTTTGTTTGCTTCAAATCTATCGAAAGGTAAAACAGGAACAACTGGTATATTTTGAGAATTAGTACTAAGAAGCATATCAATTCCACCTATAAATATACGTTTTTGTAATATTTTTGTTGCACCTGTTGACAGTCTAGTTATATTAAATTTATATTTAGATAGGTCTGACATATTCTTATCTTCATATAAATTTTCATATTTAAGTGTTACTGGTACAGGTGAATGAACTAGTTTTTCATAAATATCATAAATCTGATTTACTTTAATAGTACCTTTCTCTATTTGATTTTTTAGAATCAACTTAACATCTGGATATGTTAAATTATTTCCATCTGCTCTACCATGTGAATCTATAATTTTATAATACTCAAAAGTATTGTAAATAGTTTCTGATACACTCTTACTAATATCCTTATTTACAAAACTATATTTATTTACTATTGGAAAATTCATCAACATCCTATAGATAGATTTTTTTGTTGTGTCATCCAACTGAGCATTACTCAATATTATTTCTATTATGTTGTAATCTATATTCGAAACTTTAACTATATTATTTTCATCCAATAACCCATAATTTTTCAAAAGTTTTATACATTTTATTGATTTATCATAGTTAAGACCAAGTGATAAAAAAGAACTTACACTTGCTGGTGGTCTTGTAATTATTAGCCCCTCTGATAACATGCTAAACCTTGGAACTGAAATTTTATCTGAAGTAATTTTATCCTCTGGAGAAATCATAAATGTTTCATCTACATTGTCAAATACAAAAGAACCAACTTGGTTATATATAGGCATAACAGAAATATCCTTTTGATTTATATTATTAAATATATTTAAACCACTAACATGGCTAAACAATACTTTTTGTATATCTAAAAGTTGATTAGGACTAATTTCTTTTGATGCAATCCTATTTATAAGCACTATTTCCAAATCTAATGTACTGAGATTTGATTTTAATATCTTACCATTATCATCAATTATCTTATTTGTTTTTAAATCATTAAAAATCTGACTTGATAAACTAAATTCAATTGTATCTGATGTAAAAGAATCTGATTCAATAAAGCTTTCCTCTATTTGATGCGATAAGTCTTTCATGTCGGATAGATAATTATCATAAATTACACTTTGAGAATAAACAATCCCAAGCTTATTATTAAATTTATCTATAATAGGTTTATAAGGTATTTGATATTTATTTTGTGAATATCTATCAACCAATAAAAATTCATTTTTTAATAATAGTGGTTCATTGTTCATATTCATATTGAATGAATATTGATTTTGAATAGGCAAGTAACCTGTATTATTTGCTAAAACCAATCTATTAAAACTTTCACCTATTTCACTTAACTTGGATTCAAAACAATACTTATTTGTACCATCATCATTGATTTGCTTTATTTCAATTACCTTTCCAGATTGATTTGCAAATGGTCCATAAAGTATATTTATACGCTCAAAATCCTTTGATTTTTTATCAAACGCTTTAAAATTAGATGCATTAACTGAAAATGCATTTACTTTAAGCCAAGGAATACTATCCATTTCAAAAATATTTTTAAAAGGCAGTTGATTTTTTATTGAATCCTTGTCAGAGTAATCAGTGTAATATACCAAATCTTCTGATAATATATTTTGAGGATTTACCCACTTCTGTTGAATATTTAAAAACGAATAGTACATATCCATTTTAAATGTTTTGCTATTATTAGATTTACTTACTGAGCCCACCACATCTATGGATGTACTTTGATTTTCTTTTAATTCCACCCAGAATATGAATAGTTTGTTAAATGCAAATACTGGAGTTATATAGTGTGAATTTATTGCTAAATCTATTTTTTTCCATTCAGTCCAAGGCATCCCCTCTTCTTGATAACAATAATAATATATATATGGTTGTTGACTTGTTCGTCCAAATAAAAATAAGGTACAAACATCTCCACGCATTGAATCTTTATATGTACAACGATATGAACTTGCTATAGTCAATTTTGATATATTTGAAAATTCTTCTATATAATCATTATAAATTGTCTCTATATATGCATCTGTTATTTCAGATTGAGATAATGCACTTTCTAACTTATTAAATATTTCTGACTTTGTATGTCTTATTGATGGTAATAAATAGTTTTCTGGATATACAAAAATTTTTCTATTCGCTTCCCACATTCTATAATTCATAATCCAGGACCACCAAGATTCAGGTATATTTAGTGACTCTACTCCTTTTTCCATTTTTAATCTGCATCTTTGCAGATAAAGTTGAGTAGCATTTAATGCTTCTACTATATAAGAAATCTGCGTAGAATCATCCATTTCTACATCAATTAATAAATACTTATAGACATCATTTGATGTTTTAATATCTGCAAACTTTTTATTGAGAGTATACAAAGTGATACTAAGCAAAATATCTCGTTTAGAACCTTCTATAATTGCTTGTAATTTTGTATTTATCGATTTCCATTCTTCTATACTGTATATCCCTTTTACTTTTTGTACTACCATATTCGAAATGTCAACATATTTAGTCCAATTTTTTTCTTCATCCAAACCTGATAATGTAAGAATATGGTCTATAAATGCATTATCAGACTTTAATTTATTAATTATGTCAAAACAGCTTTTTAGTTTTTTTATCAAAATCACTAAATTTTGTTCTTTTGAAAATTGCTTAGATATTAAATCATCTATTTGAGATTTATTCCAATTAGTTGCTATTGACAGATATTTTGTACTATTTGTTTCTTTTTTTGCGCTTGATTCAATAAAATTAAGCATGTCATAATCTACATCATCAAAAGTATATAAATACTCATTAATCAAATAAAAATTCATAATATTATCTATAGAATACAACTTAAAATCATTTTGGAAACCATAATAGTTCGGATACTTAATAATACTTTCAACAAGCTTATAATCTGGTGCTATTTTAGTTACTAAGTTAATCCATCTTGAACAACATCTTAATACATCTAT
This sequence comes from Clostridioides sp. ZZV15-6388, assembly GCF_020657755.1. Lineage (NCBI taxonomy): Bacteria > Bacillati > Bacillota > Clostridia > Peptostreptococcales > Peptostreptococcaceae > Clostridioides > Clostridioides sp. ZZV15-6388. Next base: position 179,041 of record NZ_JAGWCU010000004.1, on the reverse strand, counting down.
AACATAAAACTTATATTTCTCAGGGTTAGAATAGTTTATAAATGCTTCTGTCCAATATTTTATACCCTCAGGTAAAACAATTGACTTTTTAAACACAATCACTAAATATTTTAATAACTCTTTTTCTGTACCTAGATAAGCAGACATCATTTCTATAATTTCATTTTCTATATCTAGACTTGAATCTTTTTTTATGCTCATACATAATGACTTTAACCAATTATCAATACTATCTTCTTTGAATATTTGCTTTACATACTGACTTTCTTCTCCATTTATAAAATAGTTAAAGTCGTATACGTTGATTTTAGAATTTTCTATAAAACTTACAACATTTTTAATGCAATAAATATCATCAATAGAAAAAACTTTTTTAGTATCTAAGTGGCATAGCTTAAGCAATATTATATAGGTTTCAATTTTCATTTTAAATTTTCTTGCAAGTAATGAGTGTCTATATAAAGCTGATAAATTATCTACAGTTAATTCTATATCTTCCTTTAAATCTATGTTTGCATTTTCTTTAAAAATTGTGATAGCTAAAAAATTTAAATCTTCAATTGACATAATTAAGCTACTGGAAAGCCATCTTGAAATTTTAATATTATTTTCATCAATTTTAGCAGGATTCCAAAGTTTTAAATTGTCTATATATAGAGGGTTTAGTTTATTGTTTTTAGGATGATATGTAGACTCAGTTTTTTTAGTTTTACAATTATTATATATGACATCAAAAGGTACTTTTGACTTTAATAAGTCATTGCCTTCTCCATATGTTTTTATTGGAGCAATAAGTGCACATAAATCTATTACATCAAGTTTCATATCTCTTGATAATTTTAATAAACGGGATATATCTGTAATAGTTTTTTTTGATATTTCTATATTTTTATCATAATAATGAATTGAGTTTATCATCCAGTCTAAATCCATAAAATTTAAAGAAGTTGCTTTACTTAGTCTTACAAATCTATTTAATCTATCAAGAACATCATTATCGATGTTTTTAATTGAATTTGATAGATTATTATTTTTATTTTCCTTATTGTCATCAATATACAAATATTTTTTGTCTAAAAGACCTTGATTTATATAAAAATTATGTGCTATATTATTATCTTTTTCGTTCTGTGAAACATTTTGCATTAGTAATTCTTCAAGTTGATTATATTTTAATTGTGTTACTTTTAGTAATGTTTGTGTATTATTTAATTCTGCTAATTTAGCTTTATCACTCATACCATAATAGTTTGCTAATTGATTATCATCTTTAAAACTCTGTGTTAAAATATTATACTGTTTTAATGAAATACCTAACCTTTCTCTCTCAACTTCGTTTTGTTCTATATCCCAAGTTTCATATATGTCACTCAAATTTAAATTTTCTTGATTTAGATATACTCTTATCTGCTCCAAGTTTAAATTAAATGGGAGATTAAATGGATACACAGTTTTTGTAGCAAGAACCTCAAATATACTAGTGTCTTTTGTACTAAATAAAGTTTTAATAAAATCATACAAACGTTCATTTACTATTTTTAGATATGGAACAAGATTATTTGCATTTTCACATGTAAGAGGTATCTCTTGTAAATCAGGTCTTCTATAATTTAAACTCAGGTCTTTATCAATAGTATGTTCATTTGGTTTAGTTATATATTTATCTATTATTCTCATTAAATCTACAAAATACGCAGCAGGTCCAAATATTGATTTACAATCTTCACAATCACAAAAATCTAAATTTCCGAACATCTCTTGGTAACTAGGTAATTTTTCAAAATATCTAATTGTATCATCACCTATTGTATTTACTTTGAGATTTCTAAAATATGGAGATGCAACTGTTGTTTTTATATTTACTAAGAGATTCATTACTTTATTATGTATTGATATTGCATTTTTATAAATTTTCCTAGCAGTTTCTTTGCTTATTTCTAGTTTAGTTGAATATGTATTAACAAAATACTCTTCTTCCATACTTGCAATTTGTTGAGCTGATATTAAATCATTTTCAATTAACTTTGAATGTATACCTTCTGACGCATGTAATTGATGTAATCTTTTTTGTATCATAAGGTTTTTTAAAACCACTTCTTTATTAACTCCATCTAAATTTAATTTATCTAAAGTTTCTTTTTTATGTAACTCAATATCCGATAATTCAAAATCTGGATTATTACCATAAAAAACATGGAGTTGCTCTTTTTGTGTTAGCTTGTCTTTATCCATAATATTCTCCTTTCTAAATTTATATTATACACTTAAAGCTTTTAATTTATCACCAACCTTAGTAGCAACAAAGTTAAGAAAGAATGGAACTAATATTACAGAGGCAGCATATCCTACTTTTTCAAGTGTACTTAAAATCTTTCCATATCCTTTAACAACTTTACTTTCATACCAAGTGTTCCACCACCTACTATTACTTATCCATGGAGCTTCAACTTCTCTACCTTCTTTATAAAATTTTATGTGTTGCATAAAATTTGCATCATTACGTCGTTTATATATAAATCTAAGCTCTCTTTCTGTATAGCTTCTTTCTTCATGAGTATTGTAGCATACACTTCTTATATTCAATCCATCTAACACAAACCTTATAGTTTTTCCTGATGCAGCAGTAAACAACATTCCTGCTTTACACCCAGATATGATTCTTCTTTTTATTGAAGTAGGTCTATTATCTCTAGGTAATTTACTTCCTGAAAAATTGCGCTCTAGAAAATTCCTAAATCTAAATACAACAGGAGTTCCTATAGTCATTCCATTAATTGCTACTTTACCTTGACCATAAGTCTCACCTCTTTGCACTCCCAAAAATAAGTTATTCATATTGTCCACTACTATAGGTCCTACACCTAAAGGGCTACGTCCATTAGCAGCTCTAACTTCATTCATATAAATATCTTTAGACCTTGATTCATGCAATCCATACAGTAAATCTTCTCTTTCAAAGGTAAAATTATCACCTATATCCATTCCAAAATCATCACTATATTTAATAGGATTATTTATAGTAAATGTGTATAAATTTAAACCATTCACTTTACCAGCAGGGTCAGCTGAAACCCATCTGCCAATATGAGACGCATAATACCTTTCCCCATAATAATATAGTCCTGTCGATAAATCTCTCTCTTTTGCTGAATACCTGTATTCCTTTAGATTAACTTCTCTATCATCTTCTCCTAAAATCAGAGCTGTTCCACCATATGGATAGTATTCCTCATAAGTTATTAGTTCTGCATTTTCATTTACCTCTACACAATATGAGCCATTACTATTATCTAACTGATATTTAAAAAAGTACTTATTAGTATTTTTAGTTTCTCGTTGTCTTTCATCAATATTCCAGAAATAGATCATTGATATACATTTCTTATCATCCATTACCTTTATAGATTTTCTACTTAAAATTATAGTTTCATTTTTATTATTTATCCTCTTTATCTTTTTAATTTCAAAGTTACCAATATAAAATTTTTCTTCTATCTCAAAAATATTTGTATTTATCTTTCTTTCGCTAACTTTTCTTACACGTTGACCCTTTGCATCATATATATAATAATCACTATCACATATTTCATTTTCTCTAGTTAAAGTATCTACATGAGATATATTATTTTTGTAATTCCAGCAAATTTGAGAAATAGTTTCTAAGTTTCTCATATTACCATTTTCATCAAAATTAGTTTCATAATATAATTCATCTTTATTTCCATACTTAATGCCACGAGAATGATTTGATTTTTTATCAATATCAATAGATTTAATCCATGTTAAACTATCTGATATATGCTTTATAGATACTAAATTTTCTGAATCATCATATCCGTACATCTCTCTATAATTTTCAATTTTTTCACTATCATTTATATGTAATGTTCCTAATTTAATGTATTTTGAATTTCCAAAGCCACAACCTGATTTATCTGCAATAACACCTGAATGTTTCCTCCCAGTTGCATTAATTAATTGATACATAGCATCGTATGTGTACTCCATTACAGGACTTATTTGTTTTTTGCTTTTTAATATTGCTTCCAAAGAACTATCTATTATAGTCATAACATTTCCACATGGGTCAAATATATATTTTAACTCTTGAAATGTGCTTATCTCATTACCTTTATCTGCCTCATTTTTATTTATTGTCCTTATGGACTTAATTCCTCTCAACCTATAATCTATATCATCGTAAGTATACTGAGTAATTAAACCATTATTCATATAAATCTTAGTTCTTTGCTTATTTGCATTGTACTCTATATCTTTTATAAAATTGTATTCTTTGTTTTCTTCAGATAAAAATACATCTACACCATTTAATAGACCTAATTGATTATACTTGGCTTTATAGATACTTAAATCTGGTGTAATTTCTATTTTTAATCTTTCAAGTGCATCATACTTATATTTAGTATGAAATACTTCTTCTTCAAGCTGAACACTACTTATTTTATCCCAATTAATTTCATTCTTATAATCGGAAGCAAACTGTCTACTAACACTAATAGCCTTACCATTCAAATCATAAATATCTGAGATAGCTATACCTGCGCTATCATAATGTTTATAAATTTTGCCTATTAGGTTTCTACTTTTCACCTTTTTAATATCTTGATTATAAAATTCTCCATAAACATACTTTTCTACAGTTTGATTTATGTTTAGACCACTTTCACATCTTCCATCAACATAAATTTCTTTAATTCTTTGTAGATTATCATAATGTATTTTTTTATGAAAACCTCTTAAGTCCCATAAATGTACAGGCTTATTATACATATTTAATAGGTTTAACTTTATACCTGCATCTGCACTTTCTACATAAATTTCATTACCTTTCATATCATAAAAATACTTAAAATTACAAAAATCTGTTTTTTCACTAATGTTTGAATAATACAATCTTGCATCTACACTACGCTTAATCTTACCAGTTACATCTATATCATTAAACGTTGTTAGACAACTCTTTTTCATAAAATCTATTAACTCATTACTGCAACTTTCATATTTCTCATCTATCTCTAATTTAAAATTACTACTATATGGTTGAAATTTTTCAGATACCCATCCACTTAAAATTTTGTTTTCTTGAATCTTGCTTGGTTTTATATATTCCTTATCCAAAAGCTCATTCCATATATCATCTACACTTATACCTCTTTTACAAGCTATCTCTTTAAATGAATCCTTATAAACTTCACCTAGATTATCCCTTATAAATAGATATTGATTTCCTATATTATCAAATACTTTTTTTTCAGGGGTATTATAAAATTTACTAGCTTTTAAAAGTGCTTTTTTCTCATATCCTTGTTCTACAGTAGGATTTTCAGGATAATTATTTATATATTCATTGAAATAATCTGAATCTATTAAGGTGTCATTTTCATCATAGTGAACTTCCTCCCATGGAGAATACTTAACTTTAGTAAATACATTCTTTACTATAGAACATTTTGATGGTATACCTTTAGCTTTTTCAATCTTCACAACCCTAAGAATTGAATCATAATAAATAACTTCTGATGCAGTTAATATATTATCTAGATATTTTTGTTGTTCATATTCAGAAGTTGATGAAAAATATGGCTTAAACTGCTTTATAGGTTTTCCCTTATTGTTGTACACTACTCTTCCAGACACTTGCCAACATTCATCTACATACCCAGTTGATACTTCTCCTAACTTGTTATATATAAGATTTCCTTTGTTATATAAGATTGCTTTTCCTGAATCAACTTTAGTTTTTTGTTCTATATTTCTACCAAAACCATCTGAAAAACCTATATTAATTTGAACCTTATCTTCTTCCTTAGTTTGAATCTCACTTAAATAATTCTCTCTTACAAGTTGAATAAAACAAGCTGGTTTTTTATTATCACTCCATTCCCACAAATCATAAAAGAAAAATTCAGATGCCATTTGTAAATATTTTTGATTATTTTTTATAACATCTTTAAACGTAGCATTCTCTAAATATTTATATATATCTAAATCTCCGTTTCCCTGAAAACTTTCGTCAACAATACCATAGTTAGATTTTGCAATTACCATTGCTAATGGATCAAAAATAACTTGATATATATTACCATTTATATCTTTCAATTGTTTTGGTAAAGTAGTTATATAGTCAATTATAAACTCTGATTCATTTGATATTTGCTCAGACAAATATTCTCCTATTTTAATTGGAAATAATCTATATTCATCATACTCAATATATTTTTTACAATATAATTTTGAATCTTTTTCTATAAATAAATTTTCATTTGATATAGGCATAAAAAATCCATTTTCTTCTCTAGTAAAATAACTTTGAACAAGCCCTCTATTCCACCAATAATTTTCTTTTTTGATATAACCACAATCTTGAACTAATATATTATCATTTACCCTATCCGCAAATATATCATTTACTAAAGTTTCTGGCATAACAGCAAATTCCTGATGATGAAGTAACGCTTTATCAGTTATCTTTCCTAAATCCAGTAAATTATCCTGATGCTCATTCCAAAAATATTTTCTATCACAAGAAATACATCTAGCTTGTACTCTTCCTTTTTTGAAACTTTCATTGTAATTTACTACATTACAAAAAGATTCATTTGTCATTGTTTTGATTTCATCATATGAAAAATAGATTTTTCCATTTAATGATACTTCTCCTATCTCAAATAAACTATGTTCATATGCAATTCCAATTAAATTAAAATCTTCAGTTTCATTTATAAATTTTGTACATTCTGCTGTTATATTAAGGTTGTATTGTTTACTATAAACACTATTTTGGTTTATTATTTTAAACCTTCTTGGGTAATATACTTCACAAGATTTTTCTATATTACCAAACTTATCTACATCTAATATAAATTTGTGTGCTATGCGTGGGTCTTTTACTAATCTTTCATAATTGTATGTTATACACTCAGTTGGATGAGAATAAAACACACCAAAATTATTTTCTATTTTATCTTGAAGCTTTACTATCTTAAAGTTAGTTTCAGACACAGTATATGGTATATCTAAAGTTTCTATATCACTATCTAATCCATAAGTTTCTTCACGCAAAATTTTTCCAGCTAAAGAGATATATGCCTCTCTCAGTTCTTCTGAATCTTTTTTGTCAATAGAACTATCTAATATAATATCTGGTAGTACATAGGCATCCAAATCTTCAGAAAAAAATTCTTCTTCATTAAGTTTAGATATATTTTCTAATTGAGCACAACACCCTGTATGATACCATTTTTTTATATAAGTAGTAGGTACTATGAGTGGATTTTCTAGACTTGAATTAATCTTTTCTGAGTTCCAATTTTCAACAAACCCAAATCCTCTAAACTTTCGTTCCACATAATCATAATAACCAGAATGATATTTGTAATATTCTGTAAATTTAGATTCTGAAATCTCATCAATAAACTCTATCTTTTCCACTACATGTAGTGGAAATGGTAACTTTGTCTGCCATTCTTTACCTAAAACCCTATCTTCAAGATAAAACTTTACAGAACTAGAATAAGTTATATTTGTCAACATACCTAAAGAATTATCTATATTAGTTAATAAATATGGCTTTGAGTTATTTGTAAAATCATAAACATAGTGCTTTATTATTTCTCCTACCTTTGTAAATATCATACAAGAAGCTCCATTTCCATTTACATCTTCAAAGTTTATTTGGTCAAACTTTGAGTAATTCTCTGGTAATGGTATTGATATTGCATCACTAAATCTATTACCACTTAAATTTAGATATATATCTACTCTATCTAAATATACATAACATATATCCATAGTTCCCGAACCATCAATATCTGCAAAATGAATTCTTGATATATCCAAATCTTCATCAAACTTTGGTGCATTTCTCAACAATATTTTTTCTCCAAAATTACCATGACCACAATTTGGCCAACATTCAAAACATCCATTTCGGACTCTAATTCTATGAGAAAGACCGTCTCCAAATACATTACCAAATCCAATAAATTCATTTATGTTTTCACTATTCTTATATGGAAATTCTCCTGAACTTATTCTATTTCCAAAATCAATTCTATTTGCTCTACTAAAACCACTTTTTTTAATAGATGAATACACATTTAGGTAATCATCTCCAAATATAGCAATATCTATTAGTCCTCTTCCATTTATATCAACCATTTCTTTTCTACTGCTTCTTGTAAATTCCATAGGAAAATATTCAAAATCCATATATTGTTTCCAATCTCCATTACTTTCACACTCATAAAATCCTGCTCTTTCTGTTTTTGAAACAATAAAGTTCAATTTGCCATTACCTTCAAGACTCATTAAAAAATAATTAGAGGAAGTTAAATCTTTTTCAATAGGAAACTTAATTGGTTTTTCTAAAAAGCCATATTTTCCATCTCCTTCTGCTCTCCAAAAAAATGTAGACTCTTCATTGCTCATTAAAATTCCCGGTAAACCATCACCATAAATATCTATAAAATTAAACTCAGTTTTTTGTAAATATCCTTGTAAATTAGAATCATCTTTTGTTTTTAATAAATTGAATTTTTTATTATTTGGATTAAAACTAGAATATCCTAACTTTATTGGAGGCATAGATTTTAAAAAATAACTATTATCTTTATTCCTTCTGTATCCTTTCAGTTGAACTTCTGATAGCATAGACATTTGCAGTGTTTCTTCATATTTTAAATTAGTTACATTTACAAGGCATGGTATCTCTCCAAGTTCATTTTCAAATTTATGAAACATTAATATATTTCTACAAAGCCTAGAAATTCTTATTTCAAATCCACTTCTATATGACGAAAAAGAATCTTTTCTCACTTTCCACATATTTGTATATACATATGGATTCGACTGACTCGTTTTTAATAAAGTATCTTCTAATTCATATTCACCATAATCAAAGAGCACTTCAAAGGCCCATTTTTCTTTTTTTTGTTTATCAAAATAGTTCCCATATCTTATTTTATGTATATATTTATATGAATCAAATCTTCTATCTACATAATTAGATTTATCTATTATATTTTCATTATTTTCTTGTTTATAAATATACTCAATTTTATTTCCTTTTGAATCAAAACTTTCTTCAATAAGCCACATAAATATTTGACTATCATTGTTTGGATTTGCAACTTTTGAATTTAAAGACTTGCCATAGATTGATGTAATGTTATCTTTTGTAGTAATTTTCCAATAAGAACTCTCTTTACTCTTCCAATATTCTATTCTTGAAAAGTCTCCTTCTACTCTAGGTAAATATGAAGTCACTTCCCATGAGGAATTTAAATTTTTTGATTTCTTCATTTGTTTTCTATTATCACATGTTTTTACAAGTTCTGATGAATTAGATAATATAAACTTGTCCAAAATATCCTCATATGTAGGCACACCCTTCTCCGTATTTCTAGATATATAAGGCAATGAAATAGAAAATCCTAATCCAAATGGACCATTCCCAGCACCAGAGTTATAATTTAAAGAAATATCTGGTTCAAAACCTCGACCTTTTGAAGTTTTTATTGGTATAGAAAAATTTCCAACTCCTGTAAATGGATTTGAACTAAAAGTCTCACCCATACCTTTTATTGCGCCACCACCTTTAGGCATAGATACTTCACCTATAGAAATTGTTCCATTGTTAAACACACCTTTATTATTACTTTCCATATGATTAACACCGCCTATAATTTCATTAGATTTTCTTTTTATATCTTTTTTTCTAAATTTTCTGATAAATTATACTATAAATTATATAGATATTTAAAAGAATATTCAACAATTTATGCGTAACTGGTCGTCTAAAATGTACATTTGGTCAAAACAATTATTTTATAAAAAAAAGTTATATAGTTAATACCTGTCACAAAGCTCATGTTAAAGAATATAAGTATTTTTGTCATCAACTACATTATAATGGTGAGTATTATAAAGAAATTATTTATACATATTTTACATACTCAAAATTAAAAATAGCCAATATAAAAATCATATTATATTAATTCAAAATCTTATAACTAAATAATTTAGATTCTAAAGAATATGATTACATTATATTGGCTATTTTAACTACTTTTTCTTAAACATATCTTCTATTTTCTGTCCGAATGTTTTTTTCTTTTCGTGGACGTTCGACCCGCACTCCTTCGCAAATTCTCTTAATAGATCTTTTTGCTTATCATTTAATTTTTTAGGAATCTCGACTACAACTTTAACATATTGGTCTCCTCTTGAATTACCTCTAATTCTAGGAATTCCTTTTTCTTTAAGTCTAAATACAGTTCCAGTTTGTGTTCCTTCTGGCACACTATACTTAACTTTTCCATCCAAAGTAGGTACTTCTATCTCATCACCTAAAGTTGCTTGAACAAATGTAATTGGCATCTCAAAGTAAATATCATTTCCATCTCTAGTAAACAGTGGATGAGATTTTACATTAACTACAATGTATAAATCTCCTCTTGGAGCACCTTTTTCTCCTACTTCACCTTGACCAGCAAGTTTTATCATTTGACCATCATCTATACCTGCAGGTATATCTACTTCTATAGTCTTAACTTTTCTTGTATTTCCAGTTCCATGACATTTGCTACAAGGAGATTCAATTACTTCTCCAGTCCCATTACAAGTACTACAAGGTCTTGAGCTTGCTATATTTCCAAATGGAGTTCTTTGAACAGTTCTAACTTGACCAGTTCCATTACAAGTTGAACAAGTTTTCTTTGATGTTCCTGGTTTTGCTCCAGTTCCATCACACTCATCACATTCTTCACTTCTATTTAACTTTATAGACATTTTTTTACCAAATGCAGCTTCTTCAAAAGATATAGTAACATTTTGTCTTATATCTGCACCACGTTGAGGACCTCTTCTTCTTTGTCTTCCACCTCCGAAGCCTCCTCCAAACATGTCGCCAAATATATCTCCAAACATATCTTCAAATCCACCAAAGCCTTGGCCATTAAATCCACCTTGGCCTCCAAAGCCTCCTTGACCATTTAGCCCATCATGTCCAAATTGGTCATAAGTCTTTCTCTTTGTATCATCTGAAAGTACTTCATAAGCTTCATTTATTTCTTTAAATTTTTCCTCAGCCTCTTCATCACCAGGGTTTCTATCTGGATGGTACTTCATTGCTAACTTTCTGTAAGCTTTTTTTATCTCTTGAGCTTCTGCACCTTTACTGATACCTAAGACTTCATAATAATCCCTTTTTGTACTCAAAAATTGACACCACCTTCATTTTACAAAATGATAGCTTGTAGAATAATAAACTACAAGCTATCATTAATTCTTATATTCTACTTTAAGTTATATAATCTATGATATATTATATTCTTTATGATGTATATTGTCCATATATCTTTAATATCTATATGATTTTCATAAATAATCTATTCTTCAATTATCATTTGATGTTATATTATATAGCTTATTTATCTTCATCTACTTCTTTAAAGTCAGCATCTACTACATTGTCATCTTTAGGTCCATTACCTTGAGCTTGCTCTGCACCTTGGGCTGCTTGCTGTTCTTGTGCTGCATTTTGGTACATTTCTTGAGATACTTTTTGGAACTTAGTCATTACTTCTTCTGTAGCTTTCTTAAGCTCTTCTGCTGTAGCATCTTGATTGTCTTTTACAACTTTTAAGTCTGCTATTGCTTTTTCTATATCTTCTTTATCACTTGCACTTATTTTATCTCCAAGTTCATTTAAAGTTTTTTCAGTTTGATATATAGTAGATTCAGCTTGGTTAAATGCTTCTATTTTCTCTTTCTTTTGTTTGTCAGCTTCTGCATTCATTTCAGCTTCTTTTATTTTTTGTTCTATATCTGCTTCTGATAAATTAGTGTTTGATGTTATAGTTATTTTTTGTTCTTTTCCTGTACCTAAATCTTTAGCTGAAACATTAACTATACCATTTGCATCTATATCAAATGTAACTTCTATTTGAGGTATTCCTCTTTGTGCTGGTGGTATATCAGTTAATTGGAATCTTCCTAAAGTTGTATTGTCATAAGCCATACTTCTTTCACCTTGAAGAACATGTATGTCAACAGCTGTTTGGTTATCAGCAGCAGTTGAGAATACTTGAGATTTCTTAGTTGGTATTGTAGTGTTTCTTTCTATTATCTTAGTCATTACATTACCCATAGTTTCTATACCAAGAGATAATGGAGTAACGTCTAGTAATAATAAGTCTTTAACATCTCCTGCTAAAACTCCTGCTTGTATAGAAGCTCCTGCCGCAACACATTCATCTGGGTTTATACCTTTATGAGGATCTTTTCCTATAAATTTCTTAACAGCATCTTGAACTGCTGGTATTCTTGTAGAACCTCCAACTAATAATACATCATCTATTTCACTTGTAGAAAGTCCTGCATCTTGTAAAGCTCTCTTAGTTGGTTCCATAGTTTTTTCAACTAGACCTCTAGTTAATTCTTCAAATTTAGCTCTTGATAAATCTATATTTAAATGTTTTGGACCTTCTGCTGTAGCAGTTATGAAAGGTAAGTTTATGTTTGAATTCATTGTTGATGATAATTCTTTCTTAGCCTTTTCTGCTGCTTCTTTTAATCTTTGAAGAGCCATCTTATCATTTCTTAAATCTACACCTTCAGCCTTTTTGAATTCATCTGCTAAATAGTCTATTACTATTTGGTCAAAGTCATCTCCACCTAATCTATTGTTACCAGCTGTAGCTAAAACTTCAAAAGTACCATCACCTATTTCAAGTATAGATACGTCAAAAGTTCCTCCACCTAAGTCAAATACTAATATTTTCTTTTCTTGGTCTAATTTGTCCATACCATAAGCAAGTGCAGCTGCTGTTGGCTCGTTTATTATTCTCTTAACATCTAACCCTGCTATTCTACCAGCATCTTTAGTAGCTTGTCTTTGAGCATCTGTAAAGTACGCTGGAACTGTTATAACTGCTTCTGTTACTGTTTGTCCTAAGTAACTTTCTGCATCTGATTTTAATTTTTGTAATATTATTGCTGATATTTCTTGTGGAGTATATGATTTTCCATCTATATTTACTTTGTAATCAGTTCCCATGTGAGTTTTTATTGAAGTTATTGTTTTATCTGCATTTGTAACTGCTTGTCTTTTTGCAGGTTCTCCAACTATTCTTTCACCATCTTTTGTAAATGCCACTACTGATGGAGTAGTTCTCATACCTTCATTATTTGCTATTATTTGTGCTTCTCCACCTTCTAATACTGCAACACATGAATTTGTTGTTCCTAAATCTATTCCTATTATTTTTCCCATGACTAAAAATCCTCCTTGAGTAATTGTATAATTAAATTTTACTTATTTGTGTATTTTATATTAGGCTAAATATTTTAACCTTAATTTATATACTTAGCAAGAAACTTTAACCATTGAAGGTCTTATAACTTTAGTTCCTAGCTTATATCCTTTTTGAAGTACCATCACTATTTGATTTGCTTCTACTCCATCTACACTCTCTTGCATAACTGCTAGATGTAAGTTTGGGTCAAATTCCTTAGATTCTGCTTCTATTTCTTCTACTCCAAATTTTACTAGAGTATCTATTAATTGCTTATGTACAAGGCTTATACCCTTATACATAGTATCTTCCTTATCTTCACATGCATCTAAGGCTCTTTCCATACTATCTATAACTGGTATTAACTCAGTTATTATTTTCTCATTTGCAAACACACCAATTGTTTCTTTTTCTTGTTGAGTTCTTCTTCTATAGTTTGCATATTCGGCTTGAAGTCTTTGATATTTGTCATTTAATTCATCTACTTCATCTTTTAATTTTTTTTCTGCTAATTTAGAATTTATATCTGTTACATTTTCATCATCAGCTTTTTCTTCATCAGTTTTTTCGCTTGACTCTTCACATTCTTCATTAACAACTTCATCTTCTAACTCTACTTGAGTTTCAGATTCTTGGTTAATAGAAGTATCATTTTCTTCTTTTACTTCTTGTTGCTCATTTTTTTTATCCAAGACTTTACACCCCTCAATTTAAAATTTCTTTACTTTCTATTAATTAATAAACTCATATAATTTATTATAGAGTAAATTCTAGCGTAATCCATTCTTGTAGGTCCTATGAAGCTTATTCGCCCAACTAAGTCTCTGTCTACATTATAAGTTGCTGTAACTATACTACAATCCTGTGCCAATTTACAATCATTATCACTACCAATTATTATATTTAGATTTTCTTTTTGTATTCCCTTTGATTTAATTATGTCAGCTATTGTTTCCTTTCTTTCTAACATATTTAAAAATGACTTTGCTTTTAACACATCATTGAATTCTGGATAACTAAATATATTAGTGGCTCCATTTAATGATAGAGAAAAATCTTCTTCTTCCATATTTGAATTTAGGGCATTTAAAAGTTCATCTATAAACCCTGAATACTCACTTATTTCATATTTAATAAAAGCAATCAGATTATCATCTAAATCTGTTATACTTTTTCCTGAGAGCTTCTTTGTAAGATTATCAGAAATCAAATTTAACTTAGATTGATCTAAATATACATTAGTTGTAAGGTTAGCTTTTTTTAAGTCCCCTTTATCTGTTACAACTATAAGTAAAATATTATTGTCATTCATAGCAACTAACTGTATATGCTTTATGACGCTTTGATTTATCAAACTCTTAGTAACTGCTACAGTTGTGTAGTTAGTTAATTGAGATAATAGCTTAGACGTTTCATGAATTAATTCTTTTATATGATTTATGTTATGATTCATACATTGTTCAATAAGAATCTTATCATTATCATCCAATTCACTTTTACTCATAAGAGAGTTTACATATAACTTATAGCCTTTTTCAGATGGAACTCTACCCGCAGAAGTATGTGGCTGAATTAAATATCCTAATTCTTCAAGGTCAGCCATTTCATTTCTTATGGTGGCAGCACTAACACCTAAATCATGCCTTTTAGATATTGTTCTAGAACCTATAGCTTCAGCTGTTTCTATATAATCTTTAACTATAGCTTTGAGGATATTTAATTTTCTTTCATTTAATTCCATATTATTATACCTCCTAGCTGTTAGCACTCACTAAGTTCGAGTGCTAAAAAGATTATATATATTATATACCATTATAAATTTATTTTGTCAACACCTTAAAAATCATTCCATAAATTCTATAAATATACTATTAGATATTTCTCTTCCCTTTTGAGTTAATTGTATGCCCTCAAAGCTTTGGTTTATAAGGTTTCTAGCTAGTAACATTTCTATCTGCTTACTGTATTTTTCTCTAAAATCTATTCCAAATTTTTTTTCAAAATCTTTAAATTTTATTCCCTTATTCATTCTAAGACCCATAAATATTTTTTCTTCTATCATATCTTTTATAGAAAGTTTTTCACTATCTTGTGTTGGCTTCTCTCTTTTAATCAGACTTAAATGATAATCCTCTAAAGATTCTAAATTATTATATCTATTATTATCAATATAACCAGAAGCTCCTGCTCCAAGACCTATATAATGTTCACATTCCCAATATAAAATATTATGTTTACAATTATAGCCTTCTTGTGAGTAATTTGATATTTCATATTGGTTGTATCCTTTTGATTTTAAATAGTTTATTGTATACTCATACATTTCTATGTCTATATTTTCATCTATAAGGTCAAATTGATTATTTTCATACATATTATACAGTTCAGTACCTTCTTCTAATATAAGAGAATATGCTGATATATGTGTTGGATTTAAATCTGTAACTTTTTCAAGAGTTTCCTTCCAATCACATAGTGTCTGATTAGGAAGACTATACATTAAATCTACATTAATATTTTTAAATCCTACACTCAGTGCATCCATATAGTTTTTCTCAAATTCTTTATAACTATGTATTCTTCCTATAAAGTTCAAATGCTTTTCTTGGACAGCTTGTAACCCTATGCTAAGTCTATTGATACCAACTTCTTTCATAGTTCCTAATTTTTCTAGTGTAAGTGTACCAGGATTACATTCTATAGTTATTTCTGCATTTTTATCTATATTGAATTTTTCTTTTATACTTACAAATACTTCTCTTATTTCTTCAGATGTCAAAATACTAGGTGTTCCTCCTCCTATAAATATACTTGTTATTATATTGTTTTTGTCTAAATTGAAATCTTCTTTATTTTTGTATTTATCATCTCTATTTAATTTATTGCTGTATAACTCCATTTCTATTTTCAAATCTTCTATATATCTTTTTTTTGAATCTAGGTCCATTTTATAAGAATTAAAGTCACAATACTTACATTTTTTCACACAAAATGGGATATGTATATAAAGTCCTAACATTTTATATTCCTCATTTCTTAAAATTATCTTAAAGCATCAGTTATTAAATTATAAATCAAACAAAATAACTCATCAAGCTACATATAAAACATCTTCACTATGTAATATCATAAAAAATTTGGATAAAAGTAGATTTTTACTTGTATCCAAATTTTTTAAATTAAAACAAATGACTATCCTTTCTTCATATAATAATAAACTGGTAATCCAAGTAGGGTTATAAATATACCACCTAAGGATATTGCTGTTGAAGTCAATATTTGATTTATTATTACAAATAACCCACCTAATATAGCTATAATTGGTATTATTGGATATAAAGGAACTTTATATGGTCTGTGTAAATCTGGTTGTTCTCTTCTAAGCCTTATAACCCCAACAAAAGTCAATACGTAAAATACCCATATTGAAAATATAGTTAAGTCTGTCAAAAGATTAAATTGACCAGATAGAGCATATATACATGCTAATACAGTTATAAGCAGTATTGAATTTACAGGAGACCCACCAGAATTTACTTTTAATAAAACTTTAGAAGCTGGCAAAGTTCCTCTTTCAGCTAATGTATATGGTATTCTTGACCCTGTTAATAAATATCCATTTAATGTACCAAACACTGATATTAATATACCCACAGTTATTACTTTTCCACCTAAATTTCCAAATAATTTTGTTGCAACTAATGTTGCTGGTGAAGTAACAGTTGCTAATTCACTTGCTGGTACAACCCAAAGATATGCTACATTTATTATAATATAGACTGTCATAACTAATGATAACCCACCAACTATTGCTCTTGGTAAATCTTTTTCTGGCGATTTCATCTCGCCTGAGATAGCACCAACATTTATCCATCCATCATATGCAAACAATGTTGCTATTAATACTTGTCCAAGTGCGCTTGATACATTAACTCCATCGCCTACAAATGGATTTAATACTTCACTACTTTGACCTTTAATAAATCCAAAGATTATTATTAGAGCTAATGGTATCATTTTTCCAACAGTAGCTACGGTCTGAACTTTTCCTCCCAATGATGAACCTATTATGTTAAGTAATGATAAAAACAGTATTACTCCAATTGCTATTGGAAGCACAACTGACATATTGTTCGGACTCATATTTAAAAGTTCAGATGCTTGTTGGGCAAATATTACCCCTAATGCTGCTGATGTGCCTGGAAAAAATAATACAGTTTGCATCCATCCAGTTAAAAATCCTAGTTTTTCTCCATATATCTCTTCAATATAAATCATCATACCGCCAGTTTTTGGGATAGCTGCTGATATTTCTGTAGCTGTAAGTCCAGCAGTTATTGTTATAAATCCACCTAAAAGCCATGCTATAATACCTAGACCTGGAGCTCCATTAGTTGTAGTATATATTGCCTGTGGCTTAAAAAAAACTCCCGAACCTATAACCATACCTACAACAGTAGAAAGAGCTGCTGAAAGACCAATAGTCTTTTGTAGTTGAGTACGCATGATGTCCCTCCTCACTGTTTTATAAGTGCATAAAATATTAATTTTATAAATTTATGGTTTTAGTATTCCCAAAGTTTTTTTTTATATTAATTTACTAATTTTATATTAACTTACTAGTTTTATATTAATTTTCTATACATTAAAATTATAGAATATAAATCTTTATAATCTCAATCTTTAAAGATTGTCTATTTTTTAAATGTGAATTATATTTTCTATCTTAAATTAATTAAATTAAAGTTTAATCTTTTAGCTTAAAATGTGTATATATCTAATACTCTTTCTTTTAAAATTTCTTTTTCATTTAATTCTGGATTATTGATAACAATTTCCAGCATCTTATTTAATAGATACCCTATATCTTTACCTGGTTTAACACCTATAGACATTAAATCGTTTCCATTAATAGCTAAGTCTTTAATATGAAAGCATTCATTTTGACTTATTATATGTTTAAATTCCTTTTCACTCTCAATAAGGTTTAATATTTTCTGTTTTGCATATTTTGGGTTTTTAGCAAGTGTGTCAGCCCAATTAACTTTTATTAAATCTTCAAATAGTTCAATGTCTCCCAGTTTATTTAATAATTTTTTAATAATTTTTCTTTTTGGTTCTATTCTATAATCATGATATTGTATTAATATTAAAACTTTATTAATAGTATAATTATCATACTTAAGCCTCTTCAAAATTTGCTTTGCTATTTTAACAGACTCCCTACTGTGACTATAGAAATGGTCAATTCCATTTTTATCAGTCGTTTTAGTAATTTTTTTACCCAAATCATGAAATAACATTGTAAGCTTTAGATATAATTCATCTTCAATTACTTCAGTAGCTATCAAAGTATGTTTCCCAACATTATAAATATGATATGGATTATGTTGAATAACATCTTCTAAATCACATATTTCAGGAATTATAAATTTCAATAATCCTGTTGAAATTAATAAATTTAACTTAGATGAATCAGATACTAGCATTTTATTGAATTCTACTTGAATTCTTTCCATAGACACACATTTTATTAAATCTGCTTTTTTGTATATGCTTTGTTTAGTACCTTCAGCTATTTTAAAATTAAGCTGTGCAGAAAACCTAATCGCTCTAAGCATTCTAAGTGCATCTTCTTCAAATCTGTCTATTGGATTTCCAACGCAACGAATACACTTATTTTGTATATCCTCACAGCCATTAAATGGGTCAACTAATCCAGTCTTTGAATTGTATGCAATTGCATTAACAGTAAAGTCTCTTCTTGACAAATCCTTAACTATATCATTTGTAAATTCTATTGAATCTGGATGTCTACCATCACTATAGCTTCCATCTATTCTATATGTTGTCACTTCAAATGGCTCATGTTCAATCATGACTGTTACAGTACCATGTTGTATACCAGTCGGAATAGTTCTTCCAAATATCTCTACTACTTTTTCAGGTCTTGCACTAGTTGTTAT
This sequence comes from Clostridioides sp. ZZV15-6388, assembly GCF_020657755.1. Lineage (NCBI taxonomy): Bacteria > Bacillati > Bacillota > Clostridia > Peptostreptococcales > Peptostreptococcaceae > Clostridioides > Clostridioides sp. ZZV15-6388. The sequence continues at coordinate 159,756 of NZ_JAGWCU010000004.1, read as the reverse complement.
ATCCCAATCATTTGGAATTCTTTCTAATAAACAATCCCTCACACATCCTCCAACTACATATGCCTCATAACCATTTTTTTCTAATTCTTTAATTATATAATCCACTTTTTTAGGAATTTCTATATTAGTCATAAATATCACCTTTTTTTATTTTTTCTTTAATATACTCTTACTTATATTCTCCATGTGTTTAATTAAAATATACCACAAAAAAACTAGATTAATTTAGAAATAATTCTAAAATCACTCTAGCTTTTAAGTATTTTTATCTAAATTTATAAAAATTTAATAAATTATTCATCCAACTTAAGTACAGACATAAATGCTTTTTGAGGAACTTCAACAGAGCCAATTTGTCTCATACGCTTCTTACCTTCTTTTTGTTTTTCAAGAAGTTTCTTCTTACGAGATATATCTCCACCATAACATTTAGCAAGTACATCTTTTCTTAAAGCACTTATTGTCTCTCTTGCAATAACTTTATTACCAACAGCAGCTTGTATAGGTATAGCAAATTGATGCCTTGGAATTTCTCCTTTTAATTTCTCACACATTGCCTTTCCTCTAGGGAAAGCACGAGTTTCATGTACAATAAAACTAAGTGCATCAACTTGCTCTTTATTAATTAAAACATCAAGTTTTACAAGAGTAGATGCAACATATCCCTTAATCTCATAATCAAGAGAGCCATATCCTCTAGTTCTTGATTTTAAGGCATCAAAGAAATCATAAACAACTTCATTAAGAGGAAGGTCGTAATGAAGCATTACTCTTCTCTCATCTATATATTCCATGTTTAACATATTTCCACGTCTTTCCTGGCAAAGTTCCATAACAACACCTACATAATCTTTAGGGACTATTATATCTCCTTTTACTATAGGTTCTTCTATCATTCTTATCTCAGCTACTTCTGGTAAATTTGCAGGATTTTGTATCATTACAACTTCTCCATCAGTTTTTGTAACTCTGTATATAACAGATGGTGCTGTAGTGATTATATCAAGATTAAATTCTCTTTCAAGTCTTTCTTGCATTATTTCCATATGTAAAAGACCTAAAAATCCACATCTAAACCCAAACCCTAGTGCTGCTGAAGTTTCAGCCTCATATTCAAGAGCAGCATCATTTACTTGTAATTTTTCAAGAGCATCTCTTACATTTTCATACTTTTCACCTTCTCCTGGATATATACCACAATATACCATTGGAGTAGCTTTTTTATATCCTGGTAAAGGTTCTTCTGTAGGATTATTTGAATCTGTTATTGTATCCCCTACACGACAACTTCTTATATCTTTTATACTAGCAGCAATATAACCAACATCACCTGCTGATAATTCACTAAGTTCAGTTTGCCCTGGAGCCATAACACCAACTTCAGTTACTTCAAACTTTTTCTTAGTATTCATCATTTTTATTGTCATACCTTTTTTAACAGTTCCTTCAAACACTCTAACATAGGCTACAACACCTTTATAAGCATCGTAATAAGAGTCAAATATTAACGCCTTTAATGGGGCTTCATTATCTCCTTTAGGCGCAGGAACATTTTTTACAATATCTTCTAAAACATCTTCTATATTTAAACCTGTTTTAGCTGAAATAAGAGGTGCTTCACTTGCATCAAGCCCTATTATATCTTCAATTTCATGTTTTACTTCATCTGGTCTTGCACTTGGTAAATCTATTTTATTTATTATTGGTAATATTTCTAAATCTTGGTCTATTGCAAGATACACATTAGCTAAAGTCTGTGCCTCAACACCTTGTGCTGCATCAACTACCAATAATGCTCCCTCACATGCAACTAAACTTCTTGATACCTCGTAATTGAAGTCTACATGTCCTGGTGTATCTATAAGATTTAAATAATATTCATTTCCATCCTTCGCCTTATACATTAATCTTATATTTTGGAGCTTTATAGTGATTCCTCTTTCTCTTTCAAGATCCATGTTATCAAGTAATTGACTCTTCATGTCTCTTTCACTGACAAGCCCCGTTTGTTGTATTAATCTATCAGCTAAGGTAGACTTTCCATGGTCTATATGTGCAATTATACTAAAATTTCTAGTTCTACTTTGTTTATTGTCCACCTTAAATTCCCTCCTCTTGATTATTCTTATAGTTATCATTTTATATTATATAAAAACTTTTTATATATCAAATTTTAAATTTTTGAATATAAACTAATTGGCATTAAACAAAATTATCCACATTATATGTGGATTATCAAGCCTAACACTAAATATTATATAATATCATAAACTTAAAGTAAATCCTATAAAAGATAGTTAATGTATTTTTATTTTATACAATTAAAGATACATAACTAAAATAAGGCTTATTTTAATCAATAAACCTTATTCACTTATTTACTACTTATTAAATTTTTCAACGATTTTGTGTATATCAATCTTTGGGATATCAAGCTTTGTAATATCAAATTTAATACTTGAGAAATAATTATGTTGTTTTATTCCCAACATACTTTTAGCATTACTGTCAACTATAAATACACAAACTGATGTACCTATAATCATAATAACTAAAAATATAATTCTCATAATATACTTATATTTTCTTTGTTTACTTTTACCTTCTATATTTCTTTCTAATCGGCTCATTCAACATGCTCCTAATTACACTAAACAATCTAATTTTTTTGTTTAAAATATTCATCTAAAATTTCAGCAAGATACTTTGTAGTAGCCTTAGATTCTTCTATACTTGTTGCATTATTTCCAATTTCTATTAACATGTGATTTTTAACTGCAAATTGATTAAATCTAGCATAATCTTTTTCTACTATTGGAGACACCAAGCCTGGATATTTCTTTTCAGCAAAAGCAGTTATATCATCCGCTAAAGCTCTAAGTTGTGCTTTATTTTCATTTTTTCCTCCTACAACAAAGAAGAATTTAGATACTCTCTCTCCATTTATCATAGTTGTATATTTCAAATGGTCTTTTTCTTTAGTGGCTGGATTAGTTAAATCCCTAGCATCCCTATGTAAATCTATTGCTATGTCCACTGTATTATATTTAGGGAGTATACTTTTTATTGTTTTTAAACTACTTGCATAAGAGTTATTATAAGATGGATAGTCATGGTATTTAGTAGTATGGACTACACCCCATCCCTTACTGTCTAAAGCACTAGTTAATGCATTTCCTACTTCCATTACTGAATTTTTCTTATCTCTTGAATGATAATTTCCAGCAGGTGAATTTGAATAAGTTTCACATCCATGAGTATGATATATCAAAATTCTTGGATTTTCCTTAGTCACTCTTAAATCATCTTTATAATCTTCACTAGATGCAGTACTAGTTTCAGTTGTATCCGAGTTTTTTGACTCAATGTCTGGAACATTTTCTTTACCAACATAAAGTTTTATATATTCTTTTTCACTTTCTTTCTTATTGTCAGCTTTACTTACATCCTCAGACTTTTTATTTTCATCTTTACTTTCTTTACTTGTTTCTTTATTTTTATCACTCTTTTTATTTTCTGTATTATTTCCTTCGACTTTAGCTTCTGGATAAGATGAATTTACTAAAAACTTCAAAAAGTCATCTTGATTTAAAGCCAATGATTTTCCTGGTAAAATGCATGCTAATATAAAAGTCAAGGTTACTACTTTAATGCATTTTTTAAACATATTTGCTCCTCCTTATTTTACAATCTACCTGGATGTAAAGACCTATTTAGACCTTCGCTTATTATTATAGATAGATTTTCAATTGTATCATCTATATCTTTTGGTGTTACGATTAAATTCTTATCATATGGGTCTAAAGAATCTTTTATTAGATGATATTTTTCTTCTTCTTTAAGTTTTTTCAACATATTATAAAAACTTTCTGTTTCTTCTGACTGAGATATTAAATTATCTATTGCCATATCCAAAACATCTATAGTAAGAGTTGCTGCGTCAACCACAGTTGGAACTCCTATTGCAATAACATCCACTCCTAAAGTTTCTTTAGTGAGAGATTTTCTTGTATTGCCAACACCTCCACCAGGTGATATTCCTGCTGTTGATATTTGTATAGTAGAGTTTACTCTTTCCATTTTTCTTGATGCTAGTGCATCTATTGCTACTACTCTATCTGGCTTCACTTTCTCAACTAATGACTTCACTACTTCACTAGTTTCTATTCCAGTAACACCCATAACCCCTGGGCTTAAAGCTGATACCTCAGTAAAATCATCATCATAATCCTTGTTATAATTTTTAAAGAGATGTCTAGTTACCAGTGTTTTAGATACACTTTTTGGACCCAATGCATCAGAAGTAATATTTCTATTTCCAAGACCAATTACTAGTGTCTTTTTGTTTTTGTCTTGTCCAAACACATCTACCAATTCATCTTTTAAATAACTTATCATTTCTTCTCTTGACTCATCATCATCAAACTTCATAAGATTACTTTCTAGGGTTATATATTTTCCTATATCTTTGTTCATTATCTCTGAACCTTGTTCATCTATTACTTCAACTTTTGTTACAATACAATTTTCTAATTCTTTAGTTTCTATTTCTACCCCAGGAATACTACTTCCTTCTTGAGACTTTTCACACATTTCACTAGCTTCTAAAGCTAAATCTGTTCTTACATTAATCATATAAACCTCCAGTATAAATTAAATGCTAATTATAATTGTTAACAAAATTTAGTATTTTATAACAAAAAACTATAAATTTATTTAAAACAAGTAAAATTAAGGCTTTCAATGTAAGAAAATCGAGTTTGGTCAGTAAATGGTCAGTAAACTTCCTTATCTATCATTTATTTACAAATATAAAAAGGTAGCAACTATTTACATAGGCGCTACCTTTTAATCTATTTATCACTTTCTTCCCAAGATTTCATTCATTATATATTTCCTCTAAAACAATTAAATGATAAACATATTTTTGAAAGTGTTTATTCAACTTTTTGAAGGGTTTAAAGATGTGCAATCATAAAAAAATGCTCTCTAAAGTACCTTTCTTGTTTTATTGGTTGAAGCCTAATGCAGATAATGTCTTAGCATAATAGTAAATAGGCATGTTCTTTGTTGCATCTTCTAAACTTTATGTTCATAGTAGAATGACTTCTTCACTTCATTTATTTCTGTTGAAAGAATGGTTCAGCAATTGCTAGCCACTCATTTGGAAGATAAAGAGAGAGATAACCATGATTATAATCTTTAGCTTCATAAATCCTACATGAGGCCACATAAGACTGAAACATTTTCGCAGAGTTTTTGACACACTTCATTTCTTTTTCTCCATACCAGTACATCACTTGTGCCGTGGTTTTTTTGACGCTATCCTTAAGTGTATATTGCATCATATAAGTACGATACATATTATATAATGTTTCTTTTCTGACATGTGGCATATCCTGCATATAATATGCTTTGATTTCATCTGGGTACTGCATATTTTTAGGTAATAGCTTTGGCATCATAGCAATTTGAAAACGACAGGCCTTCTCACTAAATAGAAGTCCTCCACAAAAACGAATACCAGCAATACAAAACCTTGCCATAGTAGGTCTTGGGTAGCATATACTACCATCAATAATTGCCTTTTGGGTAATATCAGGTTTTCGAGATAAAAGCTCCATCACAATTTGACCACCAAGTGACACACCACACAAAGCAAAAATATGACCACCACATTCTTTATCTATATATTCTACTAACTTGTCTGCTGTATCCTCTGTGGAAATATATGTATTCTCATATTCTTCTCCATGACCATCCAATGTAGGAAGTATTACATAATAGTTTTCAGACAAAACCTGTGCTTGTCGTAAATAGTTCCACCATGCGTTCCCACCTCCATGAATCAACATTATATGTGGACTTTTTTTATTTCCAAATTCATGAAATTTCATATGTCACCTCTCCCTATAAAAATAAAATGAATGTTATTTCTTCTTGTCATCATCCACTACAGGTGGAGAAGATATAATTGAGAGTTTTCGAAGCTTTAGATTCGATTTAGGTTTTTGATCTACATATGGTTTCAATAAATTAGCTATATTTTGAAGAAGATCTTTATATTCATTATCAGTCATATATAACAATGCTGAAGTAAAAAGTACATTATCTTTTTTATGCTCTTGATTTTTCCTGCTAAAATACTCATTCATTTCCTGCATTAACCCTATATGAAATGCTGTAGAAAGTGCAACAAATGCCTCACCTTCCATTGGCACTTCATCTTCCTTTAGTGCATAAACCTTTTCAATCGTACCACGCACACGATTTTCTTTGACTACTTCAATCATATTATTCTCTTCTAAAATTTTGACATGATGATAAACCGTTGCGCGAGGAATATCATTCAAATACTTCACTATATCAGATGTACGAACACTGCCATGAAGTCGAATATACTGTAAAATACGAAGTCTAGCAGGATTTAGAATCAATTTTACTACGTCCATCTTATCATCCCTTTCTTTAATCTATAAAAATATTATAGTCTATTTTTTTAGACTATTCAACTGTTCAATGTAAAAACGTTAAAAATCATGTTAGTTTTTCGATATTTATTTTATTATTAATAATACATTTATAAAATCCATCATATATGTACATGTTTTTTCAATATAAATAATTAAATGATAAATATATTTTTGAAAGTGTTTATCCAACTTTTTGAAGAATTTAAGGATATTCAATCATAAAAAAGGCTCCCTAAAGAACCTTTCTTGTTTTACTGGTTGAAGCCTAATACAAATAATGCCTTAGCATCATAGTACTTAGGCATAGTTTTTGTTGCATTTTCTAGTCTAGAAGAATTAAACTCTGCTGAAGTTCTATATAATGCAACTTCAGAACCATCAAATTCATACCACTTACCATCAATTTGCACATAGTTCCAAGCATGGTTTAAGGCTCCATCTTCCTGATATATCGAATTCATTCCCATTAGCCTTGTCAATACATGAAAGCTACTTGCAAAACTTCCACATGAACCACGTTTTTCAACAAGATTTCCATATACATTTGTATCATGTGCTATACCACTCACATATTTTGACTCTATTACCAGTTTTGCAGCTCTATTCGCCTTTTCCATATCAGATGCATTTCTCCAATCGAAACTATTTAGGAAATTTCTAATTACTGCAAGTTCATTTTTAGTCTGCTCATAAGTAAGCAACTCTTTGCCTGCTATAATTTTTATAGGGTCAAGATTTTTAAATATTACACTCTTGTATGGTTCACCTGCAAATGCAGCAGCGTATGCACCTAATCCTGCATATCCTTTATTTATATAATAATATTTGCCATCTGCTCTAAGTTCATTCCCATTTTCATTTCCACCATAATTAATGTCCCACCCAGCTTTACCAGTTGTGTTAAGGCCAAGCTGTACTAGCATCCCTTTGAGAGGATATTCCTCGTTTGTATTGTTTTTGACTACGCCTGTATTAGTGTCACCTACATTATTAGTTACATTCAAACATTGTGTTATTATAGAAGCATCAATATTTCCTATTGATGTTATTTTAGTAGCACCTTTAAGTATACTTTTGTTACTTCCATTTCCAACTAATACAATTGGTTTACTTTCAGCTAGAGTTGAGCCAATTAACGGATAAACTAGGTCACTTCCACTAGCTACATAAAATTCTTTAGCACCACCATAAAACTGTTGAACTATCTTTTTATTAGTCTCATATCTATCAATTCCACCTAATCTAGTTGCTCCTAATTTTTCTACAAGTTGATTACTCATAGTATTTGTTGAACCAAATGCAAATATTTTATCTCCTTTAATTTTAAACTCAGGCATATCTGAACCATTAGTAAGTAATACAGGTATCTCATTTTTAAATGCAACTGAAGCTGCACTTATGGCATCTGCTTCACCTTTAAACCCATTTGCTACCAGTACATTACCTGAAGTACCTTTTAATTCTAAAATCTTGTCACTTACCTTATAACTTGTACTAAGTCTATCTTTTCCTTCAATTCTTTCAACGTCAATATTTTTTTCCTTTAATAAATTCTCTACTTTGCTTCCTATAGAATTATTTCCTCCTATTATGTACACTTTTTTAACATTATTAAATCTTTTTAATGTTGAGTCTGGTATCTCATCTTTCTTAGTCAATAATATTGGTGCGTTTTCAACTCCAGCCAATCCACTTGCTGATAATCCATCTGCTAAACTACTATCCACATTGATAAGGATAGCTTTAGTATAATTCTGCCTATCTGCAATAATAGCTGAAGTTTCATACTTATCTTTACCATTTATACTATCAATCGAACTTAGTGCATTTGATACTATTGGAAAAGCAGAAATTACTAGCAAGAATGAAATTCCCATAGTTAATAATTTTTTACATATTTTCATAATATAAATACCTCCTAAATATTATAGTTCTACTTGAATAATATACTATAGAATGAAAAAAACATCTCAATTATTGGAAAAATTATCTTAATTAAACATATAAATTTATATTTTTATAAATTTTTTATTAAATTTACAAAAATGAGTAATTTCTTGCATTATCTTATAATTATTGGAAATACTATCAAAATGTATGTAAATAGTTTGTATTATCTCAAAATATTTGTTACAAAAATGAAATATTAATTTATATATTAAAATATTTTAAACACAAAATATACCAACCTAAAAACAAGATATTGCAAATTATTTATACACAATCTATAGTCTAAAAAATCAAAATAAAAAACATTATTAAAATATATAAATAATAATCCTTGATTTTTAGATTTATTTCTGTTAAAATCTAATATGTTGACGATGAATATGAGAAAAAAATACAGGGAGGTGAACACGGTGGCAAATATAAAATCAGCTAAGAAAAGAATAAGTGTTATCGAAAAGAAAACTGCTTTAAATAGAGTTAGAAAATCTCAAATAAAAACTGCAATAAGAAGATTCGAAGATGCTGTTGCAGCTGGAAACAGAGAGGATGCTGTTGTTAAGTTCCAATATGCTCAAAAGAGAATATACCAAGTAGCTTCTAAAGGAACTATACATAAGAATGCTGCAGCTAGAAAAGTAGCTAAATTAGCTCAAAAGTTAAACGGTATGAACGCTTAATTACCAGTTTATATTTCTTATATATAATAACCCCTATGTAGGGGTTTTTTATTTTGGAAATTTATACAATAAAAAATAAATAGTTAGACATATTATAGTGGATTATATACTTTTAGACTCAATTTAGCCTACTTGTATTTTGAACTATAACATATCTTGCTATTTATTTTTTATTAATATATAAATTTTTTACATTGCTTGCCTTTTACAGTATCTACTAACCAACATTTCTACTGCTAAAGTATCCCTTATAAGACCTGTTTTTATTTTATAATCGCTTTCTAATATATAGTTTAAAATTTCTATGATTATATCATCAGAGAAGTTTTTAGTCTGTTTTAATGCTTTTCCTATTACAAATTGATGCATTTTTAATTTATCTGCTATAAGTTTTGCTGAGTATCCCTCTAGTTGTAATTGTCTTACTTGCATAACTATTTTAAATTGTCTAGCTATCATAGAAAATATACCTAAAACAGATTCGCCTTCTTGTATCATATCATTCAATATTTTCATTGCATTAGAAGCACTTTGCTCTCCAATATAATCAATTAACTTAAATATATCATTTTCAACCTTTTTAGGAGATAATTTATCTATTACATCATTAGTTACACTATTTCCCTTTCCAACAAATGAACTAATTTTATTTATCTCGTTTTCTAAGTCTGATAAAGTCTTTTCACTACTTTTATCTCTATATCCTTCTTGTTCAATAAAATACATTATTTGAGAGTTTTCTATTATAACTTCATTTAGAGCAAAAGATTTTTTTATCCACTTAAATAAGTCCATATCAGAAAGCTTGTCACAATTAAAAACAATTCCATTATTACCTATCTTTTTAACTAAAGATTTTCTTTTGTCAATATCTCCGTATACAACAAAAACTATAGTGGTAGTGTCTGGAGTATTATCTAAATGCTCTATCAAGTATTTTTCGTCGCTATCTGTAAAATTCTTTTTCTTTCCTTTTAGTAACTCAAAGTCTTTTACTATTACTATTTTTCTATCATCCATAAAAGGAAGTGTCTCTATAGAGCTTATAAGCTGATTTAAGACTATTTCCTTTCCATCTATTATATCTAAGTTAAAATCGAGCATTCCTTCGTTTAAATTCTCTTTAAAGACTTTTATTGCATTTTCTATTAAATAATACTCTCTGCCATAAAAAAGATACATTTTCTCAAGTTTTTTATCTTTTATATTCCTTATAATATCCTTGTAATCCATTTTCTTGCTCCTTTATCTCTTTTCCTTCTATGTAAAATATGTAAAAAAATACTCCTATGTAATAAATCACTACAATATAAAGTTTAGGGTTATCTATATCAATATATGCAAAATTTAAATTGCTGAGTTTCTCTAGTAAAAAAAATATGATTTCTATCAATGTGCTGTTGAATAAAGCTATTATTTTAGCTATTACTACACTTATTTTAAATATTATTAAACTTGCAATACTCAAATACATTATTATACCTATAAATGGTACTATGATTAAATTTCCTATGATTGAAACCAATGGTATACCTTTAAATGTATAATATATTATAGGCAAGGTTAATATATTTGACGATATTGTCAATGATACCATACTTAATTTTATAATACTATTTATTTTATTGTAAAATATTAGTATAGAGAATGTAGCTAAAAAAGATAATTGAAAACTTACATTATATATAACATAGGGGTTATTTATAATTAAAACTATCCCTATTAGAGACAGTGTTGATATTCCATCCTTTTTTCTATTAATAAAGACTGATAAATAGAAAACCATAACAAATGCTATAGACCTAATTATAGATGGAGACGCACCTACCATTATACAATATAAAGATATAAAAATCGACAATATTAATAATTTATACAATTTATTTATACCTCTTAATAAAAAAGCAATTACAACACATAGTATGCCTGTATGAAGACCAGATATAGATATTACATGACTAGTTCCTGTCCTAGTGAACATTTCTTTTTGTTCATCTGTCAAATTTTCAACCTCTGCTAACAATATAGAATTTATAAAATCTGAATTTTTCTTATATAAATATCTATAAGTTTTATTTATGTAAAGCTTTATTTTACCTATTAAGTCATATATTTTATTTTTACCAATAATTTTATAACTATTTATATATATTATACCTTTATATCCAGTACTTTTTATATATCTTCCATAATCAAAATCTTCATATTTCATTTTACCTAAACTTTTAAATTTACCTGTAACATTAACTTTCTGACCAATTTTCAAATTTTTAGTTCTTGTGTAATCATTTATTAGGAAAGCTCCTACTTTATACTGATTATATCTAGGCTTTTCAAATCTTCCTTTGACTGTTCCTTGTATGGTTATTATCTTATCATTAAATTTTTCATCCTCTTTCTTCTTATTTGTGATAATAAAAGATACAGCTATCACAAATATTAATATAATTAGTAAAGGTCTTCTTATTTGAATCATAATCACTCCTCTATAAAACATATTATTTAGATTATTTTCAAATAAATATTTTTTAAACAAAAGAAATTATTCTATAAACAAAAGAATACGTCAAAAGATTTATTAAAATCTTTTGACGTATTTTCACTTCTATATATATTCATTTATATAATTGTCTTTTTTAGAAAAAATGCAATTAAGTATTTCTATTGTTTCTTTTGAAATACCTTCTATATTATTTAATAAAAGTGCTTCTTCAACGTCTGTATAAGAAAATGCCAATTGTGTTAAAGCATTTATATCTAATTTAATATCAAAACACTCTTGAAGCCCTTCTGTGCATTCTTTATTTAATTTTTCCACTATTACTTTCTTATTTTGTATAGAGACTTTGAATAGTCCATTATTTTCTTCTATAAATTTATCTTCTATATATAATTTTATAGAGCTATTAATATCCTTATCTATATCTATATCTTCAATAAATTGCTTTACATTTATAACTCTTCCCATCATAAAAGGTTTTATTTTTATCTCACAATCTTTAGGGTTGTCTAATATAAACCTTATCTTATCTATTGTAGGAGTAGCTATAGAAGCTATCTTACATTGAGTATTGTGATTATATATAAATTTAAGCATTGATTTAAGAGCATCTATGTTTTTATAAAATAGCTCTCTGACAAACATTTTATCTCCTTGAAGAAAATAAATTATATATCCATCTTTTTCATTACCTTCATGGATATATAAATGTCCGTCTTCACTTTGGATTTCTTTAAATAAGTTTTCATAATAATGTTCATCTTTTAACACATTACCATTAACCTCATTTAAAAATACTTTATCTATTTTTATTAAATCATCAATTTGTGATAAATCAGCTTTTATCATTTTTCCATTTGCCTTGAAATTTTTTAAATCATCTGTTTTGATAGTATATTCAATTTGGTCATAACAATGCTCATATCCAAATCTTCTATAAAGTCTATAGTCAATTGGCATTAATATAGATACTAGTTGTCCTTTCTTATACAACTCATTTAAAGTAAATTTAATAACTTTACTCATATAACCAGTTCCTCTCCCCTCAGGAAGTGTAGAAACCCCTACTACATACGATGTATTGTATACCTTACTATTTAAGCTTAATTTATACTGGTTTAGCTGAAGAGAGGAAACAATTTTTCCTTCATCTAAAGCTATTACAGTATTTTCATATTTATATTTATCATTAAAATAGTATTTCATGAAACTTTCACTGTCATTAAAGCAATAACTCCATATTTCTTTTATACTTTCTATTTCTTCGTCTTTAGCATACCTAATCTCCATATAGTTTATTAAGCCTCCCTAACACTGTACTTTTCAACAAATCTACAAGGGTGGTAAGAAAGTTTAGCTTTTCTCAGACCTTCAATACCTAAGTCTTCTTCTCTATTTACAAATTCAACATCTTCAAATTCACTTACTAAAAATTGTTGGTTTATAAATGGATATAAGCCTCTTATATCAGGATTGGCTTTTTCTATATGAATTAATGCCATGTTTTTATTTAAAAGCTCTCCGATACTAAATGCTTCTAATTTTCCATCCACATATACACCAAACACTTTTACTTTATCTTTTAAAATATCGTAATTGTTAAATATCTTTTTGATACCAACCAATTCATCATCCATGCTTTCATCAAATTCGTTATTTTCTTCTTTGTTACTTTCCCATTCTTTCATTAATACTAAACATTCATTGAAGTTTTCTTTATCTAATAATCTTGCTTCATATCTACCTGCATATTCTTTTAAGAAATAATTAATGTGATTTCTCTTCTTTTGATTCTTTTTTCCAGCTAATGTTCTTAAACTTTCTGCATCATAGATATAGTCAAATAAATCTCTTTCTTCTATATACTCAAATCTATTTGGGTATTTTTCTTTTAGAAATTCTACCACTTCAGTAGTAATACCTCTTAAGTATATTTTTTTGTTGTTATGTGAAAAATACTCAAGTACAAAATCTACAACTTCTGGAAGTTTGTCTTTTTTAGCAAGTGGTAATATTGAGAAACTATCTCCTTCGTATTCACCAACTAAAACAGCAAAATCTTCACCTATATAATATCCTGTCTTATAAACATGTTGCCACATATATAAAGTACTAAAACAGTACTCACAAGCTTCATAATCTACTAAATCAAAATAAGGGTCTAGCTCCTTTTTTGAATTTAGTTCAATATCTTTGAAAAACATAAAATCCTCCTACCTTTTTATTGCTTAATTTTTTAAAATTTTATTTTGTATCTATAAAAACTCCAATTTAGTTATGGTATTAATTTCACTTATATTGTCTAAAATATAAAATAGGATAGTTCCCATATATCTTATATTACCCATCATAAAATTATATAAACATGTAATGACTGGAGTGATTTTTTATTGAGAAATAAAATTTTTTTATTAACACTTATTATAATATCACTTTTAAGTGGTTGTGACAAAAAATCTCTACTATCTATACATATGATAGATGTTGGACAAGGTGATAGTCTTTTAGTACAAACACCTACAAAGAAAAATATATTAATTGATGGAGGTGATGAAGATAGTGGAAATATAGTTACTAGTTACTTGAAACAAAAAAGAATAAAAACCATCGATATAATAATAGCCACACACCCAGATTCCGACCATATAGGTAGTCTTGATAATGTCATAAAAAAATTTAATGTAAACTCCATCTATATGCCTGAACAATCAACAGAAAGTGAAGCTTATCAAAACCTAATAAGTTCTTGTAATGATAAAAACCTATCTATTCAGTATCTATACAGAGATGATGTTTTAAATATTGATAACAATATAAATATATATGTATTAAGTCCTTCATATATACAAGAAGAATCTAATTTAAATTCAATAGTTTTTAAATTAAACTTTAATGACACCTCATTTTTATTTATGGGCGATGCTGAAGAACCAATTGAAAAAGAAATTTTACATTATTTTAAATTAGATAATATCAATTTTATAAAAATAGGTCATCATGGAAGCAATTCATCAACTACGTCAGAATTTATTGAAAAAATTCATCCAGATATAGCCGCAATATCATGTGGATATAAAAATCAATACGGTCATCCTCATAAAGAAGTTATCAATAATTTAAAACAAAACAATATATCAATTTATAGGACAGATAAAATAGGTGATATTGTTTTTTATAGTGATGGTAAAATGATATTTACAAAACACAAATATAAAATAGACACTTAACATAAGAAATAAAACTGTAACTACATAACAGAACTAGGCTAAAAGCATCAACATAAAATGGTTTTATATTGATGCTTTTAGCCTTTAAAATGTGTCTATAAAATTTATAAATAAAACATTTAACATTTATTCCCCTAATAATTCATTAACTATTACAGATGCAATTACTAATCCTCCAACAGATGGCACAAATGATACACTACCTGGTGTTACCTTTTTACCATTAATAACTTTCTTTTTAAGTTCTATTGGTTGTTCAGTTGAATATACTACCTTTAATTTTTTAATTCCTCTGTCTCTAAGCTCTTTTCTCATGACTTTAGCTAGAGGACAAGTACTTGTTTTGTGTATATCAGTAACAACTATTTTAGTTGGGTCTAATTTATTTCCCATCCCCATAGAGCTTATTATTTTTAAACCTTTTTTTTCACATGTTTCAATTAAATGTATCTTTGAGCTTACCATATCTATTGCATCCACAACATAATCATATTTTTCAATTAATATTTCACTGCTAGTATCTTTATTATAAAGATTTCTTATTTTTTTTATATTAATATTAGGATTTATATCTAAAATCCTTTCTTCCATAACATCAACTTTATATTTTCCCACAGTTGAATGTAGTGCTGGTATTTGTCTATTTATATTTGTTATATCTACATCATCAAAATCGACAATAGTGAGATTACCCACTCCAGCTCTTGCTAAAGCTTCAACAGTAAAACTACCTACTCCTCCAACTCCAAATACTATTACATTTGAATTTTTAAGTTTTTCTATCCCATCATCTCCAACTAGAAAACTAGTTCTCGTTGTAAAGTTATTTTCCATTTTCCACTCTCCTAGACTTTTATATACATAATATTAGTATTAGAAAATTTCCATTATATAATACTAAATATTATATGTCACTAAAAATATATCACTAAAAGTAAATTATCTCAAAATAATTTTTAAATTCAAAAGGGTATCTTTTAATATTAAAAGATACCCTTTATACTGGCGGGAATGCGTGGGAATCGAACCCACCTAAGAGGCTCTTAACCCCTCATACTAGTTTTGAAGACTAGAGGGCACACCGGCACCCATCCACTCCCATAATGAAACGTTTCTCAACGAAATCTATAATATCATATATTTTGACTCTTTGCAACAATTTTTATAGATTAATTTGATAGTAAATCATATTTTAAATAGTTTTTATCTATAACAATTAATATTTATATATCTGCTTATTATATTTATAGACTTAAAAACTGGAAACCATATTTTAATTATCTATAAAGAATTTTTCCTCTATTTAATCAAAATATAATTTCCAGTATAAATACAAATTATTTAATTATTTTAATATACGTATATCTATAGTTTTTCTTCCCCAGTTATAAACTGTTTTTGAATCATTCATAAATATATCAATTTTATTTCCTTTTATTGCACCACCACAGTCTTCAGCAGTAAATACCATATCAAATTGAGGTATATATACTTTCGTTCCATATGGTATAACCTTAGGGTCTACAGCTATTGTTCCCCACTTAGGCTTTGTTCCTGTTGCAGTTATACTATGACCAGAATATGCAGTTGCTACAACTCTCATACTTCTACCATTGTTACTACTACTGCTACTTGAAGAAGATGAAGCCATCCTTCTTGAACTTTCTCCCCTTGATGAAGCTACTTGCATTTCTACTTTTGTTCCTTTATTTACAACTTTATTAACTGGCTCAGATGTAACAACTTTTTTCACAAATTCCTTTTCTACTTTCTTACCATTGTGATAAGTTTCTTTATATACTAATTCACTTTTACCAGATTTTCCTTCTTCTTTAACTTTAGAATCTCCTTTTGACAAAGAGCTATCTTCAACAACTGTAACTTCAAATGGAATGTCTTTAGTCTCTACAACTGTTTTTTCCTTAACATCAATTACTTCTATTTTATCTCCATTAGATAACTTTGAATTTACATCCAAACTAACTATATCATTTCCATCATAGCTAATGTTTTGAGCTTCCAAAAGGTCTCCTACATTAGAGCTAAATGTAGATACAGTTCTCTCTTCTCCTTTTACTACCAATGTTACTTGTTTATTAAGTGCAGAGTATCCTGATAAAATTCCAACTGATAAAACAACCGCCATTGCCGAGACTTTAACATTACTCAATTTCTTTAAATTCATATAAAATTTCCTCCCTCAAATTTTTTACACTATATATTTTGCTTCGTAATATTCTGCTTCGTAAATTTCTTTTTTGTTTTTTGTGTAACTAAATTGTAACTATTTTTTCAAGAGTTGTCAACTTGACAAAAAAATAGAAATATGCATATATAGTATTTTCAACTATTAAAGCATATTTCTATTAGTTACAACAATGTCATTGTTTATTGTTGTTTTGTTATCGTTTTGTTACCTTTTATCTTTATATATTTTCTATCTGCCAATTGATAGGTTCTTTTCCTAGCTTTTCGAGAATTTCATTTATCTTGGAAAAGTGCTTACATCCAAAAAAACCTTTACTTGCTGATAATGGACTTGGATGAGGTGCTTCCAAAATATAATGCTTACTTGTATCAATCAATTCTACTTTTTTACGTGCATTACTTCCCCACAATACAAAAATTACTGGGTCTTCACGGTCACTTAAAATAGAAATCACTCTATCTGTGAAAATTTCCCACCCTTTATTTTTATGAGAATTAGCTTCATGTGCTCTAACAGTAAGTGCTGTATTTAAAAGTAAAACACCTTGGTCTGCCCAAGGCATTAAGTATCCATTATTAGGTATAAAACATCCTAAATCTTCTTTTAACTCTTTGTACATATTTAATAGAGATGGTGGAGTTTTTACTTGTGGTTGAACTGAAAAAGCTAAACCATGAGCTTGATTATCTCCATGGTAGGGGTCTTGTCCTAGTATTAAAACTTTTGTATCTTTATATGAAGTGTGTTTTAAAGCTTCATATATGTTATGCATATTAGGAAAAATTTGACGTGTCTTATATTCATCTATAAGGAATTTTCTTAAATTTAAATAATATTCTTTTTCAAATTCTTCTTTTAATAATTCATTCCAATCGTTTCCTAAATTAACCATAGTTATCACCAATTCCTTTCAGCTATTTTTATTTATTGTTTTATTTAGAAATTATATCCTCTTGATTGTCATTTTTTTCATTAGTATTTATTTTTATGCTCACTCTGTTAGGTATACAAACTATACTTTGGCTTGGTTTGTTTATAAAACCTGTATGTACACACACCTTATCAGGACATGAAGCATCTATTATCTCTACACCTTTGTCGTGAATTTTAACTATATTGTACCCTCCTCTATTTTCTATTTTAAATTCTTCTTTGGCATTTATTGAAACAGTCTTATACAATTTATTATCTACATAAATTTCAATACTTCCAGCATTTTTAGAATTTATAACAGTTATTATTCCATAACATGCTGTGATAACAATCAAAACACCTAAAATAAGAAGAATGTCTTTTTTCTTCATTTTTTGTCCTCCTATGAAATTATGCTATAATAAAATAATAACACAATTTCATAGGAGGAATATACCATGAATAAGAAAAAAATCACATTTATTTTTGTGATATTGATTTTAGCATTAATTTTATTTTCATTTTTTAGGAGTTCAAGTCAAAATACTAAATATAGTAAGACAAGCTATTACCTTGGTACAGTAAATGAAGTTACTATATTTAATACAAAAGAATCAAAAAGTGATAAAATTTTAAATGAATGTGATTCAATTTTAAGATATATTGATAACAAGATGAGTACTCATATACCAGGAAGCGATGTTTCTAAAATAAATGATAATGCTGGTAAAGATTTTGTCAAAGTTTCTGATGATACATTTTTTGTTGTACAAGAGGCTATAGAATACTCTAAGTTGTCAAATGGATACTTTGATATAACAATTGGTCCACTATCCAATCTATGGGCAATTGGAACAGACAAGGCTAAAATCCCAAATGACTCTGAGATAAACGAACTTCTTCCTCTCATTGATTACAAAAATATTATATTAGATGAAAAAAATAAATCTATAAAATTAGCTAAAGAAGATATGAAAATTGATTTAGGGGCAATAGCTAAAGGATATGCTGCTGATAAAATCGTAGGCTATTTGAAATCAGAAGGTGTAAAAAAAGCTTTAGTAAACTTGGGAGGTAATATATTTACTCTAGAAGATAGCAAAAATAACAAACCTTTTAAAATTGGTATTCAAGACCCAACTAGCAAAAATGGAGAATCTATAGGAAATATAGAAACTACAAATAAATCTGTTGTTACATCTGGAATTTATGAGAGATTTATAGAAAAAGATGGCAAAATATATCACCATATGTTAAATCCATTTACAGGATACCCTTTTGAGAACAACTTAAGTAGTGTTACAATAATATCTGATAAATCTATTAATTGTGATGCTTTATCTACTTCTACATTTGGACTTGGACTTGAAAAAGGTATGGATTTAATTAATAGTATTGATAATGTAGATGCTATATTTATAACCAAAGATAAAAAAGTATATTTAACTAATGGCATACAAAATAATTTTAAACTTACAGACAAAGCTTTTTCTATTGAAAAATTCAATAAATAATGAGTTTAAATAATAACTATATCTATTATGCATACAAATTTAAATAACTCTAATATAACTAATGTAAATTTAAGTTTTATATAAAATATGGTATATACTAAGTAGTCTAAAACAAATTGTACTTATGTATATACCATATTTATAGTTTAATTTATATAAAACACTACCCATTATTCTTTAACTTTCGATAATAAATAACACCTACAACATACAAAACAATCCATAAAACAGATAGATATATAATGATTACCAATGAGTTGTATATATCTAAGGCATGTAGTACAGAGAAAACAAAAGCAGATATAGGAATTATTATCATACACACAATATAAGCATATCTTCCTGCTTTATCTCTATACATAACATTCCTTTCATCATGAAGATTGATGTCTTCTGCTTCAAGCTTTTCTTTGTATTCCTCTTTATGCTTATTCCAGTAAAAATATCGATAAATTGCAGAAATTCCACCAAATCCAAATCCTCCTGCTAATCCAGCAAACAAAGAACCTAACTTATTACCAGTCATTAAACAAAGAAACAAGAAAGTAACACCTAAAACTACAAATACAATTCCTATTCTTAAATTTCTCTTTTCCATGAACTATATCTCCTTCCATAAAAATATTTCTTCAATCGACATTTCAAAAAAATCAGATATTTGAAATGCAAGTTCTAAAGATGGATTATATTTTCCATTTTCAATAGAACTAATCGTCTGCCTTGAAACCTTAAGAATTTTTGCAAAGTCCTCTTGATTAAGATCTTTTTTCTTTCTTAAATTTTCTACACGGTTTTTCAAAAATATTTCCTCCTTTTTGTAAAGTTTCCTTTACATCTATAATATAGCACTTGCTTTTATTTTTGTAAAGGAAACTTTACAAAACATATATAAAAATAGACATTTCATCAGAAATGCCTATCATTAAATATATTTACTTTTACAATTGAATTACATCTTGTTGTCTATAAACCTTATTTTTTGATGTTTTTTAGTATATCCCTACAACAACCTACATTTTTATATTTTCAATAAATAATACAACTAACTTTTTATAGTGACTTTACAAACAAATCCATTCTATTTAAAGCTTCAATTACGTTTTCTTTTTGAGTTCCTAAATTTATTCTAACATAGTTCTCACCATCTTTTACAAAATGACTTCCATCTTCTAACAATACTCCTGTATCTATAGCCAACTTATCTGTAAACTCACTTGCGCTTATACCTAATCCACTTATATCCATCCAAGCTAAGTAGGATGATTCCATCTTCATCAATTTTATCTTACTATATTTATTTACCCAAGTTTCTAAAAGTTCATAATTTGATTTTATATATTTATTTACACCACTTAACCACTCTCTACACTCATCATAAGCTGTTATTAATCCTATTATTCCAAACACATTTGGAGAAGTTATAGAATTTTGTTTTAATTTATTTCTAAAAGTATCTCTTATATCCTTATTTATGACTATTGAATAAGAAGTCTTTAATCCTCCAAGATTAAAACCTTTATTTGGTGATGTCAATAGGATAATATTTTCTAAAAGTTCCCTTTCAAGCTTAAGAATAGAATTAAATTCTCCATAATGAATATGCTCTGCATGTACTTCATCTGCAACTAAAATAACATTATTTTCTTTACATATAATTGCTACTTTCGTCATTTCTTCAATTGACCAAATTCTTCCTGATGGATTATGTGGTGTACAAAACATCATTAGCTTAGGTTTATTTTCTTTAATTTGAGATTCTAATCTATCAAAATTTATATAATATCTATCATTTATCACATCTAATGTATTACAAACTACATTTACACCCTGCTTTTTAGCTGATGATTCAAATGGGTCATAAACTGGTGTATTTAATATTATACTATCTCCTTTTTTACAAAAAGCTTGTACTACATAGTGAAGTGTTGACACAGTTCCATAAGTCAATGTAATCCATTCTCTCTCTACATTTACTTTATGCATATCTTTTTGCCACCCAATAACTGAATCATAAAATTCGTCATAACAGTATGTATATCCAAATACACCTCTTTTTACAGCTTCAATAAATTTATTTTCTATTTCTGTTGGTATTTTAAAATCCATATCAGCAATCCACATTGGCACAAAATCTTCTTTAATATCTCCAAATTTATCTTTTATAATGTTTAAGTCCCACTTTCTACACTTTTCACTTACTCTATCTGGTCTATCATCAAAATTATACATTTAAATTTACCTCGTCTTTTCTTATTATTATAAAAATACTTAGCTATAATTTATTTTTAATTTATTACTATTAAATCTTTGGTAGATGTAGTAAGTCTCATACATCCATCTTGAGTTATAAGTACATCATCTTCAATTCTTACTCCTCCAAGTTCTGGTACATATATACCAGGCTCTATAGTTACAATCATACCTTCTTTTAATACTTCATTTGATTCTGGAGCTAATGCTGGATACTCATGAACCATAATACCTACTCCATGCCCCAAATTGTGACCAAAATTATCACCATATCCATATGAACCAATTATATCTCTTGCAACCTTATCTATTTCACCAGTAGTCATACCTGACTTTAAAACCTTTATACACTCTTCATTAGCTTTCTTTACTATATTATATATTTTTTCAAGCTCCTTATCTGTAGTTCCCATACAAATAGTTCTAGTAATGTCTGAACAATAATTATTGTACTTTGCTCCAAAATCGAATGTAACAAAATCTCCATACTCTATAATTTTTTCACTTGCTTTTCCATGAGGTAAGGCTCCTCTCAAACCAGATGCAACTATAGTATCAAATGACTCTTTTTGTCCACCTAATTCTTTTATAAATCGTACAATTTCATTTTCTACTTGCATTTCACTCATACCAACTTTTATAAAGTCAATTATATGATAAAATGTAGCATCTACTATTTTACAAGCTTTTTTTATATATTTTATTTCATCTTCATCTTTCTCTTTTCTTAGAGTAGATAAATCAACTGATTTTAAAGTTACATTTAACTTGTTACTCATACTTTTATATGAGTCAAAAGATACTTCACTTCCTTCAAAGCCAATTTCTTTTATATTTTTATTTCTACAAATATCATTAATTATGTCAAAATACGTTCTATTTTTATCCATTAATATAACATCAAATAAATCTGATTTTCTTTTAACTTCTTCAAAGTACCTAAAATCTACTATTATATATTGTTTATCTTTCGTTATAAAAACATAACCTGATGAACTAAATAAATTTCCAATATAAAACTTATTGGTAGAACTATTAATAAGAATTCCATCTATATTATACTCTTTAAGATACTTTCTTATTTTTTCTATTTTATTCATAATTTTATCTTCACCACCCTTAATTAGTCATATAGGTAAGGCTGGTAATATTGTTTCAATCAATATTACCAGCCAAAGTTATTCTAGATAGTAAAATTTATAAATTAATCAATATAATCTACAACAAGTTTACCATCTTTTATTAATTTATTTCTGTAAAATACATTCCCTACAGCTATGAATATAGCACCAACTGCTATACCTATTACATATCCAAATAAGTTATCTACTAAAGGCCATGCCCATATAGCCGACTCTGGGAACCACTGAATTGCCCCTAAAATTATACCTGTAATAGCTCCTATTATACTTCCTACTATATTTAAAGGTATAACAAAACCTGGTCTCTCAAGTGCAAATGGTATCGCTCCCTCTGATATACCCATAAATGATAGGAATATAGAAGTTTTTCCTGCTTGATAGAATTGTCTATCATATACTCTTCTTCCTACTAATCTTTTATCTAATAAAGTTGTAAGTCCTAATCCAATTGGAGGAACAACTATAGCTATTGTTCTTGCTGTTATTGGTAATACATTTTCTGTAGTCAAACCAAGTGCAACGAATCCTGCTGCTTTATTTATTGGTCCACCTAAGTCAAATGCTGTAGCTGCTGCTAAAGCTGTTGCATATACATACTCTCCTGCTGCTCCTGCTGCTGTTAAGAAGTTTTTCATACTTTCATTAATTAATCCACCAAA
The DNA here is from genome assembly GCF_020657755.1 of Clostridioides sp. ZZV15-6388. Lineage (NCBI taxonomy): Bacteria > Bacillati > Bacillota > Clostridia > Peptostreptococcales > Peptostreptococcaceae > Clostridioides > Clostridioides sp. ZZV15-6388. The sequence goes on along the minus strand of NZ_JAGWCU010000004.1, from coordinate 136,243 downwards.
TGGAGTTATTATAAATATCATCAATACCATACAAGTTAATGATGCTATTAGTGGTATTAAAAATGTTGTTTTAAAAGCTAACCAGTTATGAGAAACTTTTATAGATTTATTTAACCATTTTACAAAATATCCTATTATAAATGCTATTAATATTGCACCTAAGAATCCTGATGCAACTGGTACAACTTCTGTCCATTGTCCATCTACGAATTGTGGTACCCCTACAGGTTTATTAGCTACATATCCACCTATAAATCCTGCGATTAAGGCTGTTTTTCCACCTATAGAATTTGCACAGAATGCTGCAAATAGTGGTATTGCAAATCCAAACAGAGTAAATCCGAAGTTTGACATTAATTGTGCCATGTTTAAAAGACTAAGCTTAAATCCTGTAAATTCACCTGAGTTCATAGCATCAACTATACCTACAGATGGGTCAAGTCCTAATATTGCATATGGTATTAATTGAGATAAAGCTCCTATAAGTCCACCCATTACTAAGACTGGTATCATATACGATATACCTGTCATTATATGTTTACTAACTTCTTTCCACTTTCCATTTCCCTTTGATTGAGTTGGATTAGATGGAGTAGTTTTTCCTGCGTTATTGCCTCCTGTTGTAGAAGCACCTGAACTGTTTATAACTTTTTTCTTGATTGCCATTCTATTTCCTCCACAGTAAATTTATTATATTCCTAAATCCTCTTCTATTTCCTTTATAACACCTTCTGCATTCTTTATAGCTTCTTGTAATTCAACCTCATAAACTTCACAACCATCAAATCTTTCCATACCTTCTGGTGTTATTGCTACTGCATGTATTATCATAGTTGCTCCTAATATGTCTTCTCTTGTTAATTCATTTTGCACACCATCTGCACCTTGAGTTTCAACTTTTGCTTCATAACCTAATGCCTTTGCAGCTTGCTCTATTGCTTCTGCTGCCATAAAAGTGTGAGCTAGTCCCATTGGACAAGCACATAATGCTACTAATTTTTTATTCATTTTAAATTCCTCCTATTTACTTTAATTATTTTTTTATTTTAACCTTAGTATTTATCTATAAACCTAAAGCTTCATTTATTAAATTAGCGATTTCTTCCACATTATCACTCTTTAAAAGAGAATCTTTAAAATCTTTATTTATTAATTTTCTTGAAAGAGATGATAATAATTTAAGGTGTATGTTTTCTTTACTTTTTCCTGGCATAAGTAAACTTATTGCCAATTTGACATTGTCTTCACCTTCGTTCCAAACAACATCATCATTAAACTTTAGTACCACTACTGCTGGATTTTCAATTGCATCATTTTTAGTATGAGGTATTGCTATAGATTCTCCTAGATTTGTAGTAAATTGCTCTTCTCTAGCTATTAAACCTTCATATACTAGATTTTCATCTTCTGTTAAATTTAATTCTTTAGCTTTCTTTGCTATAAATTTTAAAACCTCAACCTTAGACTTAGCCTCAGTATTTAAAAATACATATTCTTTGTTAAATATGTTTGTTCCCATTGTTAATTTCCTCCTTAATTACCTATTAGTGCCATTAATTTATCAAAGTCACATATTTTAATAATTCCTCTTACACCACCCTCATCTTTTATAAAATTGTAAAGGTATTTAAATATTGAAAAATTATGTTTTTCTTTAGTATTAAAAAATACCATAAATACTAGTTGAACTTCTTGTTTATCCCAAATTATTGGATTTTCAAGTATTCCAACTCCGATTATAGATTTTTTATCTCCCTTCACTATTGTGTGAGGTATAGCTACTAGATTTCCTATTTCAGTTGATGAAATATTTTCTCTTTCTATTATGCTTTTTATTGAACTTTCTTCTATAAAGTCTCTTTCTTTTAACTTGTTTGAAAGCGAAAGTATAACTTCTTCTTTTGTATTTGCTTTTATACTGAAAAAAGCTCTTTCATCAAACATATTACTTATTATTTTTCTTCTTTCTTCCTTTTCATAAAAGGCTTTGTTTACGTTTTCAATTACGCTATCATCAAAAATATTTTCTATATATAGTACTGGCTTTTCATATCCTTTTAATTCAACCGTCGATACTACCAAATCAACATCTTGACTTATTGCCATATCAAGATATCTAAATGGATAAACACCTACAACATTTAAATCACTTATATTTTGCTTTAATTTTTCAGAAAGAAGCTGACCTGTACCTATACCATAGTGACAAACTATACAAATTTTCTTACTTGTATTTTTTTTCATTCTTTCATTTGAAGCAGCAAAATGAATAGCTATATATCCAAGTTCATCCTCATCTAATTTTAAATTAAATTCAGTTTCTATCTTATTTGATAAAAACACAGCTAAGTTAAAAGCTATTGGAAATTTCTCTTTTATTTGATGAAGTAGTGGATTATTAGATTTTATATTAGCTTTTGCTCTATTTAAAAACCTCTTTATATGGTCAGATATCGCTATCATAAACTCTTCATCTTTTGTATAATCACTTCCTGAGATAAGTAGTATATCTTGAAGAGCACTACTTATAACACAACTTATTCTTTCTTCAATTTCACTTGCATTTTTTATTCCCTGTGCACCTCTATATGCTATTACACCAGAATAATTTGAAATATAAATTACTTCATCTTCAATAAGTTTAAATCCAACCTTATCAGATATTTCTTTCATAAGCTTTTCTATAAAACTGTAATTATGAAATCTATATCCTGTATCTATTAAATTTATATTTTTACTATGACCTCTCTTACTTCTAAACACAGAAACTATTATTTTTGAAAGTAAAAGATTAAAATCTTTATCTGAAATTATTGTTTCTTTTTCTCTTAAATGCTTTTCTAAAATACTTTCTATGCAATTTATATCGTTTTCACTGATATCATCCAAAAATACTTTGATTTTACTCTTCTCATCCAACTTTATTGCATAATCAGTAATCAACTGTCTTATATTAATTTCTTCACCATATATATAGCTTCCATAATAAGGTTTAGATTTTATAACTAAGTCATACTTTTCAAGTTTTCTTTTAAGCTTACTAGATAATTTATTTATGGCTGCTATACTTAGATTTAATTCTTCTGCCATTACTTCTATACTCATATAATTTCTGTTAATCAGCATACATATTATATTTGATATCCTTGCTTCTTCAGAATCATCCAAGAAACCATTTATATATTTATTTGCTTCTTTAACAGCCTTTGCTATGTTAGTTTTAGAGCCACTTAACTTATATCCTATGCCTCTTGAAGAATCGATTTCTAAATCATACTTACTCAAAATACCATTTAAATCTGCTATATATCTTTTAATAGTTTTAGTAGATACATCTAATTTAATAGCTAGTTCATTTGATGTCATATATCCATCTTTATTGCTTAAACTTTTTACTATTACTGCATGTTTCTTAGTTATCATTGTATCACCTTCTCTTTGATTTCAATTATATATCAAATAAATTTTTAATTGTATATATAATATGTCTATATAAGGGACATTTTGTATTTATATATTATTACATAATGTAACTATTGCCTCCGCATAGATACCTATCGCAGTTATAAATCTATCTAAGCTGGCAAATTCATTTGCACTATGAACATTTCCAAAACTACCATCAGGAAATTCACACCCAAATATTACTGAGTTCTTCATTTCAGCTGCATAGCTTCCTGCACTGGTTACTCTAACAACACTTTTTGAGTCTCCAGAATACTTTACATATATCTCATGTAAACTCTCTACAAGTTTTGAATTCTCATCTATATAATTTGCTTGCTTTAAATTTTCCCCAATAAACTCAAATTTATTAATATTATTTCTTTTTATATACAAATCAAATTTTTCTATTATCTCTTCAACTGTCAATACTTCAGGATATCTAACACTTAAAATTACTTCAAGCTTTCCATCTTTTATATTTATTATTGTCGGAACCATTGATAGAATTCCACATTTCCCTTCAACATTTAAGCCAAACAGTTTTCCATCTATATTATCTTTATTTATTAGCTTATACAAGTCTTTTGCCCAATCTTCATCAAGATTTTCTGCTAAAACTTTAATTGTATCTAATATGGGATTTATTGCTTTTTCAGGTTTAGATGAGTGTCCACCTTTCCCATTCACAATATACTTACCATCATTAAAACTTATTGAAACATTATTAAAATCAGAATTTATATAGTCATTACTTAAATTTTTAATATTTTTTATATACACTTTATCTGGAATTGTATTAAACTCTATTCCACCACTTAAATCTAGATATTTATCATCTATATCCAGCATTAGCTTTATTATTGCTCCACCCTTTTCTCCATTTAGTACAGGAAATTTAGCATCTGGGGTAAATCCATATACACCATGTGGTTCTTTGCTATAATAGTGCTTTATGCACTTAAATCCACTTTCTTCATTTCCTCCAGCAATTAATCTAACTTTTCTCTTTAAATCTATATTTAGACTTTTTATCATTTTTAATGCCAAAAAATTTGCTATCATAGGACCCTTATTATCTGAAACACCTCTAGCAACTAATTTATCACCTATAATATCTAGCTTAAATGGCTCACTATCCCATCCTTCTCCTGGATTTACAACATCACAATGTCCAAATATATCTATATAATCTTTACCATCTCCATATTCAATATAAACAGCATGATTATCTATATTTTTAACAGTGAAATTGTTTTCTCTACCTAAATTTTCAAACCAGTTTAATGCATCATATACACCTTTTCCAAAAGGCATATCTTTAGATACAGTATTTTTATCATAAAAGGAAGGTATACTTACCCATTCCTCCAACAATTTCAAGAATTCTTTTTTATATTTTTGATTTTCTTCTTTAAATCTCTCCATGATTATCACTCCAATTTAAACCTTTATATTATATATCATAGTTTATCTTGTTTCATAACTCCTTATACTTTATGTCATTTCAAGGGACAAAACTTTTTTACTATTGATTTTATAATCTATTTATATATAATTATTTGTAGGATAAATTTAATATTATAGGAGGAACAATATTATGGAACCATTATTTTTAAAACCTATTTTTATGGATAGAATATGGGGTGGCACTGCACTTAGAGATAAATTTAACTATGAGATAAAATCACCAACAACAGGTGAATGTTGGGCTATAAGTTCTCATAAAAATGGAGATTGTCTGATAGAGAATGGAGAATATAAAGATAAAAAGCTATCTGAATTATGGGAGAAAAATAGAGAATTGTTTGGTAATACACCTGGAGATAAATTCCCTTTACTTACAAAAATACTAGATGCCAATGACAATTTATCGGTTCAAGTTCATCCAAATGATGAATATGCTCAAAAAAATGAAAATGGAGAATTAGGTAAAACAGAGTGTTGGTATGTAATAGACTGTTCTGAGGATGCAGAAATTATAATAGGTCACAATGCAAAATCTCGTGAAGAATTTATAGAAATGATAAATAATAATGAGTGGGACAAACTGCTTAGAAAAGTTAATATAAAAAAAGGTGACTTTTTCTATGTTCCAAGCGGAACTATACATGCTATATGTAAAGGAACATTAATTTTAGAAACTCAACAAAATTCAGATACCACTTATAGAGTTTATGATTATGATAGAACCGATAACTTAGGAAATAAACGTGAACTTCATGTTCAAAAATCAATAGAAGTTACAAATGTCCCTCATACAAATTTTGATACTGATTATAAAACTGTATCAACACCAAGCTTTAAATGTACAACATTTGTATCAAATGAATTTTTTAGTGTTTATAAATTAGACATTTTTGGAAAATGTAATTTTACTCACAACACACCTTTTTCTTTGTACAGTGTACTTGATGGAGCTGGTAAATTGATACACAATTCTATAGAATATGATTTAAAAAAAGGTATGCATTTTATATTACCAAATAGCTTTGGAGATTTTGGATTTGAAGGTAATTTAGAAATTATATGCTCCCACATATAGATACAAAATACATTTAACTTTAACAAAAGCTAGACTAACATAAAAACTCCTTTTTATGATAGTCTAGCTTTTATAGTATACTATACTAAATATAGAATATGTTATTTTTACAATTATAATAAATTTTTAATAATATATATCAGAAAATTCTATTTTTATTTTTTCCTGAAGATTATATATTCTCTTATCTTCTGTATAGTACTCATTACTAAAACTTTTCATTGGCAGTGAAATTAAGAATTCTGTACCCTTATTAACTTCACTTATTACTTCTATATCTCCACCATGAAGACTTACTAGGTTCTTAACTATAGCAAGTCCTATTCCACTTCCTTCAGTGTTTCTAGATAAAGTCTTGTCAACTTGTGAAAACTCTTCAAAAATCAACTCCAATTTATCTTGAGGTATACCAACGCCAGTATCTTTAACACTTATGATTACTTTATCTATTTTATAATAAATGTTTACATATATCCATCCTCCATTATCAGTAAATTTAATACAGTTTGATAATAGATTTAGCATAATTCTCTCAATTTCAGCCTTGTCTACATAAACATTGATTTCTTCAAGCTCTGTATCAAATAGAATTCTTATATCTTTTCTACTTGCATACTCTTCTATATTCATAAACAAATCTTCTATTACAGATACAATATTGTATTTTGCAAGTTTAAGTGTATAAAACCCTGACTCCATCTTTGTCAAATCTATAATATTATTTATCAATCTTTGAAGTCTATAGGAACTTTGTCTAACTAAATCAACATGAGATTTAATATTATTATTATAGTCTTTTATTTTTTCGCTTCTATAAAAAGAATCTACCAATTGATTTGAACTTGATATAACATTTAATGGTGTTTTTAACTCATGAGACATATTTGCGAAAAACTCAGTTTTTATTTTATCTGTTTTAAATCTTTCAAGCAACTCTTTTTCAGCTTGTTCAGAGTATTTTTTATGTGCTAAATCTTTTATAATAAGCATTATATATCTAGTGTTATATATCGCAAAAGGTAATGCACTTAATTCTACTTCTACTATATCATCATAATTATTTATTAATTCATATTCTAGTAGAAGTATACTTTTATTTTCATTTAAAACTTTAGTCATATTTTCAGTAAATTTTATTTTTTCTTCAGTATTTGCATTCATTAATATCTTAATATTAGAATCTTTTACATCATCTATACTTGTAAAAGATAGCATATCTAAAAATGACTTATTTGCATAATTTACACTTAAGTCTTCTCTTAACAAGCATATACCATCAGGTAGTATATCTATAAATCTTGAATAAGATGATTGACTTTCTTCAAGTTTTATTTGTGATATCTTTCGAGAAGTTGTATCACGTATTACAATAATAGTTTTATAAGTTCCTTCATTATTATAATGAGAAAAACTCATCTCTACATATTTTACTTCACCCTCTATTACATACCTTTTTTCTATACTTTCTTCACTTTTACATATTGATGAAAAATCGATATTTTCTAACGTCTCTTTAAATATTTGTCTACATGCATTATTTACATATATTTTATTACTACCTTCAAGTACTACTATACCATCTCCAACACTTTCTAAAAAGTCTTCACTTCTCTTATTTGCTTCAATAAATTTTCGTTCATATTCCTTTTTCTTAGTTTTATCCTTTAATACACATAAGACTCCTTCTATTTGTGTAGCTATGATTAAAGGAGCAAATATAGCTTGGTAAACCTTATTATCACTTGTATCAATAAATTTTTCTATATTTTTTTTATTGATAAATACATAATTAATGCTTTCTATTAAGTCATTAAAATTTTTAACTTTATTACTTAATTTACCTTGTTCTTTATAATCTCCAAAAATATTTCTAAAACTTTTATTTGCATATGTAATTTCTCCATCCTTACTAAACACAACTATACTATTTACAGCAACATCTAAAGTAGACTGTAATCGTAATTCTCTTTTTATAAGTATTTCTTTAAGTTCTTCTATTTTTTCTGTTTCATATATTAATTTTTTGTTTTTTTCTTTCAAACTTTCCGTTTTTATTGTTAATTCTTCATTTGTATCATGTAATTCCAATGCTGTTTTCTTAATATTCTTAGATACTATATAATTATATAAATAGTATAATGATACATTTATTATTATTTGTGATAACATACCTTCTATATGCCTATTACCAATTACTATATGTAGTAAATTTGGAACTCTTGATAAGATTGTTATTATTATTATTCTATTAAAAAACTTTTTTTCACTATATTCCCATTTATTTACGTTTGAACTTGAGTTTAGTTCAATTCCACTCATAATAGAGGCAATTATCATAAATATAGATGTAACAACCCCTAAGGTATAGTGTAATGTCCCTCTGTCTAAAGAGTTACAAATTCCAGATATTATGAATAAAGATGATGTTGTCAAAACTACAGCTACTACAAATAAAATTATGCTCGAATGAATTTGTTTATTATCCTTAACAAATTTAAAACTTAAATACACACCTAGTATAGGAAATAAATCTGTTATTGCTGATATTGTAATGTTAGTTCCAATTATAACTTCTTCTCTAGCACCTAAACAATTAAATAAATATATACACTCCAATACTCCAGTTGCTGCAAATACTAACCCCAAAAATGTAGAAAATGAATCTACCTTAAATTTTGTAGTATTAAATATAATCATCCCTGTAGCTATTAAGAATGTAGCATATACAGCATGCAGTAAAATTTCATATTTATTTGTATCTTTTATAATAAATAACAAAAGCACTGAGCCCATTATTATAAATAAAAGGCTCATGTCTTCTCTTTCTTTTATATCTGGTTTCACAGCAGGTATTATATTCTTCAATACTTTACACTTCCTCTTAATTAATATTTTATACTAATTAATTTATACGATACTCGACATTATAATTCCTTCTTTATACCTCAAAGCAAAAACAGACATTTTCCGCTAAAACAAAATTCTTTTGTTTTCTATTCTCTTAGTTATTTTATTTCTATCAAAGTTTTCTAATATAATCATACAATTTTTTCTACTAGAATCTATCAAATCTCTGTATTCTCCTAGTGTTATTTCCTTATTTTCTTTTATATAATTTATTAAAGTATTCTTTGCATCTTCATAAATATCTTTATCCATTATATACAAATCATCCAATTTCTCTACTTTGTTACCTATCATTGACTCTAATACTTCAGCATAGTTATGATTTCCTTCAGAAACTTCATCTATTGTCAATATTGAAGAAACTCCACATGATTTTAGCCTTTTTTCTATTTTTTTTGCTATTTCTCTTTGTTTGTCATTTAAGATAACTTCAAAATCAAATAATGATATTATATTATTTTCTATTTTTATAATATTTTCTGTAGATAATTTTTCTAGTAAAATATCCATTTCTCTAGTCTTAAAATTACTTTCTACCTTGGACCTTACTTCTTCTTTTAACATACCTTTTCTCAATCTATACTTCTTATGGTACTCACTTAAAAGATTTATCGTGCTTTCCTTCAGTTTATTATATTGATTTATATGCATGTACATGTTTCCAATAGGCAATACTTTATTTTCTGATATAAGTATCTCAATAGCTCTTTTTACATGTTCTTCATGAGCACCACTATAGCTCATTATTGCTTTTATATTTGGATAATTTTTTAGGTTTCTCTTTAAGTATTCTTCTATTATATCTTTAAGTTCACCTTTTTCTTTTATTTTTAATGCCTCTATAGCTTTTTCATCAAATCTCTTATGCTTTTTAGGAGATGGGTCAATTATCACACCTCCACCTATAGTTTCCATTGGAGAATAGCGTCTGACAACAAAAGTATCACCCTTCTTAGATACTATACTTTCTTCAAGTCTTAGCTGAACATATCCATTCTCTCCATTTTCAATTAAATCTTTATCTAGTGGAACTGCTCTACAAAGTATTTCTCTAGTACCATGATACAATCTCAATCTATCCCAATGTCTTATCCCTTTTTCTAAATGATTTACTAATGATAATTTTACATCTAACATCATTGATTCTTCTAATGAATTTGGAGCCGCCAAGACATCTCCTCTTTTTATATCATCTACCTTTACATTTGATATGTTGATTGCTGTCCTTTGTCCTGCATAAGCTGTATCTTTATTTTCCCCATGAACTTGTATACTTCTTATCTTTGTTTTTAATACTTGTGGATATATAACCAAATCATCCTCTATACTTATCTTTCCTTCTATTAAGGTACCTGTTATTACAGTACCAAATCCCTTTATAGAAAATACTCTATCTATATTAAGTCTTGCTGGAGAATTTTCGTTTTTATCTTCTATTGCCTCACTCATCTTATCTATTTTTTCAATAAGAGTATTTATTCCTTTTTTAGATACAGAATCAACTTCAATTATTTCTGCACTTTCAAGAAAAGTACCTTTTATTTTTTCACAAATATCTTCTTTTACTAGTTCTCTAAATTCTTCGTCTACAGTATCAGATTTAGTCAAAACTACTATTCCATTTTTTATATTTAAAAAACTTAAAATATCTAAGTGTTCAACTGTCTGTGGCATAACGCCCTCATCTGCTGCTACAACAAGTAAAACTATATCAAGTCCTGATGCTCCAGCTAGCATGTTTTTTATAAATTTTTCATGTCCTGGTACATCTACGATACCAGCTCTTCTATTATTTGGTAAATCAAAATAAGTAAACCCTAGATTTATTGATATACCTCTCTTTTTTTCTTCGTCTAATGTATCAGTTTCTCTTCCAGTCAATGCTTTTATAAGAGTTGTTTTTCCATGGTCTATATGACCTGCTGTTCCAATTACTACGTTTTTCATTTTTTGCCCCCTATCAAAGCTTAAATGCTTCTAATTTTCAATTAAAATTAACAGTATTACTATCTCAAATTTAGTTAATTAAAGGCTTTTCTTAATTCCTCAACTACTACATCAAATTCATCATCAAATATAGTTCTTACATCTAAAACATATTTATTATCATATACTCTAGCTATTATATGAGCTTCACTGAGTCTTAATTTTTTTTCTAAAGACGAAACATTCATATGCTCAGGAGTTATTGTTATTACCTTTGTGGCTATCGTTTCAAGAGGCATAGACCCTCCTCCCACCTGAGAAAATCCATCTTCTATGTTTATTTTAGCATTTAGATTCAAGGTAGTTATTTTTTCAAATAATTTGTTTGCCTTTGCTTCTAATTCTTCAATGGTATATGTCAACATTTTTAAAGTAGGTATGTTTTCCACAGCTTTTGTTTCATCTAGGTACATTCTTAAAGTTGCTTCAAGGGCACATATTGTAAGCTTATCGACCCTAAGAGCTCTAGTAAGTTGATTTTTCTTCATTTTTTCTATATACTCTTTTTTCCCAACTATAATACCTGCTTGTGGTCCACCAAGCATTTTATCTCCACTAAAAGTAACTACATCCGCACCTTGTCTTATAGAATCTAATACAGTTGGTTCATAAGATAATCCATATTTTGATAAATCTATAAATACTCCACTTCCTAAGTCTTCTATTACAGGTAACTTATATTTTTTACCCAAATTAACTAGCTCTTCTATAGATACACTCTCTGTAAATCCCATAATTCTATAGTTACTTGTATGAACTTTCATCAATACATTAGTTTCTTCTGTAATAGCTTCTTTATAATCTTTTAAGTGTGTCTTATTAGTTGAACCTATTTCCACTAATTCTGCACCACTAAGAGCCATTATACTTGGAATTCGGAAAGAACCTCCTACTTCCACTAGCTCTCCACGTGATACAATTGCTTCTCCTCCTTTGGCCATTGTACTAAGTACAAGAAGCACTGCTGCTGCATTATTATTAACAACTAGTACATCTTCTGCACCAGTAAGTCTTTTTATTGTATTAGTTAAATGAGAATATCTTGAGCCTCTTTCTCCATTATCCAAATCATATTCTAAGTTTGAATATCTTGAAGCAGCACACCATAATTCATCTTTTATATCTTCACTAAGTAAAGACCTCCCCAAGTTTGTATGAATAACTGTACCAGTTGCATTTATAACTTTTTTTAATGATAATGAGTAATTTAATTTAACTCTCTCTATTGAAGATTCTATTATTTCATCAAATTCTATTGTTACAGAATTAGATGCATCTTCTTTTAATCTTAATATAAATTGTCTCTTAAAATCTATCACTTCTCTTACAGATTCTAAAACTAAACTTCTAGGATATTCCTCTATTATTTCTACTATTCTATTATCACTTAATACTTCATCAACTGAAGGTAACATTGCAAATAATTCTCTTTTGCTCAAAATAATCACTCTTTCTCTATATATAATATTTTATAAAACTGTAATATATTTTTCCCCTTTTGTCACTACAGAACCTATGATTTTTGCTTCTATTGCTCCATTTAACTTCATATCTCTTACAAGCTCTTCTGCTAGTTCTTCTTTTACAGAAATCAATAACCCTCCAGAAGTTTGTGGGTCATATAGAATATCTTGAACTGCAACTTTTACATCTCCTACAACTTCTACATCCTTTGATACATAATGCATGTTTTTATACATTCCAGCAGGTATGATTCCCATTTCTGCCATTTCTATAGCACCCTCGATAATTGGAACATGCTTTGAATCAATTTCAAGACTTACCTCAGAAGCTTTAGCCATTTCTAAGGCATGCCCAAGTAAACCAAATCCAGTGATATCTGTAACTGAATTTACATCAATTCTATCAAAACTCATTGCTGCATATTTATTTAAATGTATCATTATTTCTACTACTTTATCACATATATGTTGTTCTACCATACCTTCTTTCATGGCTGTATTTAATACACCCACACCGATTGGCTTTGTTATAACTAACTTGTCACCAGGCTTTGCAGTGGCATTTGATAAAACTTTATTTGGATTTACAATTCCAGAAACTGAAAGACCATATTTAGGTTCTTGGTCATCTACAGTATGACCTCCAACTAATAGGGCACCACTTTCTTTTACCTTATCAAATCCACCTTTTAATATTTCTGCAAGTACATCCATATCATGACATGATGGAAAACAAACAATATTCATTGCAACTAAAGGCTTTCCTCCCATAGCATATACATCTGATAGTGAATTTGATGCAGCAATTTGACCAAACACAAACGGGTCATCTACCATTGGTGTAAAGAAATCCAGTGTTTGAATAAGTGCCATATCATCATTTAATTTATACACAGCAGCATCATCTGCTGTATCTAATCCTACTAATAAATTTTCTATATTATCATTTTTAGGCAGTTGAGATAAAACTGATGCCAGAACCTCTGGCCCTATTTTAGCTGCTCATCCACCTGCTGTTGTCATCTCTGTAAGTTTTTTTTGTTCCTTCTTCATAAAAGTACCTCCTTTACTAAATTTCCACATATACACACATATACATACATATTTATAATACCATATCTATAAGTGAGTTTTGTATTATATTTTTAGTCTGTACAAATTAAATCTTTTAGATTTTCGTATTTTTTATCTCCTATACCATTCACATTTTTTATATCTTCAATTGAAGCAAACTGTCCATTTTCTTCTCTATGTTGTAAAATTTTATTAGCTGTAGCCTCTCCAATTCCAGGTAAAGCATCCAGTTCTTCTAATGTTGCTGTATTTATATTTATTTTTGATTTATCAGATAGATTTTTACTATTTTTACTTTCAGATTCATTTTTAGGTTCTTTTTTTAGACTTAATTTATTAGAATCACTACTACTTGTAACAGATATTGTTTCTCCTATTTTAGGTATTATGTAATGTTGTTCATCTTCTAACTTTAGTGATAAATTAATTCCATTTAAATCAGCTTCTTTTGTTGTTCCACCTAATAATTCTACAGCATCATAAAGTCTCTTATCTGATTCTATAGTTACAATCCCCGGTCTATTTACTGCTCCACTTATGTATATAGTTATTTTATTAATTTGAATATTTTTATCTATTTTCCCCTCATCTTTATTATGCTGATTACCTTCATTTTTAACTATTTTGTCTACCTTATCTGTTTTTTCATTATGTGAATTATTTTTACTTACAACATAAATATCTTCTTTAAAGATATCTAGCCGATTAATGATTATTGCTGATAATGTTAAAAAACATATGATGGAAAACAAAATAATTTTTACCTTTTTTTTCATATATTAATCACTCCTTTATTTTAATTATTGACAAAAATATGCTATACTAAAAGATGAATTTAAATTTTGGAGGCTCACAATGAAAAGAAATTTATCACTTTTATTAATCTGTTTCTTGATATTTGCTTCATTTTTAGGAAGTTCTGATATATCTTTTGCAGATGATGAACCAGCTATAGTTGCCAAACATGCCGTTTTAATGGACTATGAAACTGGAAAAATATTATATAATAAATCTGGAGATTCTAAGCTTTATCCAGCTTCAACAACTAAGGCATGGACAGCTTGTTTAGTTTTGAAAAAGGTTAAGGATTTAAATCAAGTAATAGAAATTAAAAACCTACCTCAGATAGAGGGTTCTAGTATGTACCTGAAAGAAGGAGAAGCTTTCACTGTAAGACAATTATTAAACGCTCTTTTAATTCATTCTTCTAATGATGCTGCATTTGTATTAGCTAGATATGTTGGTGGAGGAGATGTACAAAAATTTGTTGACCTTATGAATTCTGAGGCAAAAAATATTGGAGCTACTGGCACTCATTTTAACAATCCTCATGGATTACCAGACCCAAATCATTACACTACAGCTCATGATATGGCTCTTATGGCTAGAGAAGCTATGAATAATGATGTTTTTAGACAAATTGTAAAAACTAAGTCACTTAAGTTTGATGCTACAAAAGCATACCCTTATGAAAGATATTTTGTAAATACTAATAAATTTTTAACATCACATGATAAGATTACATATAAAGGTCAATCTATAGATATAAAATACGACATAGTTGATGGCATAAAAACAGGATATACTGATGCTGCTGGTAAATGTCTTTTATCTAGTGCAGTAAAAGATGGAAGAAGAGTCATTGCTGCTGTATTTAATTCAACTAATTACGATTTATATTTAGATTCACGCATCTTAATTGATTATGGATTTGATAATTTTAAATGTGCTACTATTGTTGATAAAGAAAAATATACTGATACTAAAAAAGTATTATTTACAAAACAGCATGAATTAATTTATGAACCAAAACATAGTTATAAGATAACTTTAGGACAAAATGAATCTCAAGGTGACTACAATACTAAAACTGAACTAGATAAAATTGATTTGCCTGTAAAAAAAGGTACTACGGTTGGTACTTTAAATATATATAATAGTGGTAAACTAGAAAAGAGTATAGATTTAGTTGCTAAAAACAATCTTGATAGTAGTCTTCCATTTATAACTGAAAATAAAACTTTGATGATTTTTATTAAAATTATTATAGCTATTTTAGTACTCTTAGTTATATTTATAATAGCTTCAAATATTAAAAAGAATAATAAAAAAAAGTCTAGAGGAAAAAGAAATATGAGAAAATAACAATTATTAATGATAAAACTTAAGTGTATTTCTTATTATAAAAATAGACGATATATTTATTTGATTTTTAAAGTTTTTAAATTGAAAATATAAATTCTAAAATAAAAAAATTTAATTAGAAATAGATTAGGGGTTCTTAAGAACCTCTTTTCTTTTTTTATACAAAAAAGGAGATACCCAAATTTTTATTTTGAGACATCCCCATATAATTACAACTAATCATAATCTTAAACGAATCTGATTTTTAAATTTTCCTTTTTATAAAATATCATTTTTTAAATCATCTATACTGTATAAAATAACAGCCTATATATCAAATTGAAATGTAAAGTTATCAATTAATCTAGTTTTTCCTATGAAAACAGCACTTGCTACAAGTACAGAATTTTCTATATGTTCAACAGGTTGTAATGTCTCACTATCTACAATTTCAACATAATCTATTTTTGTTGAATCTTCAGAATTTATTTTAGATGTTATTAATTCTTTTATTTTTTTTACATCTAGATTTCCTTTTGCCAGTTCTTTTTTTGCTAAGCTTAAACTTTCATTTAAAACTAAAGCAGTTTTTCTTTCTTCTTTTGAAAGATATGTATTTCTTGAGCTTTTTGCTAAACCATCATTTTCACGAACTATAGGGCAACCTATTATTTTTGTGTCTATATTCAAATCTTTAACCATCCTTTTAATTACTGCTAGTTGTTGAGCATCTTTCTCTCCAAAATAAGCTTTATCAGGAGTTACTATATTCAGAAGTTTTGAAACAACTAGACAGACACCACCAAAATGAACAGGTCTTTTAGAACCACAAAGAAAATCTGTAAGTCCAGACACATTTATGGTAGTACAATGGCCTTTCAAATACATTTCTTCTGATGATGGATTAAAGACTACTGATGCACCACTATCTATACAGTATTTAAAATCTTTTTCTATATCTCTCGGATAGCTGTTAAAATCTTCGTTTGGTCCAAACTGAGTTGGATTTACAAATACACTTACTACTACCTTATCATTTTCTTTTACAGCTTTTTTGATAAGGCTTTGATGTCCTTCATGTAAAAATCCCATAGTAGGAACAAGGCCTATAGAATAGCCAGCTTTTTTCCAATCTTTAACTATATTCCTTAGTGATTTTATTTCTTTTATAAGCATTTTGTACCATCCTTAATCTTAGTATAATTTTTCTAATTCAGATTCATTTATTGAAAAGCTATGCTTTTCTTGTGGAAATGCACCAGTTTCAACTTCTAGTATGTAATTTTTAATTGAATCTTTCATTATATCTCCTATATTTGCGTATTGCTTTACAAATTTAGGTACAAAATCTCCAAACATCCCCAACATATCTTGATAAACTAAAATTTGACCATCACAATTAATTCCTGCTCCTATCCCTATTGTAGGAATTGAAATAGAATTAGTCACCATCTCAGCTATTTTAGCAGGAACTCCTTCAAGGACAATAGAAAAGGCTCCTGCTTTTTCTATTAATTTAGCATCTTCAATAAGTTGTTTTGCTGTTTCACTAGTATTTCCTTGAACCTTAAATCCACCAAATGAATTTACAGATTGAGGTGTTAGTCCTAAATGGCCCATTACAGGTATTTGAGCATTTACAATGTTTTTTATTTGTTCTATAACGTTTGAGCCACCCTCTAATTTTACAGCATGTGCCCCACCTTCTTTTACAAGTCTGCCAGCATTTTTAACAGCATCTTCTATAGAAACATGGTAAGATAGAAATGGCATATCACTTACGATTAAGGCATTTTTTGCACCATTTTTTACAGCTTTTGTGTGATATATAATTTCATCTATAGTAACAGATAGAGTGTTTTCTTCACCTTTTACTACCATTCCTAATGAATCTCCTATTAAAATACCATTTATGTTACATTCATCCATTATTTTTGCCATTGAGTAATCATAAGCTGTAAGCATAGACAGCTTCCTTCCTTCACTTTTAGCATTTTTAAAAGTCAGTATAGTATTTTTCATTGTTTTTTCCTCCTAAAATTTTGTAAATCTCTTTGTATTTTTCAGATTTACTTATTAAATTTTCGACTGCATTTTCTATAGAAATATTTTTTGTACATTTTAATGAATCTTCATTTTCCAAGGCAATTATTTTTAGTAGATTTAAGGAGAGTATTTTGTAAATATCTTCATCTTTTTTATCTAATGCTGATAAATGTTTTTTTATTGGTGTTATATCCCCACGAACAACAGGTCCAGTAAGGGATTTAGTAAATCCATTATCAAGTATGTTTTCTATATTTATTTTGACCAAAGGATTTATAGCTTTTAAAGCTTCTTCTTCAGATAAACCCAATTTAATAAAGTAACTTACTCCTACATCTAGTAAAGATAACACTAAATTTGAAACTAAAACATTAGCTACATGATAAGTGGATGAAGTATTTTTATCTCTTATAAAAAACTGATTTCCTAAGCTATTTATAAAATTTTGAATAAATAAATCATCTTTTTCATTATCACCTTCTATGGAAAAACAAATGTCTTTCATTTTTTTAATATCAGTATTTTTATTGGAAAATGCAAATATAGGATGGACAGAATAAATTAATGCACCTGCTTTTTTTGAACAGAACAATATACTAGATTTTAAAGAACCACTTGTGTGGCAAATGTATTTATGTTTTAAATTAAATTTGGAAAGTTTTTTGTCTATGATTTCAATAGAATCATCTGATGTTGTAATAAATAATATATCATTTTCATAAATAATGTCTTTCAAGTTACTATAAATCTTTGTTTTTGTTAAATCTGTTGATTCTAATAAAGATAATTGATTTCTTCCATAAAAGCCTGTTACACAATAATCTTTTGACAAAAAATAATTTGCTAAAGATGTACCAACTTTTCCAGAACCAATAAATCCTATTTTAATAGTATCACCTCCAACTTGTGATACAACATCTTAATTTCCAATCTCATTCATGAAGATATGAGTTATATAAGACAAAATAATTAAAAACATTTAAAGTATAGTTCTTATAACAAGATACCATCCATGAATATTCTACCATTTAAATAAAAAATTGACAATTAATTCTACAAAAATTAAGTAAATGTGTTTTTATTTATATTTTCTTATTTTACTAAAAATGTACTTAACTTAAAAATAATTAAAATAATATTTTTATCATATTCTTCCATAATCTCTTTAACATTTTAGTTTTGTTAAAAATTAAAAATGTGCTCCTTCCTTCTATATTGTGATATTTTAATTATCACAACTTTTTGGAAGAATACACACTTTATTTTACACACTCAATTTATATTGAGTATGTATTCTCAAACTTATTAAATTATATATTTATGTATTTTTCTGTTTTTGCTTATCATTAAGTTTACATTTTGAACAGTTTCCTAGACATTCATCAACCATATCTAGACATTCATTAAATGCTACTTTACTACTATTTTTATGTCTTACGATTAATATATCTTGTTTTTTAGCCTGAGACTCAACTGTTCTAGACATCTTATGTGAAACTGTTGATGTAAGTATAACAACGGCATCAGGTTTTCCTATAGAGTTATTTAATTTAGATGACATAGTAGTGTATACTTTTGTTTTATAACCTTTTTTCTTGGCCATAACCATATAATCTTTTTCCATTCTTTCATGGCCACCAATCACTAATAAGTTCATTAGACTGCCTCCCGCCTTATTTGATATTGATTTTCATTATTATTTATATTATATATAATAATATCTAGAAATAAATTTGTCAACACTTATTGATATTAATTATCATTTTAATAATAGAAGGTTTTATTTTTAGTAACTTTTCAGTGTTAATAAATTTAAATTTATTGACACTAAAAAGTTATTGATATTGCATTATAAATAATGTTTTATATAATAAAAAGCTGTGAAATTTGATGATATCACTCATCAAATTCACAGCTTTTAAAAACTTAATCTATTACTATTATTTTAAATTCTTTTTTATTCCTTTGTTTAATATACTTTCATAATCGATAAAGTCATAAATATCTTCCTTAAATACAGCTGAAAACTTATGTAATTCTTCTAGTGTTAAATCTTCTATTGCTTTTTTATTGTCTTCACAATATATCACAATACTTCCAACTATTCCATGTGCATCTCTAAAGGCAACATTATTTTTAACTAGATAGTCAGCAACTTCTGTGGCATTTAAAAAACCATTTTTAACTGCTTGTTTCATTTTATCTTCATTTACCTTTAATGTAGCTATCATTCTTTCCATTATTTGTATACACATTTCAAGAGTGTGTACACTATCAAAGAATCCTTCCTTATCTTCTTGCATATCTTTATTATAAGCTAGTGGTATACCTTTCATCACTGTAAAAAGACCAAATAAATTTCCATATACTCTACCAGTCTTACCTCTTATAAGTTCTGCACCATCAGGATTTTTCTTTTGAGGCATTATACTGCTTCCAGTAGTATATAAATCATCTATTTCAACAAACCCAAATTCTTGTGAACTCCAAAGTATCAATTCTTCACTAAGTCTACTTAAATGCATCATTATAATTGAAAAATCACTCATTAGTTCTAATAAATAGTCTCTATCACTTACACCATCCATAAAATTATCTACAACTTTTTTAAACCCTAATTGCTCACAAGTTATATTTCTATCTATATCATGTGTAGTTCCTGCCAAAGCTCCACAACCTAAAGGTGACTCGTCCAATATCTCTATAGCATTTTTTATTCTTTTTTCATCTCTATCAAACATACTATAATATGCCATCAGGTGATGTTTAAAAGTTACCACTTGTGCTCTTTGAAGATGAGTATATCCTGGCATCATTACTGAATTTTTATCAGCAACATCTTTTATAGTTTCTTTAAATCCAGATATTAACTCCACTAAATCGCTTGCCTTTTCTTTCGCATATAATCTCATATCAACTGCAACTTGGTCATTTCTACTACGTGCTGTATGAAGTTTCTTCCCAACATCACCTATTCTTTGAATTAAGTTTATCTCAGTAAAACTATGTATATCTTCATAATCTCCATCTAATGCCAATTTTCCATTTTCAATATCTTCAAGTATTCCATTTAGACCTTCTGTTATAGCTTTTCCCTCTTCATCTGTTAAAAGCCCACATTTTACTTGCATATAGACATGTGCTATACTTCCTTCAATATCTTTTTTGTACAGCACACAGTCATACCCAAAAGATTTATTAAATTCTTCCATAAGTTGATTTTCAGCTTTTCTAAAGCGTCCACCCCATAATTTCATATTTTTCACCTCATATTTTAATTTTTTATATTTTAATTGTAATATTTTTACTTTAGCTAAAAATAAAAAATCTCTTGGTCAAAAAGACCAAGAGACGAAATATTCCGTGTTACCACTCTAGTTGATAAACAATGTTTACCCACTCTATTCTCTTAAGGCGAGATTACCTATTACCATACTGAATTTCAAGTAATATTCTCCAAAGCTCTCTTCAATATAAAGTATTATCATTAGGCTTACACCATCCCTAACTCGCTGAGACTTGCTTTATAT
Organism: Clostridioides sp. ZZV15-6388; assembly: GCF_020657755.1. Classification (NCBI taxonomy): domain Bacteria; kingdom Bacillati; phylum Bacillota; class Clostridia; order Peptostreptococcales; family Peptostreptococcaceae; genus Clostridioides; species Clostridioides sp. ZZV15-6388. The sequence goes on along the minus strand of NZ_JAGWCU010000004.1, from coordinate 115,124 downwards.
CTACTCTCTTCTTCACTGAATCTAAATTTTTATATTTTACCTATTTGTATTATAATTACTATCTATAAAATAGTCAACCTATTTTTTCCTTTAAATGCCCTTTTTAAGAACTAAGTGACTCTTCTAACTCAAAAAACTTATAAATTGCTTTTGCAACTCCACTCTCTTGGTTGCTGTCTGTCACATAATCGGCCTCTTGTTTAATCAATTCTTCTGCATTTCCCATAGCTACACCAAGACCAGCAAATTTTATCATTTCTATATCATTGTAATTATCTCCAAATGCAATTATATCTTCTCTATCTATGTTCATTTTTTCAGCTAAAATTTTAACCGCATTGCCTTTATCAACACCAATATTCATAACTTCAATATTATTTGGCCAAGAAGAAGTTATTTTTATGCCTTGAACTTTTTTTAATTCTTTTCTTATTTCGTCTAAAATAGCTGGATTTTTTTCTTCTATTATTACAAACTTTAATATGTCATTTTTAGAAATCTCTTCTCTTAAATCATCTCTTACAATGACTTCTGTTTCAGAACCCAAAAACACACTTATTCTATCTTCACGTCCTTCTATTTTTTTTGAAAGCATAGAATCTATACTATTACATTGATAGTAAATATTGTATTTGTCTAGCACATCTAAAATATCTAGACATGTTTTTGTATCAATTTTATTTGAATATATTATATTTCCATTTTGTTCCCTTATCAATGAACCATTACAAGCTATTATTGGCATATCTTCTTTAAGAAAATCTACATTGCATTTAGCTGAATCGAAAGCTCTTCCTGTTGCTAAAGTTACATTAATACCACTTTTAATAACTTTTTGTAGTGCAGTTTTATTTTCATCAGTAACTTTATGGTTATTCCCCAATAAAGTTCCATCCATATCTGTTACAATCAATTTATATCCCATCATCCAACTCCATAACATTTTATTGTATACTTATATTTCCTTAATCTAATTTAAAGAATTACCCTTATTAAATTATATCATAACTTTACACTTAAACTATTCCAATTTATAAAATTAATAACATTCCTATACCTCCATATCAAAGCAAAATAAATCGTTTCTTGTAGTATTTTTCTGAATATTTTCAATTTATAGTCTTATAATGCTAGAAATTTTACAATATATGATATATAATCATATTAAATAAAGTGAGCTATTATAATATTTATATTCGTTTTTACTATTATGTATTTTCACAATATTTTAAATCTAGCAACTTTTTTAACATTTATTATTGACTAAATAAGGAGTGATAAACTATGAAATTAAAAATTAACAAAGCTATTGAAATGCAGTTGAAAAAAAGTTATGCCATAGAATCTGGTCATTGCGAAAATGTATTCGAGATAGATTGTGGCGAAGGTATAAACACAGTATCTTTCTCAAATAAAGCTGTGGAAGCTTTTAATGCTTTAGAATTTGATATGATAAGAGGATACCCGCATTCAATTAGTCTAAAAGACAATATAGTTGATTATTGGAAAGACTTTACAACACTAACTACTGATAGAATTTGTCTAGCTGATGGTTCTATACATGTTATTTATCTTTTAAATAGATTATTTATTGAAAAAGGAGATAAAGTTTTAGGATGTTCACCTCAATTTTCAGAATACGAAACAGACATAAAAATGCATGGTGCTACTTATGACTATGTTCTTTTAAAGAAAGAAAATAACTTCAAATTTAATGAAAAAGAATTTATTGAAAAAATAAATTCAGAATATAAAGTAATTTACATAGATAATCCAAATAATCCTACTGGACAAATTATACCTCTATCATCAATTGAAAATATAGTAAAAGAGGCAGAAAAATATGATATAGCTGTTATGGTAGATGAGGCTTATGGTGAATATATGCCAAAAGAAAATTCAGCTGTAAAACTTTTAAATGATTATGACAATGTAATTGTTTTAAAAACATTCTCAAAAGGTTTTGGTTTAGCAGGACTAAGAGCAGGATATGCAGTCCTTCCTGAACAACTTGTTAATCCTATTAAAAAGATTTCTACTCCTTACGAAATATCTGAAATCTCTCGTAGTATTGCAGCTAATTTATTAGACGATGTTCAATTTATAGAAGAATTAAAAGAAAAAACAAAAGCTATAAAAAATCAACTATTGATTCCATGGAAAAACCTTAACATAGCTGAGACTAGTGATACTGTATCTATAATGACAGTTGAACATAAAAACAAAGATATAGATTTACAACAAGAATTTGCAAAATTAAAAATAAGAGTTATATCTGGTAGCGATTTTACTGGACTTGATAAAAACTTTATAAGATTTAGAATGCCTGAAGAAAAAGAACTTCCTGAAGTTATAAAAGCATTCCAAATAATCGATAACTTAGAATAAATCTAACTATATATAAGGGACATATTGATTTTATCAATATGTCCCTTTAGTTTTAGTATTTTTAATTATTTTACAGTATTTCTATTCATTAATTTATTAAGTTCCATCAATATTGATGAAAGTAATGCTAAACCTAAACAAATTCCTAATTCATATAAACCAAATACTGTTGGAATAGAGAATATTCCTCTCAAAACTGGCATTAATGTTAAAGAGTAAAGTCCAAAACATATTAAAACTGCTCCTATAACATATTTATTACTAAAAAAGCCTAGTTTTACTATTGTCTGATTATTAGAACGTGCAGGCAATGTTTGCATTATTCTCGCTAATATTAAAGTTGAAAATGCCATCGCTACACCAAGTTCTGGTGATACTTGTAGCCCTATATATTGTGCAATTATTGTAACTATACCAATTATACACCCTCTTATAGCCACTGCTTTTAATGTTCCTCCTGCCAATATACTTTCATCTGGATGTCTAGGAGGTTTATTCATTATATTTTTTTCTGATTTTTCAAACCCTAATGCTATTGCTGGTAAAGAGTCATTTACTAGGTTTATAAATAAAAGTTGTAAAGCTGTAAATGGATTTGACCATCCTGCAAATACTGCAAATAAGATAGCCACTATGGCACCCAAGTTTCCTGCAAATAAATAAGTTATTGCTTTTATTATATTGCTATATACTGTTCTACCAACTTCAACAGCATTTACTATACTTGCAAAGTTATCATCAACTAATACCATAGCAGAAGCATCTTTTGCTACATCAGTACCACTTCCCATACCTATACCTATATCTGCTTGTTTTAAAGCTGGTGCATCATTGACACCATCACCAGTCATAGCAGTTATGTTATTCTTATGTTGCCATGCTTTTACTATACGAATTTTGTTTTCTGGAGAAACTCTGGCATATACACTTATATCTTCTAATTTTTTATTTAATTCTTCTTCACTTAATGCATCTAACTCTTTCCCTGTAAGTGCTAAATCTCCATCTTCCATTATACCTATTTCTTTTGCAATTGCTGCTGCTGTTGTTTTGTGGTCTCCAGTTATCATAACGGTTTTTATACCAGCACTCTTCGCTTCTTTTACTGCATCCATTACTTCTTCTCTTGGTGGGTCTATCATTGCCATTATACCAACCAATATCATATCATGTTCATCATCAATTGAAGGTGTAAAACCTTCTTCTGGGACATCTTTTATTGCAAATGCTAATACTCTAAGGGCTCTATTTGAAAACTCTTCATTTTTCTTCTTGTATTCTTCTATTATCTCATCTGTTATGTCTACTTTTGAACCATTTTTTAAAGCATATTTACATCTACTAAATACAATATCTGGAGCACCTTTTGTAAACATTATATAATCTCCATATATACTATTTACTGTAGACATAAGCTTTCTATCTGAATCAAATGGTATTTCATTTATTCTAATATATTTACTTCTTAATTTATCATAATCTAAATCGTTTTTGCTTGAATAATTTATTAATGCAACTTCTGTTGGGTCACCAACTTCTTTTCCATCACTAGTTATATGAGAATCATTACATAATGTAGAAACCATAGTCAACAATTTAGCATGATAAGAATAATTTATATTTTCTTTATTAAGCTCATCATTGTTAGTTCCATACATATAACAGTCCACAACTGTCATTTTATTTTGTGTAAGAGTACCTGTTTTATCAGTACATATAACACTTGTTGAACCTAAAGTCTCGACAGCTGGTAATTTCCTTATTATAGCTTGTTTCTTTGCCATACTATTTGTTCCAACAGCCAGTACTATAGTAACTATTGATGATAAAGCTTCTGGTATTGCTGCTACTGCTACAGCTACAGAAAACATGAATGAATCGAGAATAATTTGTGTCATTTCTCCATTCCCAGCCATCATGTAATTTCTTGCTACCTGAATTATAAATATTAAGAGTGCAAGTACTACAATACCTACACCAAGCTTTTTACTGAAAGCTTCTATTTTTTGTTGTAATGGTGTCAACTTATTTTCGGCAGTTTCTAAAAGACCAGCTATTTTACCCATTTCAGTCTCCATACCTGTTCCAGTTACTACAAATGAACCTCTACCATAAACTACTACAGCACCACTAAATACCATGTTTTTTTGGTCACCTAGACTTACATCTTCGTTTATTTTTTCTGTATGTTTTAGAACTGGTTCTGATTCACCAGTTAACATCCCTTCTACAACCTTTAATGATTGTGCTTCTATAAGTCTTCCGTCTGCTGGTATGTAATCACCAGCTTCTAAAAATACGATATCTCCAACTACTAAATTTTTTGCTGGAATTGTCATTTTCTTATTGTCTCTTATTACCTTTGCATTTGGTGCAGATAAATTTTTTAAACTTTCTAATGAACTTTCTGCTTTTTTTGTTTGTACAACACCTAAAACAGAGTTGATAATAATAACTGCAAAAATTATTATGGACTCTACAGTTTCACCTAAAAATATTTGTACTAAAGCAGCTATCAATAGAATTATTACCAGTGGGTCTTTAAAACTTTCTAAGAAAAGCTTATACGTAGGAACCTTATCTGCTTCCTTTAATTCGTTAGTTCCATTTTTTTCTAATAGCTCTTCTGCTCTTTCTTTGCTCAAACCATTTAAGCTTGAGTCTAAATTTTTAATTATTTCTTGATAAGTACTTTTGTAAGACATTTGTTGCCCTCCTCTTTAATAAATTTATTTTATGTTTGGGGACTCTTATGTATACTTGAAATTTGAAATTTTTCAAATAAAAAATTCCTTGAATAAAAAAAGCCCCCAAAACAAACATACTTAATGCTTATTTTGAAGGTCTTGCTATCAAGGAATTCCTTGCTAATTAACCGAGTATTTCTACTGTCCTGACGATTAATTACCACTTTCGTGTAAGCTACTCCCCTTCGAGTAGTTATCTTTAATTGTATCTACATTATAACACTTTACACAATTAATAGTCTAGCTTATTTTTTATTTTAACCTAAATTTAACAAATTATGGCTTAATCTATATGCAAATATTCTTCTAGTGTTAGATTGTTCATTGCAAAGTTTTTACTGTGTTCAGTTCCAACATATCTATAGTGCCATGATTCATACATGTATCCTGTTATATTTTCTTTTCCCTCTGGATATCTAAGTATAAATCCATACTTATATGCATTTTCATACAGCCACTTAGCTTCTTTTGTATTATTAAATTTTTTATTTGCCCAACAAGATTGGTCGTCTCCTCCAATATCAAATGCAAGTCCAGTTTGATGTTCACTTTCTCCTGGCTTAGCTGAAAATCTGTTTGCTTCCTTCTCACCATGTTTTTCTGCATATGAGTTAAATAATTTTTCTTGATATTTGTAACTTCTATATGTACTGAAGGCTTTTAGATTTAATCCTGCTTTTTGAGCATCTTTATTCATTTTATAAAAAGCATCTTTTGCTTCATTACTTTCTTGTGGAGAATAGTCTTCAGGTAAACTATACTTTTTGTTTGCTACTACAATATTATTTATTGATAGAACGTTCACACCTTTTCTATACTTACTTATTTCATATGCCATAATTTTATTTTCTCCACTAGAGATATTAATAAACATTTTTGCGAAAACTAGAAAAAATGCAAAAGCTATAATCAAACCTCTTTTCTTTTTCATATACTACACCCCCATAATTTAGATTTAATACCTAAAAAATTTAAAGACATTTTACTTCATAGTATAATCATATCATTAATTTATTGCAAATTCTTTAAACAATTCTTAAGAAACTCTTAAATTCTCCTTTATATTACTAAAACTAACAATATTTTTTTCAATTTTTTTATATCACAGGTCCAGATATTGATTTTTTTTCCAAATGATGTATAATGTATTTATGGAAACTTTAAAGTACTACTTAGTACTTATCGTTTTTATATGAAAGGAGATAGCCAATTGACTGACAAGCAAAAACTTATTATAACTATTGCTCAAAGAATCTTTGACCAAAAAGGTTTTCAAAATACTTCAATACTAGATATTGTAAAAGAATGTAAAATGTCTAAAGCTACTTTTTATAAACATTTTGAAACTAAAGAAAGTTTTATCTGTGAAATAATTAATTATTATGATGAAAAATTTTTAGAAATTATACATTCTATTAATGAAAATAAAGATATCCATCCATCTGAAAAATTAAAAAGAAAAATAATAGCTGTATGGGGAAATATTTTTTCTAGAACTACTATAAATACTTATGTGAGGGAAAATTTCTCTGAAGTGCAACGTAAAACGACAAGTAAGTTACAAAAAAAATCTCGTGCTAATTTATTAAATGAATATAAGTTGAGTTTATTTGATAATTATGGCAACAAAATAGAAAACATTCTATTTGATTTAGTTTTCTTACTAGATGCTCTAATTCACCAGTTTACATATATTATTCATATACAAAAAAGAGAAATAAATGTATACTTTATTGCTGAATTTACTATCCAAATACTCGATTTAGTTGTAGAAAATGCTGATAACCTAAATCCTTTAATTGAAAAATCAATGTTTTTATATGAACAAGAAGATGAAGCTTACTCTTCTCTTTATAGTAAATCATTATTTTTTAAAACAATACAGGATATAGAAGAGCTAATCAAAACAAACACTTCTCTTATTGAAAACCCTAAGTTACTAGAAGCATCAAAAAAATTATATGAAGAAGGAAAAAATCAACTATACGATTCTTTAATTATGGATGCAATGATTACATATCTAGAAAAAGAAGACATTTTGAGACCAAAAGTACTTTTATTGAATAGTATTAAAAATCAGTTAAAAAAGGAGACGTTATAAACTATGGAAATACAAAGTAATAGCAAAAACAATAAAAAAGGAAATTTGATAATAGCAATCGTAATGACTGGCGCTTTTATAAGCTCTCTTAGTCAAACATTACTGGCAACTGCACTTCCCAATATAATGTCAGATTTTAAAATTACTGCTGATGTTGGTCAGTGGTTAACTACAATTTATCTACTTATTGCAGGTATCATTATTCCTACAACAGCTTACTTGATAAATAGATTTAGTACTCGAAAATTATTTATTACATCAATGACTATCTTTTCTTTAGGATGCATTATTGCGCTTTTCTCTCGTGATTTTTCAACTATGTTGATTGCTCGTGTATTACAAGCAGTAGGTTCTGGCTCTTTAATGCCACTTTTACAAGTTATTATATTATATTTATGCCCTATAGAAAAACGTGGTACAGCTATGAGTCTAGTCGGTATTACAGTGGGATTTGCTCCAGCAATAGGACCAACTTTATCTGGATGGTTAGTAGATTCATTTGGTTGGCATAGTTTATTTTTGCTTCTTTCACCTATAGCTATACTAGATGTTATACTTTCATTTATATTATTAAAGAATGTTGGAGAAGCCCAAAAACTAAAACTGGATATACCTTCAATAATACTATCTTCTTTAGGTTTTGGTGGTTTATTGATTGGGTTTACTAATCAAGGTAATTATGGGTGGACTAATAGTGCCACATATTTACCAATAATATTAGGAATTGTATCATTAATTTTATTTACATGGCGTCAATTAAAATCTAAAGAACCATTCTTAGAATTAAGAGTTTTTAAAAATAAACCATTTCTTATTTCTACATTATTAATTATGATTGTATATGCTTCAATGATGTCTGCTACATTAATGATACCTCTATATATTCAATCTGTAAGGGGATTCTCTGCACTTGCTTCAGGTTCTTTAATGATGCCTGGTGCTATACTAATGGTTGCATTAAATCCAGTCGCAGGACGTCATCTAGATAAATATGGTCCTCACGCTCTATCAATATTAGGAACTGGATGTTTATTTTTAGGAACTTTATCTTTTGCGTTTTTAGGCAAGGATACATCTTTAATTCATGTATCACTAATGTATTGTATTCGTATGATTGGTATTTCAATGGTTCTAATGCCATTAACTACATGGGGAATTAAAACACTAGATAGAGAACTTATATCTCATGCTACAGCAATTAATAGTACACTTCGTCAAATATCTGGTGCTATAGGCTCTGCTATACTTATTACTATAATGACAACTGCTACTAAAAAAGCTCACATGAGTTCAGCTATCCTGTCTAATATTCATGGAATAGATGTGGCATTTTCAATAGCGGCCACACTTGCATTTATTGGATTAGTTATATCAATATGTTTTATAAAAGAACGACAAACTATTAGAAGTTAATATAAAAAAAGGAGGTGTCTCAAAATGAACTTTTTAGTTTATGAGGCACTCTTTTTTGTATGAAATCAAATGTATTTTCATCATTTCAACAATGAAAAAAAGGCTTATCTCTATTTTGAGACAGCCCCTTTTTTTCAGTTTGAAAAATATTGTAATCTTATAATACAGCTATTACTTCTATTTCAACTTTAACGTCTTTTGGTAATCTAGCAACTTCTACACAAGCTCTTGCTGGTTTATTTTCTCCAAAATACTCAGCATAAACTTCGTTTATAGCACCAAATTCATTCATATCTTTTATAAATACTGTAGTTTTAACTACATTTGAAAAATCAGCTCCACTTTCAGCTAATATTGCTTTAAGATTTTTTAGAGATTGAGCAGTTTGAGCTTGTACATCTCCTTCAACTACTTCCATAGTTTCTGGTACAAGTGGAACTTGTCCAGATACAAATAATAAGTTTCCAGCTTTTATAGCTTGAGAATATGGTCCTAAAGCTGCTGGTGCATCATTAGTATGCAATACTTCATGTTTCATATTAAAATCCTCCTAATTGGTTAATCTACTATACATAAAATGTATCTTCATACACTATTATACTATTTTTCTTGTATATTATATACACTTTTTATTATAATTCTATAATTTTAAAACCTTTTTCTTCTATTGCTTTCTTTATTTTCGCTATATGGTCATAATCTATTGTTTCTAATATAAATTCCGCACTTTGTTTTCCTAGAGCTTCACCTGCTGATAATTTACCTTGATTAGCACTTAAAATATTTCCACCATTCTCACTTATTATTCTAGTTAATTCAGCAAAGTTTCCTGGCTTATCTTCCATAATTGTGCTAAATGAATATCTTCTTCCTTCTTTAGCTAGAGCAACACCTATTATTCTATATAATGTATTTATATCTATATTCCCACCAGATATTATACACACTACATTTTCGTCTTTTGCTGGTACATATTTACCACTTAATATTGCAGCTGTACACACAGCCCCTGCACCTTCTGAAACTATTTTTTGACTTTCCATCATAAATAATATTGATTCAGCTATTTCTGTTTCTTCAACTACTACTATTTCATCAACTAATTCATTTATTATTTCAAAAGTTAAGTCTCCAGGAGTTTTAACAGCTATACCATCAGCTATTGTACTATCATTAAATGCTGTTGTTACTTTGCCGTTTTTAATTGACTCTTTCATTGAAGGTATATTTGCAGTTTGAACACCAACTATTTTTACATTAGGATTTAATGCCTTTGCTGCAACAGCAACACCAGATATTATTCCCCCACCACCAACTGGGCATAGTATAGTATCAACCTTATGGTTTAATTGTTCGAAAATTTCAAGAGATATAGTTCCTTGCCCTGCTATAACATATTTATCATTGAATGGATGTAAGAAAGTTGCTCCTGTTTCTTTTTGTATTTCAACAGCTTTTGCATATGCATCATCATAAACTGCACCATTTAAAACTACTTCTGCTCCATAACCTTTAGTTGCACTAACTTTTGCTAATGGTGCAGTTGCTGGCATTACTATTGTAGATTTTATACCAGTCATTTTTGCGCCTAATGCTACACCTTGTGCATGATTCCCTGCACTTGAAGCTATTACTCCACTTGCTTTTTCTTCGTCTGTTAAACTTGCTATTTTATTACAAGCTCCTCTTAATTTAAAAGACCCTGTTTTTTGAAGGTTTTCACATTTATAAAAAACCTTTGCGCCTGTTTTTTCGCTAAGTTTAACGCTTTCAAGTAAATCAGTTTTTTTAACTATGTCTTTAATGGTCTCTCTAGCTTCTTTCACATCTGTTAAGGTAACATTTATCATTTTATTCCACTCCCGTAAATCCAATTTTTATTTATTACTTTCTATATAATTCTATATCTTTTTTTTTTAAAAATCAACATGTAAACGATTTTTATAATTTTTTAATTAATCACAAAAAAACTAAAAATACAACAATTGAATACAATAAACACATATATTCAATTGAGTTACATTACACTAAATGATAATATTAAAATAATTTTTACCTTTTTATCAAAATAACAGTTTATTCTTTATTATTTTTACTAAAATTTATATTTATATTATTTTGTTTAATTAAAAATTGTTTTTTTTAATTCTCTTTAATAACATTAATATTACCAATCTAACCTAAAATATTTTTATAAACAACTTTAAACAAAAAGAAAGTTTTATTTTATACATTTTCATAATAATAAAACTATACCTTTTACAACAAATAAAACAAAAAAAATAAAATGCAAGTTAAATTAGAGTTTTATTTTACATAGTAATCATTTTTTATTAAAAGGTATTTTATCTTTTAACATACATTTTATAAAGCTAAATAGAGTTATTATTTTAATTTTATACTTTACTTTTTCTATAAACCTATTATAATTAAAGTATAATCATTTTAGGAACTTGTTTATTTTATTATAAAAATGTGAAACTTATTACATAAGGAGGAATTAAACATGAAAAATAATACTTATAAAGAAATCAAAAACATATATGGAAAAATAAGTCCTTTTGAATTTAAGGACAAATTAATAGATATTGCGAAACATACTGCAAATGAAAATCATAGAGAATTGCTTGATGCAGGTCGTGGAAATCCAAATTGGACTTGTTCAACTGCTAGAGAAGCTTTTTTCACTTTTGGTCATTTTGCGATTACTGAAACTCGTTCTAATTGGGATTTAGGTCATTTAGCTGGTATGCCTCAAAAAAAGGGCATTAAGGAAAGATTCTTTAAATATATAAATGAAAATATAGATATGCCTGGAGCGTACTTAGCTAGAGATATTATAAATTTTGGTATAAATGAACTTGGATTTGATGGTGATGAATTTGTTCATGAACTAGCCGATGGGATTATTGGTGATAATTATCCACTTCCAGATAGAATGTTACCTCATATGGAAAAAATAGTACATGATTATCTAGTTCAAGAAATGAAATATGATATATCAGGTAAATATGGTGATGTAGAAATATTCGCTGTTGAAGGTGCTACAGCTGCTATGTGTTATATATTTGATTCATTAATGGCAAATGAACTTCTAAAAAAGGGCGATACAATAGCTTTAATGACTCCTATATTTACACCTTATCTTGAGATACCTAATCTTCCTCGATATGATTTTAAAGTTGTAAACATAAACGCCAATGCAGTTGATGAAAAAGGTGCTCATACATGGCAGTATACTAAGAAAGAATTAGAAAAGCTTCGTGACAATTCTATTAAAGCTTTATTTGTTGTTAATCCTAACAACCCTGCATCTATAGCTATGGATGATACATCTTGTAATAATCTAATAGATGTAATTGAAAATTATAATAAGGATTTAATGATAATATCAGATGATGTATATGGGACTTTTGTAGAAGATTTTTCATCATTAATGTCAAAACTTCCTTATAACACTGTTGGAGTTTACTCTTATTCAAAATATTTTGGAGTTACAGGATGGAGACTTGGTACATTCGCTCTTCATAAAAAGAATGTTTTTGATAAAAAAATAAATGATTTAACTGGAGAATTAAAGAAATCAGTAGATAAGCGTTACAGTGATATGAGTCTTAACCCTTCTAGCCTTTCATTTATGGAAAGAGTTGTTGCTGATAGTAGACTTGTTGCTCTCAATCATACTGCTGGTCTTTCAACTCCACAACAAGTTCAAATGTCATTTTTCTCTGCATTTGCATTAATTGATAAAGTTGATGCCTACAAAAAACTTAATATGAGTATATGCCATAGACGCCAAAAACTATTGTTTGAAGCTTTAGAGCTTCCAGTTAATAAAAATAAAAATAATGCTGCATATTATACTCAGTTTGATATTGAAGAATGGGCTAAAATAAACTATGGAGAAGATTTATTCAGATTTATAAGTAAGAATGCATCTCCAGTAGATATACTTTATAGATTGGCTAATGATTATTCAGTAGTCTTACTTAGTGGAAATGGATTCTACGGACCTGAATGGTCAATTAGAATATCTCTAGCAAATCTATATGATGAAGCCTACACTAAAATAGGGAAAGCCATAAGAGAGATATTGAATAGTTATATTGCTGAATGGGAAAAAACAAAGAAATAATTCTAGTACACTGAAATATCTAAATTATGCGAATAAAAGAATTTATATAGACCTGAATAAATTTTTTTGATATAATCCTATCGGAATTATAAATTTTATTTGTGAAAGGCAGAGAATATTATGAGTATTAAGAAAAAAGTTGCCATAGTTTTTACTGGTGGAACTATATCTATGACAGTAGATGATAAAGTAGGTGCTGCTATACCAACTTTATCTGGGGAACAAATATTATCCATGGTCACTAACATTGATAAAGTTGCAGATGTTGAAGTTTTTAATTTTGATGAAATTCCAGGACCTCACATAACACCTTATAGAATGATGGAATTAAAAAATTATGTAAATGATTTATTAGCAAGAAAAGATATCACAGGAGTTGTAATAACACATGGTACTGATAGTTTAGAGGAAACTGCTTATTTTCTAGACCTTACAATTGACAACATTAAGCCTGTAATAGTTACAGGTGCTATGAGAAGTAGCTCTGAACTTGGTTATGATGGTTCAAGCAACTTATCTGCATCAGTTTGTACTGCTGTATCTAAAGATGCTATGGGTAAAGGAGTTCTTGTAGTTTTAAATAATGAAGTACTATTGGCTTCTGAAGCTACTAAAACAAATACACTTTCTTTAAATACATTTAAATCTTTAACTAGTGGTCCATTGGGAATAATCGACTGTAACGAACTTGTCCTTACAAGAGATATTGTAAATAGAACAATTATAGATACTGATAAGGTAGAATCTAAAGTTGCACTATTTAAAGCATATGTTGGAGAAAATGCAGATTTTATAAGATTTGCTGTTGATAGTGGATATAAAGGTATAGTTATTGAGGCTATGGGTAGAGGTAATATTCCTCCTCAGATGCTTTCTGGTGTTGAATATGCAAGGGAAAAAGGGCTTCCTGTTGTTATAGTTTCTAGATGCCATTCAGGTAGAGTATTTGATAGTTATGGTTACTTTGGTTCTGGTAGAGATTTAAAAAATATAGGATGTATATTTGGTGGAGACCTTCCAGGGCAAAAAGCTAGAATAAAACTTATTTTAGCTCTTGGAAAGACTAATAATATTGATGAAATCAAAGACTTCTTTGAAAAAGGAATCTATTGTTAATTATATTATTGCGTTTAGAATTTAAAATAAATTATATCATAGAGTTTAAAATAAAATTTCCCCCTACTGCAATTTTTTAATTATATTGCAATAAGGGGATTTTATTTTATAGCTTTATTTTTTTATTTATTTCACAATTTTTTTATTTATTTCACAACTATATTAACTAATTTCTTAGGAACTGCAACAACTTTAACTATAGTTTTATCTTCAACTAGAGCTTTAATTTTTTCATCTTCTAAAGCCACTTTTTCCATATCTTCTTTAGATATATTTGAGCTAACAGTTAACTTTCCTCTGACCTTTCCATTAACTTGTACAACAACTTCTATTTCATCTTTTACTAGTGCTGTTTCATCATATTTAGGCCAATCTATATCAAAGACACTTCCTTCTTGACCTATCATAGTCCATAATTCTTCACCTAAATGAGGTGCAAATGGTGAAATTATAGTTACTATTGTTTGTACACCTTCTTTTATAACTGCTTCATTTATATTATCTAGCTCCTTATATTTGTACATATCATTTATTAATTCCATAAGAGCTGATATAGCAGTGTTAAATCCAAATTTCTCACTTAAATCTACAGTAACTTTTTTAAGTGTAGAATGTATAGTATATCTCATATCTTTATCTTGAGAACTTAACTCGCCAAACTCAACATCTTTTTTGAAGACATCTGCTAACTCATCAACTAATCTATATACTCTATTTAAGAATCTAAAGCATCCATCCACACCTTGTTCTGACCAGTCTAAATCTCTTTCTGGTGGTGCTGCAAATAATACGAAAAGTCTTGCAGTATCTGCTCCATATTCATCAATTATATCCATAGGAGATACTGTATTGCCTTTAGACTTACTCATCTTAGAACCGTCCATAAGAACCATACCTTGAGTAAGTAAGTTTTTAAATGGTTCATCAAAGTCTACCATGCCCATACTCTTAAATGCTTTTACAAACCATCTAGCATAAAGTAAATGCATTATAGCATGTTCTACTCCACCTATATATTGGTCTACCGGATGCCATCTGTTAACTAAGTCTTTACTAAATGGTTCATCTTCATTTTTATTGTCTACATATCTTAAGAAATACCAAGAGGAATCAACAAATGTATCCATAGTGTCAACCTCTCTTCTAGCTGGTTTTCCACAGTGAGGACAAGTTGCTGACATAAACTGTTTTGAAGTAGTAAGTGGAGACTCTCCTTTTCCAGTAAATTCAACATCTGTTGGTAAAAGAACTGGTAAATCTTCTTTCTTAACTGGAACTATTCCACATTCATCACAATAAACTACAGGTATAGGACAACCCCAATATCTTTGTCTTGAAACTAACCAGTCTCTTAATCTATAATTAATTGTTCTCTTTCCTCTACCTTCTTTTTCTAATTTATTTATTATTCCTTCAAATCCTTCTGAAGCATCTAATCCATCAAATTCTTCTGAATTTATCATTTTATTATCTTCTGTTATTACATCTATTATATCTAGATTATATTTTTCAGCAAAATCTCTATCTCTTTCATCATGTGCAGGAACTGCCATTATAGCACCTGTTCCATATTCAACTAATACATAGTTTGCTATCCATAGAGGAACTTTTTTTCCATTTAAAGGATTTATAACATATCTACCTATAAACATACCTTCTTTTTCTACATCAGCTGCTGTCCTCTCTATTTCTGTCATAGTATGCATTTTTTGAACAAAAGCTTCAACATCTGCTTCATACTCAGTACCAGCAACCAATTCTTTAACTAGTTCATGTTCTGGAGCAAGTACCATAT
This sequence comes from Clostridioides sp. ZZV15-6388, assembly GCF_020657755.1. Classification (NCBI taxonomy): domain Bacteria; kingdom Bacillati; phylum Bacillota; class Clostridia; order Peptostreptococcales; family Peptostreptococcaceae; genus Clostridioides; species Clostridioides sp. ZZV15-6388. The sequence continues at coordinate 99,429 of NZ_JAGWCU010000004.1, read as the reverse complement.
AAGTAACTCCATAAGTTGTATCTGGTCTAGTTGTAAATACTGTCATAGATTTGTCAGTTCCATCTATATCAAATACTAAATCTGCTCCTGTACTTTTTCCTATCCAGTTTCTTTGCATTATTTTAACTTTTTCTGGCCATCCATCTAATGTATCTAAATCATTAAGTAATTCTTCTGCAAATTCAGTAGTTTTAAAATACCATTGTTCTAAGTCTTTCTTTAATACTGTTGATTTACATCTTTCACATGCTCCTTGAACAACTTGTTCATTTGCAAGAACAGTCTCACAAGAAGGACACCAGTTAACATAAGATTTTTTCTTATATGCAAGACCATGTTCTAAAAATTTCAAAAATATTTCTTGAGTAAATCTATAGTATTCTGGAGTTGAAGTTGCTACTTCTTTATCCCAATCATAGCTAAGCCCTAATAAATTTAATTGTTCTTTCATTTCTTCTATATTTTCCATTGTCCATTTATGTGGATGTATTCCATGTTTTATAGCTGCATTTTCAGCTGGCAAACCAAAAGAATCCCATCCCATTGGATGAAGTACATTATAACCTTCCATTTTTTTGAATCTTGCGACAACATCACCTATAGAATAGTTTCTAACATGTCCCATGTGTATCTTTCCAGACGGATAAGGGAACATTTCTAATGTGTAATAATTAGGTTTTTCAGTTTGTGCTGTATCCATTTTGTATTGGTTATTATCTTTCCAAATTTTTTGCCATTTCGATTCTACTTGTTTAAAATTATATACGCTCATATTTTGCCTCCTATTTTTAGTTGTGTTCAACTACTTTGTTTAATATTATTTACTTATAATTTCCAAATAATTCTTTGAAAATAAAAAATCCTCGTCACTAAACTTACGTTTAGGGACGAGGATAAATCTTCGCGGTACCACCCTAATTAGCCTACTTTTATAGACTCTCTTAGATAGCTTTTAGTCCAGCCATGGAGAATAGGTTTTAATCTAGTAAGTTCAAAGTTATATAATATTAGTTCTCACCTTACACTAACTCTCTGAAAAAATATAATCTTTTACTGCTCTAGTCTATTCAATTCAATACAATTTTTGAAATTTTCTAACTATAATAACATATATTATCATGTTTATGCTAATGTGTCAATATCTATATAAGGTGCATCTTTCCATAATTTTTCTAAATTATAAAATCCTCTATTTTCCTCATTAAATACATGAACCATTATATCCCCATAGTCAAGAAGTACCCAAGTTTGAGTTCCTTGTCCTTCTTTTCCTCTTGGCTCTAATCCTAGTTTTGCTAATTCATCTTCAACATTATCAGCTATAGCTTTTACTTGTCTTTGAGAAGATGCTGTAGTAATAACAAAATAATCACATAAACTAGAAACTTTTCCTATATTTATTATAACTGTATCTTGACCCAGCTTATCTTCTATGGCATCATATGCTATTTTTGTCATTTGTTCCACTGTCATATAAAATTTCCTCACTTTCCTAATTTAAATACACTTAGTTATTCTAACATATTAATACGATTTTGTAACATAGTCAACTTTAATTTTATTAATATGTTTGCCTTTATATAAGATTTTTATAATAACTTTTCTTTAATTAGGTAGTTTCTTGCCATAACAGTTCTTGGATGTATTTCTTCTTTTTTATTAATGACAAACATTAAAGTATTATTAAATGAAGTTAAAAGTGCTTCGTCAAGCCTACCTTCATAGGCTAATTCTCTCAATGTATCTACAACTGGAAATTTTCTTCCTTCTTCAATTAAATCTGCTATGTAAATTATTTTTTCTAAAAGAGACATATCTTCTCTTCCTGTTGTATGGTATTTAATTGCATTTATAATATCTTCATCTTCTATACCAAACTCATATTCACATATGTATGACCCTATCACACTATGAGATAGAGAGCGGTTTCCATCTTCTATTGGGTCTAAGTATATTTCATACTTATTAACATAATCCTCTACTTCTTTATCACTTAAGTATTTCGCACAATCATGAATCATCCCCGCTATATAAGCTTTTTCTTTGTCACATCCATAAATTTCACACAATTTTACAGCACATTCTGCAACATTTTTTGAGTGACTAAGCCTCCCTACTGGTAGCATTTGATTTAATCTTTGGTTAATATTCTCTAAGTTCATTTAATCATCTCCATATTGATATAGTTTATTTTCATACAAATAATTTTCTACATTTTCGGGTACTAAGTAACGTATAGACTTGCCTTCATTTAGCTGTTCCCTTATATATGTGGATGATATATCCAATGATGGAACGTAAACTGTTATAATGTCAGCATTATATTTTTTAGTCAGTTTCTCTATAGTTTCTTGTGACCTTAATAAGCTAATACCTGGTCTAGTCGCAGCTATAAAAGTAGCTAACTCAAAGTTTTTCTTTACATCTTTCCACTCTTCAACACTACAAATAGCATCTGCCCCTGTTATAAAGTAAATATCAGCATTTTTGTATTTTTTCTTTAAATATTTTAATGTATCGATTGTATAAGTCCTTTTATTTCTTTCGATTTCTATTTTTGAAACTAAAAAATCTTCATTGCTTTCAGTTGCTAGAAGTGTCATATTGTATCTATCATACTTATTTGTAGTGATACCTAATTTATGTGGTGGATTTCCTGATGGTATAAAGATAATTTTGTCAATTTCATACTTATCTCTAATAAACTCTGCTGTTGCTAAATGAGCATAGTGTATAGGGTCAAAAGTACCTCCTAATATACCTATTTTGATTTTGCCTTTATGGCGATTAAATTTCTCTAGTTTTTCAGTATTTTTCAATTCTGCCTTCTGAACTAGATTTTTACTTCTCATATTTTGTCTCCTTTTAATGTTATAATACTATTGTACCATTATTTTTTATTTCTTAAAGCTTATAAATTATTTTTTTTGGTATATAATCATATTTATATGGTAAAAAACACTTTAAAAAATAATTATTTAACATAGTTTCACTTAACTTTTTAATAAAAATAACTTTTTATTATTTTGTCTTAATTTAGATTAAATATAACGTATAATTATAAGTTTTTTATTAAATTTTATTAGTTACTTTTGTTAATATAATTACATATAAAAAAGGAGGTTATCTTTAGTTAATAAAAACATAGACAAATATAGTTATTTATAGTAAATCATAGTCAAGAGGTGATTATATGAAAAACAATAACTATAAACCAAAAAAGTTTGCAGAGTTAATTAATATTTCAGTCAGAACTCTGCAACGTTGGGATGTTGAAGGGAAGTTAAAGGCTTTTAAAACTCCAATAGATAGAAGATACTATACTTATGAACAATATTTAGAATATAAAGGAATACATAAAGAACAGGTAAATAGAAAAATTGTTATTTATACAAGAACTTCAACTTCTAATCAAAAAGATGATTTGAAAAATCAAGTGGAGTTTCTTAGACAATATGCAAATGCTAAAGGAATAATAGTAGATGAAGTTATTGAAGATTGTGGAAGTGGACTAAATTATAATCGTAAAAAGTGGAATAAACTAATTGATAGTTGTATGACTAATGAGGTAAATACGATTATTGTAACTCATAAAGATAGATTCATTCGATTTGGATATGAATGGTTGAGAGATTTTTAGGTAAATTCAATGTAGATATTATAGTTGTAAATAATTAAAGTCTTTCACCACAAGAAGAATTAGTTCAAGATATAATATCAATACTTCATAGTTTTAGTTGTCGCATATATGGATTAAGAAAATACAAGAAAAAGATTAGAGAGGATGAAGAAGTTGAAAAGAGCATACAAAATAGAAATTAATCCTACTACTGAACAAAAATCTAAAATACATCAAACGATTGGTGTTAGTAGATTTATATATAACTTCTATATTGCTCACAATAAAGAAGTTTATGAGAGTAAAGGTAAATTTATAAGCGGTATGGATTTTTCTAAATGGTTAAACAATGAATATATTCCTAATAATCAAGATATGAAATGGATTAAAGATGTATCTTCTAAGGCTACAAAACAAGCTATTATGAATGGAGATAAAGCCTTTAAAGATTTCTTTAAAAAAACTAAAAGTTTTCCTAAATTCAAGAAAAAGAAAAATCAAGATGTTAAAGCATATTTTCCAAAGAATAACAAAACTGATTGGACTATTGAAAGGCATAGGGTCAAAATACCTACTCTTGGTTGGGTAAGACTAAAAGAATTTGGATATATACCAACAAATTCAATAGTTAAAAGTGGTACAGTAAGTCAAAAATCTAATAGATACTATGTATCTATATTAGTTGAGGAAGATGATATTCAAGTATCTAAATGTACTAATGAAGGAATAGGTATTTACTTAGGAATTAAAGATTTTGCAATATGTTCAAATGGAAGTAAATTTAAAAATATAAATAAGACTTCAACTATCAAAAAAGTTGAAAAGAAATTAAAAAGAGAGCAAAGAAAACTTTCAAGAAAATATGAGAGTTTAAAAGTAAGAAATAAAAATATAAAAGAAGGAGTAGCTACTCGTCAAAATATCCAAAAACAGATAGCCAAAGTACAAAAAATTCATCAAAGATTAGCTAATATAAGAACTGATTATATTAATAAAACAGTATTTCAGGTAACAGAGCAAAAGCCAAGCTATATAACTATTGAAGATTTAAATGTTAGTGGAATGATGAAGAATAAGCATTTATCAAAGGCTATATCAAGTCAAAAGTTCTTTGAATTTAGAACTAAACTAACTGCTAAGTGTAAACAAAATAATATAGAACTTAGAGTAGCTGATAGATGGTATCCATCATCAAAGATTTGTAGCCAATGTGGTGAGGTTAATAAAGGTTTAAAGCTTAAAGATAGAGTGTACAAATGTAGTTGTGGTTTATCTATTGATAGAGATTTAAATGCAGGTCTTAATCTTAAAAATGCTAAAAAATATAAGATAGCTTAAAATCAAAGTGATTCGCCCACACGCGGCTTAAAAGTACTTATATATGTACGGAGGGCTAACTTCGGAATTTAAGCCTTTGGAGAACTATACTAAATCGTAGTAGCTTAGGCAAGGCGAGGTTCAGTGAAGAAGGAAAAATCTCGATATGGATATATTTGACCATATTTTGAGTAGCAGGAATTATGAGTATAATTACAAAAATAGAACAACAAAAAAGAAATGATGATAGAGTAAATATTTATGTTGATGATAAATTTTTTATTGCTATATTTAAAGAACTTGTTTATACATTTAATTTAAAAAAAGGAAATGAAGTAAATGAAGAGGAATTAAAATCTATTTTAGATGATGAGATGTATATAAAAGCTAAAAATAAAGCATTAAATATTTTGTCTCGTGCTGACCAGTCTGAAAAAAAAATGAAAGAAAAACTATCAGCAGATTTTGAAGAAGATACAATTGATAGAGTTATAGATTTTCTTAAAAATTATAATCTGGTAAATGACAATATATTAGCTCAGAAAATAGTTAATACCAACGTTAATTTAAACAAATGTGGTAAAAACAGAATTAAACAAAATTTATACAATAAAGGTATTGAGAGAAGTGCAATTGATGAAGCAGTATCAGAATTAGACAAAGATACTGAATTTGAAAATGCCATGTATCTAGCAAAAAAAAGATATGAGAGGGTAAAAAAAGAAGATAAAAAGAAAATATATCAAAAAATTTCTCAACATCTTTCCTATAAAGGCTTTGATTATGATATTATTAAAAGAGTTTTAAATAAACTTTTAAATTTTGATGAATCTGATATATAAGTATATTTTTAAATATACTAAGGAGGTAAATTATGAAACTAATTATTGGTGGTTTAAGCTTTTTATTAGGATTATATAATATATATCAATTATATAGAGAAGATAGTATGAGATAAGTATTATTTTATTAAAAGATAATATTTATTATGGAGGGGAAATCAAATGAAAAGTCAAAAAAGATTTAAAATTTTAGATGTTGATATTTACCTACAACCATTCGAATCTGACATAAAAAAAAGAATGAAACACTATGAAGATGTAAAAGCAAAAATATTAACTAACTGTGAAAATTTTAGTTCTTTTGCAAATGCTCATCTTTATTATGGATTCCATCAAACAAATGATGGATGGTTTTATAGAGAGTGGGCTCCAAATGCAGATAGTTTATCATTAATTGGTGACTTTAATAATTGGAATAGAAAATCCCATCCTCTAAAAAAAATAGATTCTGGTAATTGGGAAATTTTCATACCTGATAAAAACAGCTTACCTCATAAATCCGAGGTGAAGGTACAGGTCACTGCAAATGGTGAAACATTTGACCGTATACCATTATACATAAAGAGGGTAATACAAAAGGATTCTGGTAACTTTAATGGGCAGATATGGCAACCAAAAACTCGATTTAGTTGGACTGATAATGAATTTGACTTAAAAAACATAACTTCTCCTTTAATCTACGAATGTCACATAGGTATGGCTACTGAAAAAGAATCTATTGGAACTTATAATGAATTTACTGAAAACATACTTCCTAGGATAAAGAAATCTGGATACAATACTATTCAACTTATGGCTATCATGGAACATCCATATTATGCTTCTTTTGGATACCAAGTTTCAAACTTTTATTCAATTTCATCTAGGTTCGGTACACCTGAAGACTTAAAAAACCTTATAAATACGGCTCATTCAATGGGAATTGCTGTTTTGTTAGATTTAGTTCACTCTCATGCTGTAAAAAATACTTTAGAGGGAATAAATGAATTTGATGGAAGTGAGCACCAATTTTTCCATTCAGGTTCAAAAGGTAATCACCCTGCTTGGGGAACAAAGCTCTTTAACTACGGTAAACCTGAGGTAATTCATTTTTTACTTTCAAATATAAAATTTTGGCTAAATGAGTATCATTTTGATGGTTTTAGATTTGATGGTGTAACCTCAATGCTATATCATAACCATGGTCTTGGAGTTTCATTTGACAGTTATAAAAAGTATTTCAGTACAAATACAGATATGGAAGCTATAACATACCTTCAATTTGCAAATGAACTAATAAAAGAAATCAAACCTAATTCAATAAGCATTGCAGAAGATATGAGTGGAATGCCTGGAATGTGTATACCTATAAGAGATGGTGGAATTGGCTTTGACTATAGATTAGCAATGGGAGTACCTGATTTTTGGATAAAAACTATTTCAAATTCTTATGATGAAAATTGGGATTTAGGCAAAATGTGGCACGAGCTTACTACTAGACGCCCTGGTGAAAAAAACATTGGATATTGTGAATCTCATGACCAAGCATTAGTTGGTGACAAGACAATTATATTTTGGTTAGCAGATAAAGAAATGTACTGGAATATGGAAATAAACTCAAATAATCATATTATTGATAGAGCTATTGCTCTAAACAAACTAATTAAATTAGCAACATTTTCTCTAGCTGGTGAAGGATACCTAAATTTTATGGGAAATGAATTTGGACACCCTGAATGGATTGATTTTCCACGTGAAGGAAACAATTGGAGTTATAAATATGCTAGAAGACAATGGAGTCTTTCAGAAAATGATAACTTAAAATATAAACAACTATTAAACTTTGATAAATCTATGCTTGAACTTACAAAATACAGTGATATTTTTACACAGAATAGTTATGAACTTGTACATATAGATAATGATAAAAAACTTTTAGTATACAGTAAAGGTAAATATTTATTTATATTTAATTTTCATCCTAATCTGATGCAATCAGTAGATATATCAAAATTCCAAGACAAAAAATACAAGACAGTATTGAGTACTGATATGATAGAATTTGGAGGAAAAACAAGCCTAGAAAACTTAGTAGACTACGATGTCTATTTTACTTCTACTCCTCCATCTTCTAAAATACCTATTGCATCTCGCACAGCAATAGTACTTTTAAATAATACTATCTAGATATAAATAACTACTAAAAGCCAAATAACAATTTTGATTTTGATACAAAATGCTATTTGGCTAATTTATTTTCTTGCTACTTAATTATTTTTTATGGTTGACATTATAATTTCCAACTTTTAATTTGTGGCATTATATTCATCTTAACAGTCTGAGGCTTTAAAGCATTTCTAACTTTATACCTTGTAACTGATAACATCGTAATTAACCTCTATCCTAAATTTTTTTATCATTATATACTCTATCTTAATATTATACAATATAATTTGCCCTATCAAAAACCTTAATCTATTCAATATCTATCTTATACATTTTTTTAATGCTTTAGAAATAGGAAGTGCTATTATAAGACCTATTAATACCTGCATTAAATTGCCTGGTATTGAAGTAAGTGGAGTTATAAAATTACCATAAAGTATAACCTCTGTTACATAATATCCAAACAACATCCAAATTGATGAAACTACTACTCCTATTACATTAATCAAAAAATTTTCTCCATTCTTGCCATTTGCCCATACAATCTTTCCAAGTAAATACCCCATGACACCTCTGACTATAAATGTAAATGGAGCCCATAGAGTCCACCCAGATATCAAATCAAAGAGAGCCATCCCAATAGCACCAGATAAAGCACCTTTTTTACTTCCAAATACTATTGCTGATATAAATAACATTGCTGTTCCTAAATGTACAAGACCTCCATTTATAGATATTGGCAATCTTATATTTATAAATTTAGTTGCAACAAATACCAACGCTATTAATAGTGAAGTTTCCACCAAATCTTTTGTTGTAAACTTCTGTTTAGCTGTAACTTCCATACCGTATCCCCCTTTTATATTGTGACTAAAAATAATATTTATTAAATAAATCTATTAAACTTCCATTTGCATTAAATTCTAGTTCTTTTAAACTTTTATCTAATACATTTAATATGTGAACTATTTTATCAAGATTAGCATTTTCCCCCATATGACCTATTCTCAAAATAGTATCCATATATTGATTTAACGATGTTGCAACAAGTGTATTGTAATTTTCAAGCATATAATCAGTAAGTTTTAATGCTCCTATACTTTCAGGTATTTTTATTGCTGTCACTGTATTAGAATATCCTTCTTCTAAAAATAATTCTAAACCATATTCTTCAACAGCTTGTCTTACACTAGAAGCTATTTTCTCATGTCTACTTAATACCTTTTCTACACCCTCTTCTAGTATATTGTCTAATGCTCTATCAAGACCCATTATGTCACTTATTGGCATTGTATAGGGGAAATATTTTTTTTCATAATATCCTTCCCATATACTTAAATTACAATAAAAACCTACTATGTCTGTTTTTCTATTTTTTATACAATTCTTTGCATCTTGACTTATACCAACTATAGTAAGACCCGCAGGTGCAGAAATAGCTTTTTGAGAACCTCCTAATATTACATCTATTTTAGATTCATCTACATTTAACCTTTCTCCCACCATACCTGCTACAGAATCAACTACAGTTAAGATTCCATATTCCTTCAATAGTGGACATATCTTACTTACATCATTTAATACACCTGTTGGAGTATCACAATGAACCACTGTTGCATATTTAAAATCATTATCCTTTTCTAAAAACTTTCTTAGCTCATCAACATCTATACTTTTTGTATATTCACTTGAAAAAAGCACATACTCCCCACCATACATATTTACAAAGTCTTTAAATCCCTCTCCATATATACCATTGTCAATTACAAGAACCCTATCATCCTTCTCAGTCAGTGATGCACAAGCTGCTTCAAGTCCCAATATTCCTTCACCACTTAATATGTAAATATCGTTCTTTGTACCAACTATATTTCCAAATTTTTCACATGTCTTCTTATAAAATTCAACAAAATCAACATCTATATCTGGGTTAGTTGTTTTCTCTGCTCTTATTAATCTTACATTTTCTCTAGTTTCTGTTGGTCCTGGTGCATAATTGATTTTATTATTCATATATATCAGCTCCTTTTTATTTTCTATACGATTATTATACAAAATTTTCATTTTTTATGGTACAATTTTAAGTTTTTTTAAAATTGTACCGATACATTTTTTCTAATAACAATCTTCTGAATATTAAACATACTCTTATTTACTACTTAAATCTATACATTTTTTCTGATAACAATCTTCTGAACATTAAACACACTATCACTTACCACTTAAATTGATAAGTTATATTGATAAGAATTTTATAACAATAAAAACGACAAAAAACAGGACATATGGACATTTAAGCCACTTGCCCTGTATTTGTATATATTATCAACCTAATTTAATTCTATTTTTATATTTTCTCTAATTCTGTTTAAAAATTAAATATAGCTTTCTATACATTTTTATTCACTATATCTTACTCTATCAATAAGAGATTCTTTGTTAAAACTTCTTCCTATTAAGTAAGTTGTTATAAATTGAGCTATAAGGATAAATACAGCCATAAATAAAATTGGTACTATTGGTAAAGCGTATGTTGCATATGATAATCCAGTTTTTCTTAAAAATACAACTGCAAAGTATCCTAACGTACCTCCAAAGACGATACTTCCTATCATCATTCTAGAAGTGTAATATATAGCTTCTGAATTAAGCATTTTTACTAATTGTTTATTAGTAAGTCCAATTGCTTGAAGCATCCCAAGTTCTTTTTTTCTAGTAACTATACTAGTTATCATTGTATTTACAAGATTCATAAATCCAATAACACCTATTATACCAGTTAAAGTATAGCCCATTATTTTTATAAATGAGATTGTAGCCTTATTTGATTCGATTCTACTATCTATAAAGTCCGTTTCTAAATATCCGTTAGATTTAGCAATTTTCTTTATAGTGTCTTTAACTTCTTGATACTTTCCTTCTTCAGTATATATTCCAATGGTACTTGTTGTATCATATTTCAAAGTTCTATCTATAAAATCTTTTCCTATCCCAAAACTTGGAGTTCCCATAGCTATTGCTTGAACTTTAAATTCTTTTTTTATCTCTTTATCTCCATCATATAGAGTTAAATTTATTTTATCTCCAGCCTTTACACCCATTTCTTTTGCTGTATCAAGGTGAGTAATGACTATTTCATCTCCTGTTTGTAACCTTTCAAAATTTATTTTTCCATCTATTAGATTTTTATTTAATGAATTCACATCATTTTCGTTTATGCTCTGTAAAAGGTCATGTTCAAATTCAACATTATAATCTTCCATTCCAATTTTTACAGAGTTTCCTAATTCAGTTTTTTTGACTCCCTCTATACTCTTTATTTGATTTAAAAAATCTTTACCTAATGGATTATTCATTTGTAGAATATTCAAATTATTTTCAGGATTCTTGTCGCTATTCATTTCATATCCAGTAAATCTAACTTCTATATCATAAGGGAAATGCTCTCTAGCCATCTTCTCAGCGTTAAAACTTTCTAAAGCAGTCGATACTGTTATAAATATAGTTCCACTTAATATAAGAGATGTCAATGTCATATAAGTACGCTTTTTATTTCTTTCTAAATTCGCTTTTGATAAGTTCTTTAAATTTATATTTTTATGCCCTTTTCTATTCTTTTTACCACTTATTTCATTTCCAGTATATCTTACTGCATCAACTATAGATACTTTTGAAGCTACTTTCATTGGTTTCAAAAGTGATAAAACAACAGATATAAAACTTATTACCACAACTAATAATAACACTGGTAATTGTGATGATTTTACATCTACATCCATAAATGATTTTATTATAATATTTGCAAGTGCATAGCCTAAAATTATTCCTACTGGTATTGCTATCCCAGCTAATATAAAGCCTTCCTTAAACACTATCGTTTTTACTTGTTTTTTAGTTGCACCAATTGCTCTAAGTTTTCCAAATTCTTGAACTTTGGTAACTATTGAGATGTAAAATATATTATATATTACCAAAATACTAGATAATACAATTACTAAGCCTATAAAAACTCCACCCATAATTGTTTCCATATCTGGTTTTAAAGCATTTATATAATTTTCATTTACAAGTACATTATTAGTATCTAATCCTATATCATTAGCAATCTTATTTAATTTTTCTTTTGCCTGTTCTATAGATAAATCGCTCTTATCTTTTAATCTAACATATATATTGAAATCTTCTTGTGACATATCTCTAGTATTTTTCATATATGTTTCTGATATAATAGCAGAATAATACTTTCCTGCTTCATATATTTCACTAGTTTCTAAGATTCCAGTTATTATAAATTCTTTTTCCATTCTTTTGTCGCTTTTATAATCATCATAAGCTACTTTTATTTTTTCACCTAATTTTTGACCATGACCTAATGCTTTTAAAGCTCCACTATCTAGTACTATTTCATTTTCTTTTGTTGGTAATTTTCCTTTTATAAATTCAAAATTATTTAATTTTAAGCCCTCTTCATTCATATATGATAATGAAATAGTTGTATCATCTTCTAGTTTCTCAACACCTACTCCATTCATTTTTCCAGTTAGCTCAATATCTGTGTGATTACTTAATATGTCAGCTTGTTTTTCATTTACATTTGCTAATACTCCTTGATAATTTCCTGCATACTTTATTGTATTTTCCTTTTGATATTCTCTTGTATCGACAATATAAATACCTATAGATGAAAGCATCAATGTTGAAAGTATTATAGTGATTATTATTAATATACTTTTTGATTTATTTTGTTTTACATTATTTTTTGCTATTTTAGTAGTATTAATCATTTTTGTCACCAACCTTTGATACCTTGCCATCCTCTATAAATATAACTCTATCAGCCATTTGAGCTATACTATCATCATGAGTTATCATAACTAAAGTTTGACTATATTTCTTAGACATGGACTTTAGTATACTCATAACTTCATCTGATGTTTTAGAATCTAAGTTTCCAGTCGGTTCATCAGCAAGTATTATAGCTGGTCTTGTTGCCAAAGCTCTTGCTATTGCTACTCTTTGTTGTTGACCTCCTGATAATGTATTTGGTAAAACATCATGTTTATTTTCAAGTCCCAAAGATTTTAAAAGGTCTCTTATAAAGTTTTCATCCACAGCTCTTCCATCTAGACCTATTGGTAATACTACATTTTCCCACACATTAAGAGATGGAATCAAATTGTAACTTTGAAATATAAAGCCTATTTTTCTTCTTCTAAATACGGCAAGTTCTTCTTCTTTCAATGTAAATATGTTTTTATTATCAATGTATACCTTGCCAGATGTAGGTATATCAAGACCACCTATCATATGTAATAATGTACTTTTTCCAGAACCAGATTTACCTATTATAGCTACAAATTCACCTTCATTTATTTCTAAATTTACATCATCTAAAGCTTTTACTAGGCTTTCTCCTTTTCCATAATGTTTTGATAAACTTTCAGTATATAATATTTTCATAAAATTATCCCCTCACTCTAAGTTATGTTGCTCCTTAATCATTTACTTTTAATTTGTGGAGCTGTTTATACTTATATAATATATGTAGAGGATTACATTCTCCTTTCAGGAAACATTACATAGTTGTAAGAAACAAAGAAAATTTACTTCCTTTTCCTAGGTTAGAAGATACCATAATATTACCACCTTGTTCTTCTAAAATTTTTCTACTTAAATACAATCCTACACCACTACCTTCTATAGATTCAATTTCTTCATCTATTCCTCTATAAAAACGTTTAAATATATTATTAAATTCGTTTTTGGCAATTCCTCTACCATTATCCTCTATTATGATTTTAAAATAGTTTACAGTCTCTTCTATAGATATATTTACTTGTCCATTTCTTTCTGTATACTTAACAGCATTATCTAATACATTAAAAATACTTTCCTCAGTCCATTTTTTATCATGAGGTATAATTCTACTATTAAATTCATTTAATTTTAATGTTATATTTTTACTTTTTGCTTTAGGTGTTACACTTTCTATAGCATTTAAAATAGTACTTTTTATGTCATTATCTTCTTTTTTTATGCTTATCATACTAATCTCTAACCTTGATATGTTGACTAAAGAATTTATTAAATTTTCCAATTTATTTATAGAATTTTTATTAGTCAATAAAAATTCCTGTGCTTCATCTTCGTCTAAATCTTCTTCTATAAGTAATGTATTGTATAATTTTAATGATGCTAAAGGAGTTTTTAATTGGTGGGAAATATCTGTTACCAATGATTTTACACTTTCTTTCTCTTTTTCTAATTTAATAAACTTTATCTTTAAGCTCCTATTTAACTCATACAGACAGTTGTTAATCTTACTAAATGTACCCTCTTTAAAATACTCATTGTATTCTACTAAATATCCAAAACTATCTAACTTGGTACCTTCTTTTAAATAATTTTCTTGTGACATTTGCTCCACTATAAAATAAATCTTGCTTAATCTTTTGTTTATAAATCTTATAAAATAATATATTATTCCTGTAACAGCTATAAACATCATTAAAAAAACAAAAATTGATTCTTTAAAAAAAGATTTTAAATATATGCCAAAGTTTTTATCATTTGACATTTTATTTTCTAGCCCATATCCGAATTTTTCAAGTGCTTTTTCTCCAACCTCTGCCTTGCTATAGTCAAAATTATAAATAGACTTTATTATATCTACCTCATCATCTGGATATTTTTCAATCAACATACCTGCAATACTTTGAGTATTTTTTATTTGATATTCATATAAGTCATATAGTCTATTGTATTCAAAAAATATAAATACAAGTGTTACTACAAGCATAGATAAAATAGAATATATAACAACCTTTTTCATTATATAATCTTCTTTAATGCTCAAATTATCTTTGATATTTATATCTTTTAACATTTTTTTATACTCCTTTCTCCCCATATATATCCCACTCCTCTTACTGTTTTTATATACTTAGGTTCAGAAGGATTTTTTTCTACTTTTTGTCTAAGTCTTCTTATATTTACTGCGACTGTATTATCATCTACAAAATTACCACTACTATCCCATAAAGATTCTAATAGTTGTTCTTTAGTCAAAGCTTGCATTGAATTTTCCATCAAATATCTTAATAGTTTAGTTTCTGTTTTACTTAAAATTATTTCTTCTTCTTTGTCATCATTTTTTATAACCAATTTATTTTCTATATAATAAAAAAACAAATCATCACAAACCAATAAAGTATAATTCTTTACTGTGTTTACCCTTTTCATAAATGCATTTACTTTTGAGATTAACACCATCAAACTAAATGGCTTTGTAATATAATCATCTGCTCCTAAATCATAACCTGTAACAATATCCACTTCTTCATCAAGCGCTGTAAGCATTATTATGTAAACATCACTTTTCTTTCTAATCTCCTCACAAAAATCAAACCCACTTCCATCTGGTAGACCTATATCAGAAATAATTAAATTTATATCCTCCTTAAAAAAAATACCTCTTGCCTCTTCTATACTAAATGTATTAAAAACATTGTATCCTTCTTTTTTTAATTTAAAGCTAATCCCTCTATTTAAAGATTTATCATCTTCTAAAAGTAATATATTATTCATGCTTTTCCCCTCCATTATTATGTATACTAGCTAAATTATATCATACTAACTAAGCCATTTTATTTGACAATTTATAAATATTTTTTAATCACCAAGAAGATTTTACACACTTAGATAATAAAATAAACATACCAATAATAAGTTAATAATATATTTATTTTTAATCAAGAGTACAATTATTGATTGGATATTACTATACTAAATATAAAAAAACAAAGGTAATCCAGTATTCAAACATCCAATTACCTTTGCTTAAGTTTATATTTTATCTAAGACTCAATATCTATTTATTAATAAATAGATATTGAGTCTATTTTATTATTTATTTCATTTTAATTTTTTCTTTTTTAAATTTATCTGGTTAGTGTTAAATAAGTAAATTAAAACACTTGAAGCTGCAAATATAAACATACTATCTTTTATACCTAAATCGCCTGTTTTAGGAGATTTCTCTTTAATTTCTGCTTTGGATGCTTTTACATTAGAACTTTCTCTAACTTTCATTTTATCTAAATTTTTACGTTTATTCTCATTCGAGTTTTTTGCATCCTCATTATTTATGATATCTTCGCCATCATTTAAATTATCTTCATTATGATTTAGTACTAAGTTACTCTCATTACTGTTAATTATCAATTCTTCCTTGGTTTTAATACTAATTCTTCCATCTACACTCTTACAGATTTCTTTTTTATACTCTATATACTCAATTACTGCGCTTTCTAAACTTCCAAAATCTTTTAACATTGGCTCTTTTGACAAACAAGGAAATTCATCTCCACCTAATGCTATATAATCATTAGTTGCAACTGTATACTCTTTATTCATATCTAGTGATTTTCCATCTTTCATAATACCAGTTATTTTTTCACCTTCTCTCTGCTTTGGGTCAAAATAGTATGAGATTCCACCCACTTGTAAAAAAGCCGAATTTTTTTCTGGATAAAGTTTTACTCCATGTTCTAAAACACTTTTAATTTGTTCTCCTGTAAGTTTTTTAGTAACTATAGTGTTGCTAAAAGGAAATACATCTGCAACACTTCTTCTTGTTATATCCCCTTTTTCAATTGTATCCCTTATATTCCCACCATTAAATAGAGAAATATCTGCTTTAGTTTTATCTAATAAGATATCACTTATTAAATTGCCTAAATTAGTTTCTTTTGTCCTTACATTTTCGTATGAACCATCTAGAGTATTTTTTGTTACTCCTATAACTTTATCTAAAACTTTTTCCTGTTGTTTCTTTATTTCACCAACCTTTTCACTTACACTAGAATCAAGCTTATACTCTAATACTTCTTCTTTTTCAATTAGTCTTGCTGATTTATTTTCTATTTTTATATGTTCTGTATCATTAGTATCCAATGTTAACTTTACTTCACCAATATGTTCTAGGTATTGTCCTGTACTTACAATCAGCGTATTGCCAACCTGTTTGCCATTTTCAAACTTAGTATGACTGTGACCATCAATAATTAAATCAATACCATGAACTTTATTTGCTATATCTATACTGTTTGGCTTACTTAAACTATTAGTTCCAATATGAGATATTGCAACTATTACATCGGCGCCTTTTCTTTTTAATTCATTTACTTGCTCTGTTGCACTTTCTATAGGATTTCTAAACTCTAATCCTTCTACATTTTTAGAGCCTGTCTTACTTTTTGTTTCTTGGGTTGTAAGCCCAAAAAATCCTATTTTTATGCCATCTATTTCTTTTATATCATTACTATCAAATACGTTCTTACCATCTTCAAATATATTTGATGCCAAAAATTTTAAAGCTTTATCTCCTGAATTAGCAATTTGAGATAGCTCTAACAATCTATCTTTTCCATAATTAAAGTCATGATTTCCTGGAGTGATATAGTCATATCCAACACTTTTAATTAATTCAATTGCGTCTTCACCTTTATTCATATTTACTATTGGTAATCCATGTAAGCAATCTCCTGCATCTACTAAAATTGAATTTGGAGTTTCCTTTTTTAACGTAGCTAGATTACCTATCTGTATATACTCATCGCCCTCAGCATATCTTCCATGTATGTCATTAGTGTGAAAAATTGTTATTTCTTTAAAGCTCTCTAGCCCATAAGAAATAAAACTCTGACTTGTTGTAATTAGAATTATAATTACTAAAATTAAATATCTTCTAATTTTCAATATAAGTTATCCTCCTAAAATTAGTTTCAGCTTTAAAATAAGACTCTTATTTTAAGATAAAGCTTTTTAGATAAATATTAAAATATACAAAGTTAATCATTTCGATTTTTAATATTTATCTATCAATTTAATTTTGTCCATATCCAACAAGTTTTAATCTAATTACATTTTTTCACACTTATATTTTTCATTTATTTTATATGTATTTTTTAGAACCTTTTTAGCTGGTCTCTTTTAAAAGTCCATTGAGGAATTGTTAAATCCCCCTCAAAATTCAAGTTATACCAAGGACTTAAATTTGGTTGTTTACGATTAATAAGAAGCTGAGTTTGTTGAGCAGGCATATAACTTTGAGCTATCATAAAGACCTTTTCTCCAGTTTTTTTATTTTCTGCCATATCCATAATTATACTTGCATGTCCTGGACTGCCTCCAACTATAAAAACATCCCCTATTTTCATATCATCAAGCTGTACAGGTTTTAATTCTTTTTCAAGCGATAAAGTACCTGAATAAGCAAATACTATATCCATAAATTTTCTAAAACTCTCATATGATGTTGAATATTCACTTGCTTTATACCAACTTGAACCACTATCTTTTACTGAAATCCTATAACCTTCTGCCCATTTTGAATACTTAGCCTTAAAACCATCCACAAAGTCAAAACTTATTTCATCATATCTCTTATTCTTATACAGGTATTCTGCTCTCATAAGCATAATTGCATCTGCACATTGATGCAAATCTCTATCGCCAATATCGACATCGAATACACTATCATAGATTCCTTTTGATTCCTTATTCCTACCATCGTAATACTTGACTTTCTCACCATAATTTTTCAACTTAGTATTCCTCAAAAAACTTTCAAAACTACCTTTTTCTACCTCAACCCTTTTAAATCCTTTTGGTGGTTCATACCTATCTTTTAATATATTTTCATCTTTATGTACTACAATAGCTTGATCTTCTTTTTTAGAACCTTGAATTTTGTTAGAACCTTCAACTGTTTTTTTACTTTCCCCATTACTACATCCAACTAAAGTCAATATTATCAATGATAAAATAGTAATTCTTTTTGACAGTTTCATTAGACTTACCTCCTATAAATTTTTCAAAAATAAATTTAAAGTTATACTTATAGAGTTTTTGTATATTATTATACAAAGTTTCTATTTACTAATATTTCTTGACTCAAATACACATTTATTGTTGTATTTAATGTTAAAATAATTATAATAGGATATCATAATAAAAACAAACAACAGATTTGTGTTAATTTTAGAAAGGGGAAAAAATGATAGATTTAACTTTACTTGGATGTGGTGGAAATGTACCCATGCCACATAGATTTCTATCTTCTGTATTTATGAATTATAAAGGTAGAAAAATACTAATTGACTGTGGTGAAGGCACTCAAGTATCTATGAAGTTGAAAAAATGTGGCTTTAAAGATATAGACTTGATTTGTATAACACATTTACATGGTGACCATATATTTGGACTTTTAGGGCTTCTATCAACGATTGGAAATAGCGGTCGTACAAGTGATTTAACTATAGTTGGCCCTATTGGAATAATTGATTGTATTCGTTCTATGAGAAATTTAGTAGAATATATACCCTATACTTTAAAAATTATAGAAAATCCTCAAGGTAGTTTTTCTTTAGATAATGAGTATTTAAAAAACATAGAGATTTCAACAATCCCTTTAGAACATTCTATAGAGTGTATAGGATATAGTTTTAATTTTAAAAGAAATCCTAAATTTGATATAAATAAAGCAACTCAAAATAAAGTTCCTAAAACAATATGGAAAAAGCTTCAAAATGGTCAAAGTATTGTTTTAGATTCAAAAAAATACACTCCAGACATGGTTTTAGGAGAATCAAGAAAAGGAGTTAAAATAAGTCTTACAACAGACACAAGACCTATAGACTCAATACCTAACTTTATAAAAGATAGTGATTTATTTATATGTGAAGCTATGTATGGTGATGATTTAGATATTTCAAAAGCTGTCAAAAACAAGCATATGACTTTTAGAGAAGCTGCAAATCTTGCAAAACTAGGAAATGTTAAGCAACTTTTATTGACACACTTTAGCCCATCATTAGATATGCCTAATATGTACTTAGAAAATGCTACTAACGTTTTTGAAAATACGATTATTGGTGAAGATAGACTTAGTTTACACTTAAATTTTGATGAATAATTAATTTTATAGCTTTAGTAAAAATTATCCGTAATAAAAATTTAGGAATGAGCTTACCTTAGATAAAATTATTTTAGGGTAAACTCATTCCTTTAGTATTTATTACTATTATTTAATTTATTAATAATTACGTAATTATTAATAATTGCTTAGATAAAATTATTTAGATACATTTCCAGCTACATTTAATACATCCCATGTTCTTGCAAATGGAGGAGCATAACATAAATCTAACATACCAAGTTGACTTGTAGTCATTTTTCCAAAGATAGCAGCTGCTAACACATTAGTTCTTTGAACAGCATCTTTAAAACCAGCTACTTGCCCACCTAAAATAACTTTTGTATCTGCATCATAAATAAGTTTTACATATATTTTATTTCTTCCAGGATAATAATGAGTTTGATTATAATCAGAAATAAATTTGGATTTGAAGTTTAATCCCAAAGCATTAGCTTGTTTCTCTGTAATTCCAGTTGAGGCAGCCTCCATATCCATAACCTTTATACAACTTGAAGATAGAGAACCTTGATAAGAGACTTCTTTACCTGCTAGATTTTCTCCTACTATCCTACCTAATTTATTTGCTCCAGTTGCTAAAGGTATATATGCGTTTTCATTGCTTACTATATTCTTTATAGTCGCACAATCGCCAGCAGAATATATATCTTCAACAGAAGTTCTTCCATATTCATCAACTACTATAGCTCCATTTTTTAATGTTTTTATATTTGTGTTTTGTAAAAATTCCGTGTTCGGTTTTACACCAGTAGCAATTATCACAACATCTGTATCTATTTCACCTTTATTTGTTATTACTTTTTCCACTCTATCTTTTCCAGACAATTCTACAACTATCTCATTCAAATGCAATTTGACATCGTGATTCCTTATTTCATCCTCTAAGACATCTGTAATTTCCTTATCAAATACTTGTGGTAATATTCTCTCTTCCAATTGAACTACTTGTACATCTTTACCCAATTTCTTGCATGCTTCAACTGCTTCTAATCCTATAAATCCAGCACCTATTATAGTTACTTTTTTTATTTCTTTTCCACTTAATAATTTTTTTAGATATTCTCCATCATATAAGCTTTTTAGTGTAGAAACATTTTTTAAATTTATATTTTTTATAGGAGGCATTATGCTTCTTGCTCCAGTTGCTATCATCAATTTATCATAGTAATCTTCGTATATCTCATCTGTTTTTACATTTTTTATTTTTATTTTCTTAGACTCAGTATCAACTGCAATAACTTCTCTAAATATATTTAAATCAATACCAGATTCTCTAAGTTTTTCAGGTGTTCTTGCCAATAAATCATTAGCATCATCAAAAAAACCACCTACAAAATATGGCAATCCACAAGCTCCAAAAGACACTATTTCAGTTTTTTCATAAACTACAACCTCATATTCAGGTTTAATTCTTTTTAATTTCGCTGCAGCACTCATACCAGCTGCAACACCACCAATTATTATTACTCTCATTTTATCTCTCCTTAGACGTCTAATTAATTTCTCTACTTATTTTAAACTTTTCATTTGATATCTATTCTATGTATATATTTTCATGATAATTTTTAGTTATTTTTTTAACATTTTTTTATTTGAAATCAAATTTTATAAAAGTTATTCTTACATCTATTACCCTAATCCAAAGTCTTTAAACATATATTATACCCCATTTCCATCTATTTAATCACATTTTGATAAATTAAATCATTTTATTCTATCTCGGTAAATTGTGATATAATATTGACATTTTTTTAATATATTGATATCATTTAAACTTAGAAAAATTTATTTTTAGACAAAGGAGAAAAAATATTGGAAAGCTCATTCTTATCACAATTTCTTATGATTACAGATTTTAAAACGATTTTTTTCATAGTATTACTTATAGGTATATTTTTTATTGTTAGACAATTTGAAAAGAAAAAAATCAAATTTTCATTGAGAACAATATATGCTACAATAATTGGTCTTATATTAGGAATTATTATTCAAGCTTTTGCTGGTTTTCCTACTGATACAACTCAAATCACTTGGTTGCAAGAAGTAAGCAAATGGTATAGTTTATTTGGTTCTGGATTTATGGACTTATTAAAAATGTTAGTAATACCTTTGGTTTTCTTATCAATTATAAAAGTAATTATTAACATGAAAGATAATAATCTTGGAACTTTAACATTTAAATCTCTAGGAATGCTCCTTATTACTACAGCTATAGCAGCAATTGTTGGAATTGTTGTTGCAAACACAATGAAATTAGGAGTAGGAGCTGACTTATCTAGTTTAGGTGGAAATCAAGAGCTTAAGGAAATAAACTCTCTTGTAGATACTTTAAGAGGATTATTGCCATCAAACCCTGTAATGGCTATGGCAAATGGAAATATTGTAGCTACAATAATATTTGCTACATTTATAGGTACCTCAATAAAGAGATTAAGTAAAAAACATTTTGAAACTATAAAGCCATTTATAGATTTTACAGAAGCATCTTACAAAATAATTGTTAGTGTATCTATGACTGTTATCAAATTTATGCCTTATGCTGTAGTTGCACTACTTGCAAATACAATAACTTCACAAGGTATTAGTTCAATAATTTCTGTTTTATATTTTATATTAGCTCTTTATATATCAGTGGCAATATTATTTGTTATACATTTAATTTTTATAACTTTAAATGGTCTAAATCCTATTACTTATATAAAAAATTCAACTGAAGCTCTACTTCTAGCATTTACTTCACGTTCTAGTTTGGGAACATTGCCTGTTACGATAGAAAGTTTAGTACAAAATCACGGAGTTGATGAGGGTGTATCAAGCTTTACAGCAAGTTTAGGTGCAAATATGGGTATGAATGGTTGTGCTGGCATATATCCTGCTTTAATGGCTGTTACTCTTGCTAATATGGCTGGAGTAAATATGGATATCAGTTTTTATGTTATGCTGTTAATTGTTATAACAATTAGTTCACTTGGGATAGCAGGACTTCCAGGAACTGCTACAATAGCTGTTTCGGTTGTTATTTCTGGAGTAGGTCTTGGTTCTTATTTCCCACTAGTTGGTGGAATACTTGCAATAGACCCTATACTAGATATGGGACGTACAATGATAAATGTCAATGGAGCTATGGTATCTTCAATTACTGTAGGTAAATCACTTGGAAAAGTTGATAAAGAAGTATTCAATAAGAAAAATATTTCTTAAAAAGAATCATAAAAAATAAATGGCTGACATAGTACAAAGTTAGCCATTTATTTTTTATTTTATTTACAAAATGGAAAAAATTCTTTTGTAAGGTTTTGAGGATATACAGATATAAAAACAAAGTCATAATCTTGAGACTTTGCATATTCTAATATATCTCCATCATAATATCTAGGGTCTATCATATCCATAGTTGAACAAACAGAAGAAAAGAATGCTGCTGTTGGTACAATTAATGAGTCCTTAACAAATAACACTTTTAATCCTTCTGGATTTTCTATATTTTTAATTTTAACTAGTGGACGATTCCCCAATAAATATGTAAAATATTTATCTGATTGTCCATCCATTAAATTAAGGTCAGCATTAAAAGGGTATGATAATATCAAACTCTCTTCAAATCTTCCTTTTAATTCAAATTTTTGAGATTTAGAATCTGTATAGTATGTATAATTCGTCTTAAATTTAGGATAAATTAGTGTAAAATCATCTATCCCACCATATAAAACTCCTGTCTTTCTTCCCATAGAACCAAGAAATGACCTAGGATATACAATCGAATTATAGTTTTCTTTATCTCTATAATAATAATTTTCATCTAATTTCATATTATATTTTTTATTAAGCTGTTCAATTAATTCTCCAAATGCCCAAAACGAAGTCTCTACTTTCCAATGGTGGTCTGTTTTAAAGAATAAATCATCTTTTGAAATACCACTTTTTAAAATATTTTCTCTAAAATCTATATAGTCAACATTATCCTTTTTTATCTCATTTAAAAAATTATCTGCTGTCTCATTACTATAGGAATAAGGTATGCCTTTAGGAAACTGTGTCACTCCTTTTATATATTTATCTGGAGTCATTAAATAAACCAATTTAGTATTTTGTTTATCCATTTCCTTAGAGAACTTACTTACTCTATCTACCAATACATCAACTTGATTTGGAGATTTAGCAAAATATGTGTAATGCATTTTTCCAGAAGTATCTTTCACAACATTAAACTTTGAAAATTCATTTTTACCCATTAGTTTTTGTAAATATCCATAAGTTTCAATAAAAGTATTTTTATATATCACTTTGTCATTTACTGTATTATCAATAGACGATATAGTATCCTTTAAACTATTCTTATCATTAATTGAATTTTTTATTTCTTGTATCATATCTTTTCCAGAATAACAGATATTAGAGATAGAGAAGGTGAATAAAACAACTAAGAATATAATTGTAGTTATTAGCCTTACTTTAAAAAATCTATTCATACTTTTCCTCCTCAGCTAAAAATTAAAGTAAATAAATGGATTATAACTTCCAGTTACTAAATATGTCACAGAAATAAAGAACAATAAAATAGAACAAATTGGATAAAATAAATTAAATAATGTACTGTATTTAGCATGTTCAACAACAAATTTATTAACTTTCTTTGCAATAGGTACACTAAAAATAAATGCAAATATAAAGAAAATCAAGTATTCTTTCAAGAACATATATGTATAGTCACTCCATATAACTCCACTTGCACCAAACATAGCTTTAAAATAGTTATATGCTTCATTTAAATTTGGAGCTCTGAACAGTACCCATCCAAAGTTTACTACTAGTAAAGTATAGATATGTTTTATGAGATTATGATTTTCAATCTTTTCAAACATTATAAATCTCTCTATAATTAAAAAAACAAAATTCAAAATCCCCCAAATCACAAATGTCCATTCTGCACCATGCCATATTCCAGTAAATAACCATACTATAAACATATTTCTAATCATAATGTCTTTATTTAAAACTCTAGAACCACCAAGTGGAAAGTATATATAACTCTTAAACCACATTCCTAAAGAAATATGCCATCTTCTCCAAAACTCGGAAATTGATTTTGAAATATATGGATAATTAAAGTTTTCTTCAAATTTAAAACCAAACATAAGACCTAAACCTATGGCCATATCCGAATACGCAGAAAAGTCAAAAAATATTTGTAAAGTATAAGCTATTGAACCAAGCCAAGCCAACGATGCAGCTATTGAACCTTGACTATTCATAGTGTAAATATAATCTGCTACTATTGCCATATTATTAGAAATTAATACTTTTTTACCTAAACCAGTTATAAACCTACAGGTTCCAATAGAAAATTTATTCCATGTTTCTTTTCTGTTATGAATTTGTTCTGCAACACTTTCATATCTAACTATAGGTCCTGCTATTAATTGTGGGAAAAAAGCTATATATAATCCTACATAAAAAGGGTTCTTTTGAACTTCTCCATGTCTACGATAAACATCTATAACATAAGACATTCCTTGGAAGGTAAAAAATGAAATACCTATAGGTAAAACAATACTTGGAATGGCAAGTTCTGTATTAATAAGTGAACTAATATTTCTTAGTGCAAAAGCTAGATATTTAAATATAAATAGAACACCTATATTATATATACACATCAAAATCAAAATAAGCCTTACTTTTCCTTTACTTTTTCTGTATCTATCTACTAGTAAACCAAATATATAGTTCATTATTATCGAAGCTATCATAATAACAACAAATTTCGGTTCTCCCCATGCATAAAAAAATAAACTAACAATAAGTAATATCATATTTTGGATTGTCCGATTAAATCTAAATAAATAATATAATACCAGAGTTGTTGGCAAAAAATAAAATAAAAAAATCAAACTTGAAAATAACATGCTATACCTCCTCTCTTTACTCAGTTTTTGAGTATTTTTTCCAATATAAGTATATACCTAAACATATTACTACTAAGGATATAAATAAAATGCGAATAAAATTTAAACTGTTATTTATAAAATTTACTGTTTTCATATTTTGTACTGTTGGTGATTGTTTAGGAGCTACTAAAGTATATGGAACACCATCTTTATCTTTTTGATTAATACTCCAAGACTGAGTCAATGCTATCTTCTTTCCAACTTTAAATTTGTCATCAACATTAACTTGTAAAATAATTTCTCCAGGTTGTACTTCATTATTTAATGTTAATTTACCTTCTTGAGATATATTTACATTGTTTTGTTTTTCTACAAATGAGTACTTAATTTTTGAACTATTTTCTAGTCCTGACACTTTATATTGACTTATACTTTGACCCAATACAGGTATTTGTACTTCTTCATCACCAATTATTTTAATATTATGCAAGGATTCAAGTTGCTCCTCTAAAAGTAAAGATACTTTTCTTATTGTAATAACATTATGTTCTTCATTAGATGGAATAAATGTAATTCCCCACCCATTAATATCTGATAGCACATTTGAATCTAACACGACATTATTTTTATCATTTATAAAACTGCTAAAATTTACATAAATTTTTCCCTCAAACTCACCTGGTATATCTATGCATCCATCTTTTATTTTATCTGAATATATTATATTTTGATTTTCAATAAATATTTCGCTACCTTCTTTTAACTTAAAGTCAAGCATATCCTTACTTTGTATATTTAAATTAATTCGCTGAGAACTTTTATTTTTATTTTGAATCTCAATATAAAAATTATGGAATCCATTCCAGTCCTCTTTTATATTTTTATAAATATATAGATAACGTTCTTTATTATTTTTAGAACTCTCTGTCTCTATTTTTATGCTCATATTTTCATGTATAATGTTAGCACTTAAATTACTTTCCACCTTTTTAAAAGATAAATCTAAATTTTTATTACTTATTGCTGAACTTATAAAAATACTGTTTATAAAAAAAATAAACACTAAAATAAAATATTTTAAATAACACAAAAACACTTTTAAAATTTTCATTTTATCTCTCCTAAATATATTTCATGGGCTCAAACTCATCTGTGCATTCGTCTTTCTTTTCATTAGGTTTTGAAATTATAATTGTTTTATGTTGTAATATCCACTCCATCATTTCCTCTCTTAAAAATAAATTTTGCATTATACTATCAATATTATTTACCTTGTATAGAACACCTCTCACATCAGCTTTACCTTCACATAAATCACATTCAAGTATAATATCTTCATTAAGTTCTATTTCTATTTTTTGAGGATAAATATTTTTATTTTCAAAACTTAGTAATACATACTGATAATTAAAATTTACCAGTTTTACCTTACCTATATTTTCTATAGTGCGTTCAAAATCTGTATTAATTCTTGGACTTCTTCGCGATAAAGTTTTGGATTTTTCAATACGTTTTTTTACATTAATTTGCAAGTCATCAAAAAAACCTAATTGATTAGATATTGTCATTGGCAAAGTAGGTATCCTATCATGAACAATACACATCCAATTATCAAATTGATTATCTTCAATGTGTGTAATGTAACATGCATACTTCCATTTCGAGTTTATTTCCACAACATTAACTATTTTTGCCTTCATACTAGCTATATATATTTCATTTCCTGATTTTTCTCTAAACTCTATCTCAAATTCTTCTGGAGAAATATACTCTGGATTTTCCAACAAAAATGCAAATCCATTTTCTGATATATCAATCGTTTTTGAAGAAAGAATGTACGAATTTTGCTTTAGTTTAAAATCAATTTCAGCAACATAACGCTCAGATTTTCTCAATTGCTGTCTTCCTGATATAAACAACATTGCCATAATAAGGTTAAAAAGATTTCCAATTAACCAAAACAGTACAACTGAGTATGTCATTGAATTCATTTTAAATATTGATATAAACATCTTTAAGATTCCTATTATAGATAACACTATGTAGATAAAATATGGTACTCCCTGCAAGACCTTATATATTCTTTTTTCTTCTGCTTTATTTTTATTAGTCACTGAAAACTTATTCTTAGATATTGCAAATGTTTCAAGTATTACTGCTGGCATTAAAGACTGAAACATTATAGTTTCATATATGTTAGTCCATCTTGTATTTCTTATATTTTGAGAAAATATTTTAAGAGATAGACTACTTAAAATATACATAGGCAACCAAAATATCAATACTTGAAGTAATGTGCATTTTACAACAATTACATTAAAGACTGAAAATAAAATGGGAGCCATTATATAAGTAAAGCGCTTTATACTTGCATACCAATAAGTAATTGAAGAAATATAACTTATTTTCTGCCAAAATCCTAAACCTTTTCTAAACAAAATATTTAATCGTCTGCCCGTCTGTATACATCCACGTGCCCATCTTTCACGTTGTTTAATAAGACTTTTTAAATCTGTTGGAGACAATCCTGATGCATGTACCTCTGGAATAGCATAGCATCTATATCCTTTACTTTGGATTAAAATCCCTGTTGCAAAATCTTCTGTGATAGAAAAAGTATAAAATCCTCCAACTTCGTTTAAAGCTTCTCTTGAAATAACTGTATTACTACCACCATAAATTACAGAATTGGTTTTATTTCTAGCTAACTGAATATCTCTATAAAAATAATCTTGTTCATTTGGTATTCTACCTTCAGAGTGTAAATTAAATTGAAATAAATCTGGATTATAGAAACTTTGTGGTGTTTGCACAAAACCAATCTTTTCGTATTGTTCTTTTTCTCCATCTTTTTTAGCTTGCTCATTTTTTAAAAAGTATGGTACTGTATCAATTAAAAAATCATGCATAGGTATCATATCTGCGTCAAACGTAGCAATTAAAGGAGAGTTTGTCTGTTGCATTGCATTATTTAGGTTTCCAGCTTTAGCTCCTTCTCTTTCTGTTCGAGTTATATAATTGACACCCATTTTTTCTGACAGAAGACGCATTTCCTCACGATTACCATCATCACATATGTATATATGCACCTTTTTCTTATCAGGATATTGCATATGAAGACATCCATTTATTGTTTTTCTCACCAAATCAACAGACTCATTATATGTTGCAATAAATACATCTATATGCGGATAAAGTTCTTCACTTATAATTGGCTTTTCAGGATACTCAATATTAGACATTCCATAATAATGTACAAACATTTCCATCATTCCTATTAGCTCCACTGAAAGTAGTATTATCGCACAAATTAATGCAAACGCCCCTTCTTCTTTGGGTATTGTATAAAAAATTCTCCACAATATATATATAATATTAGTAATAATAGTTAAGGTTATAAGTACCTTTTTTGAATTTTTCTTCACCAAATCACCTCTTTCCTATTAGTGCATTCAATATATCTTCATCCCAAGTACCTTCAACTTGATTATATATTCCAAATCCAGAAGCAAGTTCCCAATAAGCCCATGAAAAATTTCGTTTTTCAGCCTCTTCTCTTACTGCTTTTATCCAAGCTACTCTTGAAGCTTCTGGTGCCTCTTTTGTTATTCCAAACTCTCCCAAGAAAACTTTTACATTATTTTTATTAGCCCACTTCTCTACTGTATCAAATCTTTTCTTTAGATACTCAAGTTGTTCATTTGTTCCTTCCCAAGTAATATTACTTAAGTGCTCAAACCCTTTATGATAAATATTTCCTTGGAATGCAAAATCATTTGGTTCATAATAGTGAAATGAAACTACTATATTAGAATTTTTAGGAATATTCAAATCCTTTAAATAGTCAATTTGATAGTAATTATATGGACCTACTATAATTGTCCTTTTAGGGTTAGTTTTTCTAATTATATTTATAGCTTCTTCAAAGTATTCATTTAGTAACTGTGAAGACAAACTTTCTTTAGGTTCATTTAATAATTCAAATACCAAGTTTTTATCATAGTTTTTATACCTACTAGCTATTTGCTGCCATATTTTTAAAAATTTTTCTTTATTAGTTTGTGGTTCTTGCATAATTTCTTCAAAGTGATGTAAATCTAGCACAACTACTAAATCTTTATCCAATGCATACTTTATATGCCCATCAATCTTTTTGAAGAATTCTTCATCAATTTTATAATCATTAGAATCTGAGGTGTAATCAGAAAATCTTACTGGTATACGAACTGTATCAAAACCTGCCTTTTTTATATCATCAAAATATTTATTTGACATTTTAACATCCCAAGGAAAATCTTTTGGTGATTCCAATGAATTTCCTATATTTATTCCTCGTTGCATTGTAACTGTATCACTATTTCCCCTTATTACAAAACAAACGCCAACAAAAACTATACTCAAAAAGGCTGCTATACTAATACCTATTCTTTTTATGTTCCTCTCCCCCTAACTTATTTTTTGTATAATATTACTTTACTAAGTTTAGTCTATCTATAGAAGCTTTAATATCATTAGTACCCTATTATAACAAATTAAATTATATCATGTTATCTTTAATTATACTTCTTTATAAATTTTATTTTAAATATACTTAAAAAAAATATAAGGCAGTATATCTTAAAATAATTTTGATTATTTCTTGATATAATGCCTTATATTTTTTATAATTTATCTAACAAATCTAAAACTTGTTTTTTTATCTTATCATATCCACAATTATCTAGTGAATATCCAAGCTCTATATTTCCAAAACCTTTAATTTCAGCATTTTCTTTTTTATTTAACAAAGTTTGCATAAGCTCAACTTCTATATATTCTCTTCCCTTTTCTTTTTCTAACATGGTGAATAACTCAAAATCTTGTATGCCAAATCTTAAGTTTTCCATTCTAACACTTCTAACAGGCTTTAAGTCTTTTCCAGGATAAACAAAGAACATATCTCCAGCTTTCCAAATAGGGAATTTATAACTTGCGTCTTTCCAAGGGTCTTCTGTCCATAAATTATAATCCCATCTTAAAAATCCATCAAGACCAAAATAATAAGTATACCACCCTATTATTCTATTTTCTACAAAAGGAGAACTTATAAAACTATTTGGTTTTTCTGGGAAACAACAAACAAACCAAGTCAATATTCCGCCTTTATCATGCATTTTTTTCTTTAGATTTTCTATATCTTTATAATTTTGAATAGTAAGTTTTAAATTTATTGACATATCATCAACTTCATCTTTAGCTCTATCTAAAAAGTTTTGGTCATGAGTTGCTGATTTATATTTAACTTGATGAGTACTTACAGTAGAGTTTATAAATTCGATACACTCTTTTACGACCTCTGGATTATTTGGTTCATCAGCTATAATTCTGACGCTATCCCATAGACCACATTCTATTAAATGATTTAATACTAATCCTATATACGCTTTTAAATCATCTGTATTATTTATAAATTTAAACACTTTGTCTTTTTCATCAAAGTATCTTACTCTTATAGGGTCTTTGTAGCCCTCTATCGGGTTTCCAAACTCTCCAGCACACCAATTACCCAACAGACCAAATAAATCTATCTCCTGAGCCATTTTGTACTTACTAGCTATACTTATATATTTGTCCATGCTTTCAAAATTACACTTGATATTTCCATCTAAATCTTTTGATACACCCACCATATTGTATTCGTATAAGTTTGATGGATTTTTATAAACTTTATAACAACTTTGACCTGCCCATGGATAATCTGAAACTATAATTGTTGCAACTTTTTCTCCTAAAGATGCTAGTTCTTTGAGATAATTATCTATTATCTCAAAATGTATATCAGACCACAATTCAACTTTATACATTCTAGCTAGACAACTTGGATGTTGCCATAAATCTAAAAAGAATTTACTTTCGTCTAAAGGCTTTAACACAACATTTTTTACTTCTATTGGCACATCAACTGTACAAATTTTTTCTTCATCTTCATATCCAAAGCTTTTAAATATATCAATACTTATATTAAAGTTATTTCCTAAAAAAGCCTCAGGTACTTGCCCTTCAATCCAAAACGTTTGAGGCAAATATTGTTCTACTAGCACATCTTTATCTCTCAAAATAGCATCATTTACAAATGCTTTTGTATCATCTTGAACATACCCTAATATATTTATACTAAAATTGTTTTCTAATCCATCAGACACATTTAGTCCTAATCTTACTCTATTTCCCAAGCCTTTCCATGATATAGCACTACTACCATCAATTGTGCAATTAAATTCTTCTGTAGCTTTCAACATAATTTGAAAGGCAAATTTTTCACCTCTAGCTACTACAATATTTAAATCCTTATGTTCCCAAGTTTCAGCTTCTATAACTGAGTATTTATTGTGTTTAAATGTGCAATCTTTCAATACATATGAAATTTCCATGTTTTAATTTCCTCCGCATCTATAAGTTTTATTTTGTATTTTTAAAATAGACTATTTAACCTTTTATACCAGATAAAGATACACCTTCAACAAATTTACTTTGTAAAATTAAATAGAAAATAAATGGAGGTAAAAATGTTATTGTTGCTCCTGCCATCATTTGTCCATAATTCGTTATCTGGAATGTCTTAAGAGTGGATAGCCCTACTGTTAATGTCCTCATTGCATCTTTAGTTGTTGCTATAAGAGGCCACATAAACTCATTCCATGCTCCCATAAAAGTAAATATAGCTAGTGTAATTAATGCTGGTTTGATTAGAGGTAACACTATTTGTACTAAAATTCTAAGGTCTGAACAACCATCTATTTTTGCTGATTCTAAGAGTTCTTTTGGTACTCCTAAAATAGCTTGTCTCATTATAAATACACCAAATGCAGTTGGTATTGGCATAATAAGAGCCAAATAGCTATTTATCCATCCTAAGTGTTTCATTATTATATAAAGTGGTATCATTGTAACTTGAGATGGTATAATTAAAGTCATTATCATAAATAAAAATAACTTATCACTACCTTTAAAATCCATCTTCGCAAAAGAATACCCTGCTAATGTACTAAATACTAAGTTTAACAGTACTCCTGAAAAAGATACTATAGTTGTGTTTAAAAAATATTGCATAAATCCTTTTTTAGTAAATATATCTATATAGTTTTGAAGTGTTACTGTTGAAAAAGATATATCCAAATTGTACGAATTATATGTTACCTTTAATGATATTATCAACATATATATAAATGGTACTAAGCTTGCACATGCTATAAATAACAGCAACCCATCACTCAATAATCTCTTTGTTGTTTTCATATTATACCTACCTTTCTAAAAATCTGAACTGTCTCGTTTTACAAGCTTATTTTGTAAAATTGAAACTACTGCTATCAACAAAAATAATACATTTGCTACAGTCATTGCATATCCAGAATTGAAATTTTTAAAGTTTAAGTTAAATGCGTGCATAACTATACTCATAGTAGATATACCTGGACCTCCACCTGTCACAGTATAAACCAAGTCAAACACTTGTAACGACCATATTGTTCCTAAAAACACAACCATTATTGTAGTTGGCTTTAGTAAGGGAACTGTTATTTTCATAAATTCTTGAAGTTTTGTAGCTCCATCAACCTTTGCCACCTCATAACAATGTTTTGGTAAATTCATTATAGCTGAAATATAAATTACCATAAAATATCCTATGTTTTTCCACATAGATATAAACATAAGTGTAGGAAGAGCTGTCTTACTATCACCCAAAAGTTTAGATGATTCTATTCCAAAAGCACCTAATAATTGATATATAATTGAACCTTCTCCATTTAATAAAGCTCTCCATACCATACCAATCAAAACCATAGATGATAATACAGGTATAAATATAGCTCCTTTAGCAAATGAAGCTATTTTACTATTTCCTTTTCCTGTAATCCAAACTGCCAAAATCAATGATAAAATAGTCTGGCAAGGTACTACTACAACAGCAAATTTAATTGTATTTATAATAGATACTTTTAATGTTTCATCTGTGAATAATTTTTTATAATTTTCTAAACCTATAAATGTTGCTGGACTAATAATATTGTACTTTGTAAAACTAAAGTATATTGACATTATTATTGGTAATACATAAAATGCCACTAAAATTATGCCCAATGGTAATATGTATATATATGGTTTAATATTTAGTTTTAATTTTTTTCTTGTTGAATTTTCTTCAAACTCTCTAACTAAGTTATTCATTTTTATCCTCTCCAATATAAATATTAGCATTGTACTTATAAATACAATGCTAATTTTAATCTGTAAAGTATTTTATAACATCTTACAGCCTTAAACTTTTATTGTGCTAATAAATCATTTGAATATTTTGCAGCATCATCTAATGCTTGTTTTGGAGTTTTATCTCCTGAAATCATAGTTTGAAG
Organism: Clostridioides sp. ZZV15-6388; assembly: GCF_020657755.1. Classification (NCBI taxonomy): domain Bacteria; kingdom Bacillati; phylum Bacillota; class Clostridia; order Peptostreptococcales; family Peptostreptococcaceae; genus Clostridioides; species Clostridioides sp. ZZV15-6388. The sequence goes on along the minus strand of NZ_JAGWCU010000004.1, from coordinate 65,230 downwards.
TTCTTTCCATAAATATTCATATATTTCAACACCATGTGGTCCTACTACTAATGGTCTATATACATCCTTATCATTTTCAACCATTTCTTTAAATCTTTCATCACCTTGATATGGTTCACCTTTTGTTATTGGTGCTCTTGGTATTGCTTTATGGAATTCTGTCATTGATTCAACACTTAACATATGTTGTATTAATTTATATGCAAGTTTTTTATCTTTTGCTGATGACATTAAAGATAAATGGTCTACTGCTCCAAAAGTTGCAACTTTCTTATCTTCTAAACCAGTTACAAATCCCCAATTTAAATCTGGGAATGACTTATCAAATACACTTGTTGCAGCAGAAGACAACATTATAGTAAATGCTGCTTTTCCTGGTCCAAATACACTTTCTATCATTTCATTACTATCTTTAGATAAAGAATCTTCAGGTACATATGCTTGTAATTCTTTTAAGAAATTAGCCGCGTCTAAACCACTCTTATCATTAAATTTAACTGATTTTAAATCGTCATTAAATATGTCTCCACCAGCTTGCCATAAATATGGATACCAGTTCCAGTTCATGTTACCAAAAGTTTTAGCTCCCCATCCTTGAGCTAATCCCCATTGGTCTACTTTTCCATCGCCATCAGTATCCTTTGTTGCTTTTTGGCAGATTCTTTTAAAGTCTTCCCATGTTTTAGGAGGTTTTTCTCCTATCTTATCTAGAATATCTTTGTTATAGTATAATACACCTGGATTTGCTGCTTGGAATGGCATTCCATACATTCCACCCATCATTTCAGATGTTTTTATGTAAATAGATTGTTCTTTATCTTCTTTAGTTGCATAGTTAGTTAAATCTTCTACTGCTCCACTTTGTATAAACTGAGGATACATTTCTGCATACATATACCCAACATCAGGGCCTTCATCAGCACTTATGGCTGTTGCAAATTTTTCTGAATAATTTTCCCAAGGAATTATCTGTAAATCTACTTCACAGTTATTTTTTTCCTCAAATTTATCTAAAATAGGGTCCCAAACTTCCTTCATATTATCTTCTACTGGTGGCATCCAAAGAACTAGCTTTTCTTTTTCTCCATCCTTTTTTGCATCTTTTCCACTACCACTTGAACACCCTGTTATAAGTGTTGTAGTTATAATTGCCACCATAGCTAGTGAACACAATTTTTTCAACATACTCACTTTCATTCCCTCCATCTTGTTTGGTTTTTCTTTTTTCATTGTAATTCTACATAATTTTACTCCATTTAAAATATTATCAAAGCATGTATTTCTTGTCTAATCAGTTTTTTCTATATGTTTTTTTTTATTATAGTTTTTTTCTATAGCAACGTTGCTATTTTTATTTTTTATAGTAATCAATATAGTTAAGATAAACTAGAATTTTTTAGTGAAATTTTTGATTTTAAAATCTCTTTTATTAAATTGCTCCATAAAAAACAGACCATATAATTATATGGTCTGTTTTTATCTACTTAAAAAAATTTATTTTTTAGGTCTAAGTTCAGCTTTATCTCTTTTTATTTCTTCTAATATTTCTTTTAAATTATACTCAACACTAGAAAGTACATCTTCTGCATATTCAATTGAACCAATTCTTATCTCATTGGCTATTCTTTCAGCTCTGTCAACTATATCCTTAGCTCTTTGGTCTGCTTGAACAACAGGTTCGCTTGACTCTACATATGCTTTTACTACATCTTCAGAATTTTTCTTTAATTCTTCTATATTTTCCTGATATTCTTGTTGTATTCTTTCAGCTTCTTTTTGTGCTTGTTCAACTATGTTTGTAGCATCTTGTTTAGCTTGGCTTATTATTTTATTTCTTTCTTTATTTATCCAAACTGCCTGTGTTACTTCTTCTGGTATTAAAGTTCTTATATCATTAACTATTGCTAAAACTTCATCCTTATCTACAGTACATTTATGTGAAAAAGGAATTGTAGAAGCACTTCTAATTATCTCCTCTAATTGATCAAATAGTTCAATCATTTCTAAATCTATCTTCATATATCAATTACCCCCAGTAGTTTTTTTCTTTAATTCTTCCAAAACAATTTTTGGAACCAAATTTTTTATATCAGCATCAAAGAGCAAAACCTCTTTTATTAAAGATGAACTTATAAATGAATATTTTGTACAACTTGGTAAAATTATAGTCTCTATATCTGGATTAAGCTCTCTATTCATATGAGCCATTTGAAGCTCATAATCAACATCAGCACCACTTCTTACACCTCTAACTAATGCTCCAATTCCATTTTCTTGACAGTAACTTATTAATAGCCCATCAAAAGTTACAACTTTTATATTCTCTAGATGGCTTGTACTTTTTTTTATAAGTTCTACTCTTTCATCAAAGCTAAATAGACCTTTTTTATTAGGATTATTTAGGACTCCTATTTGTAATTCGTCAAATAACTTCGAAGCCCTGCAAATAATATCTAAATGTCCATTAGTAATTGGGTCAAAGCTTCCTGCAAATATAGCTTTTCTAGGTTTGTTTTCCATTTTATGCCTCCACCTTATAAAAAGTTAATGTAGTATTTCCATATTTTTTATCTTTAGTTTTTTGTAACTTACATATTTTATCTGGAAATAAATCATTAGTATCATGCTCTACAACTATTATTCCATCTCCATTCAATAAATTGGAATTATCAATTTTTTCAATAGCTTCTATAAACATATTTTTATAATATGGAGGGTCCATAAAAATTATGTCAAATTTACTATTTTGTAACTTAAGCTTATCTATAGCAGTTTTAAAATCAAGGTTTAAAATAAAACTCTCATTTTCAACCCTTGCTTTTTTTATATTAGATTTAACAATTTCTATGCTTTCTTTACTAATATCTACAAAAGTACATGCTTTTGCACCTCTGGACAAACATTCTATCCCTAAAGAACCAGTTCCAGCAAACAAATCTAGAACTTCACTTTCCATTATATATGAATTTATTATATTAAATAAAGATTCTTTTACTCTGTCTGTTGTTGGCCTTACATCTTCATTTTTTGGAGTATTTAATTTTAATCCTCTTGCTTTTCCTGAAATTACTCTCAATATGACAATCTCCCTTCAGCACATTCTTACATCAATAATATTTTAACATAAATTAAAATTAATTTAATGAAATTTCTTCCAATGTATCTTTAAATTTATCTATAATTTCATTTTTAAGTGGAATATTCTCTTTCAATTGTAGATTATTATCTTCACCTAATATATATCGTGCTTCCTGCTGTGCTAACTTTAATATTTTTATATGCTTAAACAAATTTGCTACCTTTAATTCTGGAAGTCCATGTTGTCTAGTCCCAAAAAACTCTCCAGGTCCTCTTATTTCTAAATCCTTTTCTGAAATTCTAAATCCATCATTTGTTTCTTCCATTATAGACATTCTCTGCCTGCATACATCTGTTTTAGAGTCATAAATTAGTACACAATATGACTTATGGCTTCCTCTCCCAACTCTACCTCGAAGCTGATGTAATTGTGCAAGGCCAAACCTTTCAGCATTCTCTATTATCATTAGAGTTGCATTTGGCACATTGACACCAACTTCTATAACTGTTGTTGAAACCAGAATATCTATTTCTTTATTCTTAAAGTTACTCATTACTTCATCTTTTTCACTTGATTTCATTTTCCCATGAAGAAGTCCAAGTCTTAAATCTGAGAAGTATTCAGCTCTTAATTCCTCTACTAATTCAACAGCTGACTTAGCTTCTATTGCTTCACTTTCTTCCACTAATGGACATACAATATATACTTGCCTTCCCGATTCAACTTCTCTTCTTACTAGGTTATTATAAGCTCTATCTCTCTTGCTCTTTTCAATAGCAAGTGTTTCTATTGGCTGTCTCCCTGGTGGGAGTTCATCTATAATAGAAATATCTAAATCTCCATAAAGTATAAGTGCTAATGTTCTTGGTATTGGTGTTGCTGTCATTACTAGTATATCTGGATTTATTCCTTTTAATGAAAGTCTACTTCTTTGCATAACTCCAAATCTATGCTGCTCATCTGTTATAACTAGACCAATATTATTAAATTCAACTTTATCTTCAATTAGTGCATGTGTTCCTATCAATATATCAATTTCATTACTTTTAATTTGTTCTAATACCATATCTTTTTGTTTTTTTGTAAGGCTACCGATTAATAAGCCGACATTTATGTCAAAATCTTTTAAGGTTTCAGTAAGTGAAATATAATGCTGTCCTGCTAATATCTCTGTAGGTGCCATCAAAGCTCCTTGATAACCATTTAAGACACAATTTGCAAGTGCTAAGAGAGCAACTACTGTTTTCCCACTACCTACATCACCTTGAACCAATCTATTCATTATTTTGTCAGAATTCATATCATTTATAATTTCATCTAATGCTCTATTCTGAGCTTTAGTTAATTTAAATGGTAAAGAACTTATTATATTTTTTAAACTTTCACTTGTTGTAAATTTTATTCCATTTTCTTTATTTCTTCCACTTTTAAATACAAACAGTCCCAACTGTAATATAAGTAATTCTTCAAATACAATTCTATATAAAGCTATTTTTAACGATTCCTTATTGCTTGGTGAATGAATATTTCTAACTGCAAAATCTATGTTGCATAATCTATATTTTTCTATAATTCTTTGTGGCATGTATTCTTGTATAATTAATTCCTTATCTTCAAGTACAGTCTTAATTATACTCATAATCTCTTTATTTGTAACACCATATGTAAGTTGATACACAGGCATAAATCTACATGTATTTTTAGGTGAATTAGTAAGATATTCTAATTCACATGATGTAAGTTCTAAGTTATTAAATCTTTTCTTAACTTTTCCAAAAACTAATATTGAATCTCCAGGTCTAAATGTATTTTTTATATAAGTTTTATTAAAAAATACTAATTTAGCTGAACCAGTTTCATCTTTTACATCAATCTTTGTTAAAGTCATTCCTTCTTTTGGACTAAATGTATTTATATTTGATATTACTGCTTTTATTGTAGCTTTTTCATCATTCTCCAACTGTGCTATTTTCTTAAGATTGTTTCTATCTTCAAATTGCCTTGGAAAATAATACAATAAGTCCTTTAATGTGAATATACCCAGCTTATTTAGCTTACAGGCTTTTTTAGGGCCTATTCCTTTAACATATTGAACATCTTTATATAAATCCAACAAATATATCACCTACTACACAAAAATCCTGTACAACCAACTTTATAAAAGCTACATGGTCATACAGGTTCTTATAATCATTATTCAACTGAAATTAAGTAATAATAAAGAGGTTGTCCTCCATAATATAATTCCACATCTACATCTTCAAATTTTTCTTCTAAAGAAGTACGAAGTTCATTTGCCTGAGATTCTGTAACATCTTCACCAAAGAATAAAGTTATTATAGCAGTATCCTCATCAACCAATTTTTCAATAAGATTTGATGTTACTTCATCTACATAATCCCCTGCTGATAATAATTTACCTTCTGCAATTCCAATTATATTACCTTCTTTAACATCAATTTCATTCATTACTGTATCCCTAACAGCAAAAGTTACTTGACCTGATTTAACTGAATTTAAAGCATTCATCATAGCTTCTTCATTTTTATCTTCACTTAATTCTCCATTAAATGTTACTAATGCAGCAAATCCTTGAGGTGTGTTTTTTGTAGGTATAACTATTATATTTTTATCACTCAATTCTTTAGCTTGGTTAGCAGCCATTATTATATTGCTGTTATTTGGGAAAATAAATATATTTTTAGCATTTATATCCCTTATGGCATTCATAAAGTCTTCAGTACTTGGATTCATAGTTTGACCACCTTCTATTATATGGTCAACACCAAAATCTTTAAATATATTTGCTAATCCTTCACCCATAGAAGTCGCTATGAATCCAAATTCTCTTTCTTCTTCTAAAGGCTCACTATCATTTTCTTTTTTTTCTTCTACTTCCAATATTGTATTTTCATGTTGTAACTTCATATTTTCTATTTTTATAGTTAATAATTGACCATACTTTAGAGCTTCTTGAAGCACGTTTCCTGGGTCATTAGTGTGTACATGTACCTTTATGACTCCATCATCTCCAACTACTGCTAGACTATCACCATAAGCCATCATTATATCTCGTATTTTCGTATCTTCTACTTTAGAACTTTCTAGTATAAATTCTGTACAATAACAGTATTTTATATCATCTGTGCTAGTGCTATTCTTTGGGAAGTCTATATTTGTTGCAACATTAGTGTCTAGGCTAACACTTTTTATTTCTATATTGTTACCCTTTATAGAAGCTAACATACCTTCATATATAAGTACAAGCCCTTTTCCTCCAGAATCAACTACACCAGCATCCTTTAGATTTTTTAGGAGGTCTGGAGTTCTTTCTAGTGAAGCGTTTGACTCCTTTACAAGCATACTTAAAAACTTTACTACATCTTTTTCTTTTTTAGCAGCTTTTACTGCAAACTCTCCGCTCTCTCTAACTACAGTAAGTATAGTTCCTTCAATTGGTTTTATTACAGCTTTATAAGCTGTATCAGCACCATTTTTAAAAGCTTTTGCTAAATCATCTGTCGATAATTTACTTTTTCCCTCTATAGACTTAGCTATACCTCTAATTATTTGTGAAAGTATAACTCCTGAGTTTCCTCTCGCACCCATTAAAGAGCCTTTAGATAATGCTTTTCCGATGTCTGATATATTATCATTGTCTACTTTCGCTAACTCTTTTAAGGCATAAGATATAGTTAAGGACATATTGGTCCCTGTATCTCCATCTGGTACAGGGAATACATTTAATTTGTCAACTAAATCTTTATTGTTTTGGAGATTGTTTGCACCTGAAATGAACATCTCTCTTAACCTTTTACCATCTATATACTGAATCATTTCTTTCCTCCTATAAAATTACTTAACTCTTATTCCTTGTACATTAATATCAATTTTAGTGACTCTTACGCCAGTCATCTTTTCAACTACATATTTAACTCTATCTATTATGTTATTTGCAACTGTAGATATATTTGTACCATATTGTATTATAACATAAAGTTCTATTGCTATGGCATCTTCTTCTACTTCTTCTACTCTAACACCTTTAGTAGCATTTTCACCTTTTAATAATTCTACTATTCCTTTAGATTTAGATGCTAAACCTACTAGACCATAACTTTCCATTGCAGCTCTATATGTGACTTGAGCTATTACTTGATTATCTATTTCTATACTTCCATATTGATTCATTACCTTTGCACTCATGGTTGACCCCCTTAAGTTTATTTTTATTAAAAATGGTTCTTAATTTATTTTTTACTATTTTTACTTATTTATTATATAAAATTATAATCATATCATACTATAAATATGGTATAATTTAAACCTAGAAAAGTTTTTGGATAAAATTTCTTGTATTGTCTATATATTTAAAGAAAAATAATAATTATTTTTCAAATATATTTACTTTATATAAAATTATATATATAATTTTATATGATAATAAGAAATTCTTCAATATATGTAAGGCAAATATATATTTCTATTGCAAATTTTTGTTATTTATGATAATATAAATATGTTTTTAGTCTTTAAATAGTTATCATTTTAAGGAGGTGTGCGTAGATGGCAAAAGTATGTAGCGTATGTGGTAAAGGTAAGGTTTCTGGAAACCAAGTATCACACTCAAATAAACATAATAAAAGAACATGGTCAGCTAATTTAAGAAGCGTAAGAGCGATTATAGATGGAGCTCCTAAGAGAGTAAAAGTTTGTACTAGATGTTTACGTTCTGGTAAAATTGAAAGAGCTTAATAGCCACGTTTAAAAGCCTACTTCCGAAAGTAGGCTTTTTAAATTTAATCATTTTTACTCTTTCTCATAAATTTTAAAACTATGTTTGAAATCCATTTTGGTAACTTTATTGTTACTACTTTCATCAATACTCACCCCACACTTTATAGTTAAAATTATTTTAACAAAAAAATAATAATGCTCCACATCCAATAAGTATTAATGCGGTAAGTGCTGACCAAATCCAGCCAGGAAGCAACATAGATAAAATTACTGCCATTCCTGTTGCTAGACACAGTATTCCTAGCAATACCTTAGACTTGTTATTTCTCATGGAACACCTCCACATAGAACTTGTATCTACAAATATTTTCATATTTAAGTTTATGCGATAAGTTCCCATTTTAGACCGATAAACACATTATGTAATTTTAATTTTTTATACTGGAATTATTACTATCTTCTGATGCAGATTCTATAATATCTAAAATACCTCTTTTTTTACTTAACCTTTCAGGTCCACTATATAAAACTACTGGTATAACTTTTGGGAGTTTAAAATCTTTGCGCTCTATTTCTTCAAGACTCTTTTTCATTATAAAGCTTTTCCAAATTTGCTCTCTGTATGATTTTAACCTTGGTACAATCTCTGTATCCATTTCTGTTTGAAACTCCAACACTATATAGTGTGAAATTTTACGATTTTTAGAAAAAATTTTATAAATTATATCTACCTCCTTTCCTTTATATTCACATATAAAAGATGTTTCTAACTCTATATTTTTAAGAGTTAATTCCTTTGCTATTGAGACGCTTGTAAAATTTTGAATCAAACTTAAAAAACTTTCTTTATCTGAATACAGCCTTCTATATTCTTCACGTTTTTCTTTGCTTCTTTTTAAATTCATACAATTCCTCCCAGGTTATAGATTCTCTATCTTTTGATAAAAATAATCTATAAATTTTATTTTTTAATTTTCACTAGTGATTATTGACACTTATGATTAAAATATCCAATAAAGATATTTTTTTATATTTTTATTAAAAGATATACATTTTTATATTTTAATGTATTGACATTGACGTTACGTAAAAGTGTATATTTAATTTATAGGAGGTATTACTTATGGAATATACAGTTCAGAAATTAAGTAAAATAGCTGGTATAAGTACTAGAACCCTTAGATACTATGATGAAATCGAGCTTCTTAAGCCACTTAAAATAAATTCCTCAGGTTATCGTATATATGGTCAAAATGAAGTTAATAAGCTACAACAAATACTTTTTTATAGAGAGTTAGGTATTAGCTTAGAAAATATAAAAAGCATTATAAATTCACCAACTTTTGACAGTCTAAGTGCATTAAAACAACATCATAGCAAATTACTAGCTAAAAGAAAACAAATTGACTTACTGATAGAAAATGTAACTAAAACTATAGCATTAAAGGAAGGAAAATATATTATGACAGATTTAGAAAAATTTGAAGGTTTTAAAGAAAAGATGATTGATGAAAATGAAAAAAATTATGGAACTGAAATTAGAGAAAAATATGGTGAAGATGTAATCAATCAATCAAATAAAAAATTTAAAAATATGTCTAAAAAAGATTATGAGGATTGGCAAGATTTAAGTGTTGAGATAATTAGTAAACTCAAACAAGCTTTTGAAACTGGTGATGCATCTAATGAACTTTCTCAAGAAGTTGCAAGATTACATCACAAATGGTTGAGTTACACTTGGAATACATACTCTAAGGAAGCTCATGCTGCTTTAGCGCAGATGTATGTAAATGATGACCGTTTTACATCATATTATAATAAAGAACAACCTGGGCTGGCAAAGTTTCTGAGAGATTCCATATTATTCTATACAAGATAATACTCAATGTAAATCAATAAAAAGAGTGCTACTTTAAAATAGCACTCTTAAAAAATTTTATTTTGCAAATTCTATAGTTATAATCTGTGATAAAAATCTAACTTAGTTTTTATTAAAAGTAATTGTAACTTTAAATAAATCTCCATCTATATCTATCTTCATTTTACCACCTTGTAGCTCTACAAAACTTTTTGCTATTGCTAGACCAAGTCCAGAACCTTCTGTATTACGTGACTTATCTCCTCTTACAAATCTCTCCATTATATCATCTACACTAAAATCAATTTCAGTTGCTGACATATTTTTAAGCATGATATTTACTTGTCTATCTGTTTCTAAAATATCAATATATACTCTTGAATTTGGCATTGCGTATTTACTTATATTTATTATAAGATTCTCAAATACTCTAAATGTGCGTTGACTATCTAATGGTAATATTATTTTTTCACTTGAAAAATTATTTCTTACCTTCAGTGATGACTCTGCTATTTTATCATCTAATTCCAGTAATGTCTGTTTCATTAGAGATATAATATCTACATTTACTATATTTAAATGCACATCTCCACTATTTACCTTGCTCACTTCAAATAAATCTTCTATTAAATGTTGTAGTCTTTGTGACTTTCTATCCAATGTATCAATATACATTTTACGATTTTCATCTGTTATATTTTCATCCTTTAGTAAATCTATATAAGTGATTATAGATGTCAAAGGTGTTTTTAAGTCATGTGATACATTTGATATAAGCTCTGTTTTCATCTTTTGACTTTTAACTTCTTCATCAACAGCTTTTTTAAATCCAGATTGAATATTTCCAAGCTCATCTTTGATAGGATTAAAGAACCCTAAATCATCTTCCATATTTACTTCTAAATTTCCATCTGAAATTTTCTTTGTAACATCTAAAAGTTGATTGTATTCACATATTGTTTTCTTAGAGTAGTCTGACAATAACTTAAATAAAACTACTGAGTAAATTAATGCAAGTATTATTCCAAAGAACCACATACTACACATTATAACTATAATTAATAAGTTTACTGATAGAATTATAGCTATAGTTTTATTTGGCTTTTCTTTTAAATTTGTCATTCTAACTTGATTAATAACTACTTTACTTGATTTTTTAAACCATTTTAAAAACATTCCTGTCAAAGTATTTTTTACAAAGTATTCTTTTATTCCAAAGTTTAAAATATGTTTTAAAAGTGCTATAAATACAAATATTATTGAGAAGGCTACAAACCAATAAATTAAATTCATTGAGCTTACTAATATATTTGCCATTTTACTACTTATATCATTATTTATTAGATACTCTACATAATTTCCATTCAATGTGTTACTTATTATACCAGTAGGATATAAATCTACAATACCCTGTATAATAGCAATAGCAATAAAAAGTATCTCTAATGGTATTCTTGTGATTATCTCAAACCCTAATAACTCTTTAGATTTTCTATATGGAAATACTACAGCTACAATTACAACTATAGATATTATGATTTTTATAATCATTGCAGAAATCTTATAATACGAATTATTCTCTACATTATTTATATATCCACTTATATCATCACTACTATAAATCATTCCATAATCATTATATGAGCTATATGAACTATCTTGGCTTATTACTTTAGGTACAGCATATACTAATGTTTTATTTTTTATTGGGGATAATTTATATGAGATTGAATTCCCACCTAAATCTGTATCCATCAAATCTTCTCTAGATTTAGATAATAACATTTGGCTGATAATGCTTTGATTTACTCCATAAGAGTCTACAATATTTACTTTTCCATCTTTATCAAAATTCATTACAAGATAAAATCTATAATTTGCTTTTATATTTTTAATCTTTTCTTGTCTTTCTTCATCATTCATAGTTGTATCTTGAGGCTGATTTTTATCAGACTCTTCTTTTGATACATCATTTTTTGTTGTATCAAGTGCTTTTAATTCTTTATTCTCATTAAAAAGCTCAAAGTTATTTTCTTTATCAACTAAATAATATTTTAAATTTTTACTTGAATTATTAATAAAAGATTCCCATTCATCAAAGTTTTCATTAAAATCTGCATTAATACTATCATCAGAATAATAGGTATCTGAACCTTCATATGTGCTTTTTTCTTTACTAGCATTTTTTATATAATTTATAGTTTCTTCACTTAAAAAAAGCTTCGAAGGTTGTATCATCTTACCTTCTTGTTCTTCTTTCATATTGTGATATAAAACATAACTTCCTTTATATATGTCATCTACAAATCCTTCTTGCTCAAATGGATTTTTAGCTCCACCTTTAGAAGCTGCCTGTATAGTTGGATATTGACTAATCATACCTAATGATGCTGATAACATAAGTATAAAAACTATTGCACTAATTATATATTTTCCCTTAAATTTTTTCAATTTTGTATCCAACACCCCACACCACCTTTAAATATTTTGGATTTTTTGGGTCGATTTCTATCTTCTCCCTTATATTTCTAACATGTACCATGACTGTATCTGTATTTACAGCATTTTCATTCCAAACTCTTTCATATATTTCGTCTGCAGAAAAGACCCTTCCTGCATTTCTCATAAGTAAACTTAATATCTTAAATTCTATAGGAGTTGTTTTTATATAATTTCCATCAATACTAACTTCTTTTGTATTTTCATTTAATTCTAATCCACCTATTACAAATACACCTTCATTACTTTCTGAACTTTCTTCTTTATTTTTTATCATATTTAGATACTTAGTATATCTTCTAAGTTGAGAATTAACTCTAGCCAATAACTCTAATGGCTTAAAGGGTTTTGTTACATAATCATCCGCTCCTATGTTAAGCCCCATTATTTTATCAACTTCTTCTGATTTTGCAGATAACATTATCACTGGAAAATTATGATTTTCTCTAAGCTTCATTGTAAGCGTTATTCCATCCATTTGAGGCATCATTATATCAACTATAGCTAAGTGTATTTCTTGGCTTTCTATAATTTTAAGACCTTCCAATCCATTGTAACCTTTAAAAACATTATACCCTTGATTTAAAAGGTATATTTCTATAGCATCTGCTATTTCTTTCTCATCTTCTACCACCAAAATATTATATGAATTCATTTTAATCTCCTTTATATCAATTAATTTATAAACTACCTTTACATATATGATTATACAATATGATAGAAGTTTTTCCATTTTTTTATAAATTTATAGTGGTCTATTCTAATTATTTATCTTTAATGTCCATTTCAGAACCCTCCCTTTAATTTAACTTCAATACTGTTTTACCTTATTTATATATCTAATATTAAAGCTAAAAACTTAAGATATTATATATACTTTTCTAAAGATTTTCTAAAGATTTAAATTTACTTGCTTTAATATACACAAAAAAGTAGGCCTTATTGTATTAATTAAATCAACAACCTGAAATATAAATTTAATATCAATAAAATCTACTTTTTAATTTTTGCATATTTATTTTTAATTTATTTATTTTTTATAAAAATTTTTATTTTTATTTTATAAATGTACATATGTCTTCTACTGGTTTTTTAGATGGACTTCTTAAGTTATCTTCTGGTACTCCAAGTGCCAACATTGCTCCCAAGAAATATTCGCCTTTTTCAAATCCTGTTTCTTTCTCTAAAACAGCTTCTATCTCATCTGCTGCATAGTTCTGGCTTGTCAACCAACAAGAACCATACCCAAGTTCAATTGCTGATAATGTAAAGTTTTCAATTGCTGCTCCTAAACTTTGCATGCCTGGATTTCTTACAAATAACTTATCTATAGTCTCTTTAGGTGCATTTATAAGTTCTAACTCATAATAGCCGGATGGATTGTATACCTTTGTAAAAACTAATACCAAAACTGGAGCTTTTAAATAAAACAAAGTAAAGTTTGGCACAAATTTTCTAAATCTATTAGCTTTTTCTACTGATACTTTATCCATCTCTACAAGTATTTCTTGCTGTTTTTTAGTTATCACATCTGCTATCTTTTCCATTAAATCACGACGCTTTATAACTACAAAATGCCAGTTTTGAATGTTTTTACCTGATGGAGCTGCCCCTGCCGCTTTTACCATTTTCAAAATATCTTCATCTAAAACATCTTGTTCTTTAAATTTTCTTACACTTTGTCTTTTGTAAATAGTATCTTGTAATTCCATTTTTAAGTCCCCCTGTAGATTATTTTTGTTATTTAAAAACAAACTTTAAACTTCTCTTATTTTAATATATCATGTTCTAACAAATCTTTAAATGACTCTATAGAATAATCATATTCATCCACATTTCCAAAACCATATTTTGCATATACAAAAGGAATCCCAGCAAATTTAGCACTATTTGCATCCCCTTGAGTGTCTCCAATATAGATTGGGTTAGTTAGTTTATTTCTATCAATTATGAGTTTATTATTTTCACCTTTATGCAATCCAGTATTGCCAGGACACTCAAAATCTATAAAGTACTTTTCTAGCTTGTGTGCTTTTAAAAAAGATTCTATATATCCTTTTTGACAATTACTTACTATAAATAATTTATATTTTTCATATAATTTCTCGAGAGTATTTTCTATATCTTCAAATAATTTACCTCCATGTTCAGATAAGTAATCACATTCTCCTGCAGAACATTCATCTAATAGATTCTTTCTTTCTTCTTCATCTAAATCTGGAAATAAACGCTTTGCTATTTCATCAAATGAAAGACCCATAACACTTCTAAATAATTCTACTGTAACATTTAAACCTATATCCTCACGTTTATCTAAGACCTCTTGCCATACCTTACATACTCCTTCAGTTGAATCCCATAGAGTTCCATCTAAATCGAAAATAATACTGTCTATCACAAAAAATCCCCCTTGCGTCAAAAGTTATTATATATTTATAATTATATACTAAAAAGCAGATACAATTATAAATATATTTTACTTGATTGTATCTGCTCTGTAATATAAAATCAATTATTAAAGTCCATTTTTATAAATTTCTAACTACAAGTACACATCCTTGCTCTACTTTAATTTTACAAGAATTCCCTAACATAACATTGGATATTCCAATAGGTACTGAATACTTCATATAATAATTATCCAAAGGATATTCTAAACCAGTAAGTGTTACTCCTTTAGCATCTCCTTTTACAGCTATTACAGAAATAGTATCTCCTTTGTTTCCAAACAAGGTAAATTCTTCATTTTCAACTATATACATCTCTTCTTTATCTGAGAGTATCCTAGAATATATTCCATCTTCTTTTAAATAATATAATAGCTTTATATTTGCAAGAGTATGGTCAATTCTTCCACCTAGGGCACCAAAAAAATCAATATGGTTAGCTTTAATAGTTTTAGCTAAAAAGAGACATAGCTCTGTATCAGTTTCATCCTTTTTAGATGGAAATTTTTCAAATTTAACACCTTGATTTATATAGAAATTTATCTTCCCTTCTTCTATTGAATCTAAATCTCCTAAGATATAATCTGGTATTATATCCATTTTATAGGTGTGATTTGCGCCTCCATCTGCACATATTATGCAGTCATAACATTCTTTAAGTATAATATCTCTTGTAATTTTATAATCTTCAATTTCACCATTTAAAACAATACAGATTTTCATACCTAAGTCTAAACTAATTCTTCAAGAGAAGCATTCTTTCTAAATAAATTAACTGTTTCTTGAATGTCATCACTTCCAAATATTGCAGAGCCTGCTACTATTACGTTAGCTCCTGCTTGTACAACTTCAGCTACATTTTTAGGACTTATACCACCATCAACTTCTATATCAATATTTAATCCTTTACTATCTATAAGTGTTTTTAACTCTTTAATCTTATCTAGCACACAAGGTATGAATGATTGTCCTCCAAATCCAGGATTAACAGACATTAAAAGCACCATATCTAAATCAGATAGTACATGTTTAATAGTATCTATTGGTGTTGCTGGATTAAGTACTACACCTGCCTTTATTCCATGTGATTTTATATTTTGTATAGTTCTATGTAGATGTGTACAAGCTTCCTGATGAACAGTTATTATATCACATCCTGCTTTTACGAAATCTTCAATATATTGGTCTGGATTTTCTATCATAAGATGAGCATCAAATACCATATTTATATTCTCTTTTTTTAAACTTTTAACTACAAGTGGTCCTAATGTAATATTTGGTACAAAATGTCCATCCATTACATCGATATGAAGATATTCACATCCTGCACTTTCCACTTTTCTTACATCCTCTAATAATTTTGCAAAATCTGCTGATAATATTGATGGTGCTAATTTAATCATGTTTCTAATACCTCCTACTGTTATTTTGTCTTATTTCATTTAGTAGCTGTATATAACTATCATATCTTTCTTTAGATATTTCTCCATTTGCAACAGCTTCTTTTATAGCACAATTAGGTTCATTTTCATGAATACATTTTGAACCAAACTTACAATCATTAAATTTATCAAATTCTATAAAATAATCTTTAAGTTCAACTTCTTCTATGTCTTCAAGTGCAAGTGAACTAAAACCTGGTGTATCTGCAACCATTCCACCAAACTCTAACTTTAAAAGTTCAGCATGACGAGTGGTATGTTTTCCTCTTTTGATTTTATCACTTACTACACCTGTTTGCAGTTTAAAATTTTCATCTATTTCATTTAATAAGCTTGATTTTCCAACTCCAGATGGTCCTGCAAATACTACTACATTTTCTTTTAATTCATCTTTTACTTTATCTATATTTAACTTAGTGACATTGCTTACAGGAATAACCTTATATCCACTAAGCTCGTATATATTTTTAACATGCTCTAATATGTTATCATCATCTAAATCTGCTTTTGTAAGGATTATTACAGTTTCTAAATTTTCTTTTTCTGCCAAAACTATAAATCTATCTAAAAGAGATAAGTTTGGTTTAGGATTTTTTATTGCAAATACTATTAGTGCCTTATCTACATTTGCTATAGGTGGTCTTATAAGTTCTGTATCTCTACTATCTATTTCTTCCACAATTCCCTTTTTTTCATCTTCATCAACAACACTTATTTTAACTCTGTCACCAACTAAAGGTGTTACTTTTTGCTTTCTAAATATACCTCTAGCCTTACATTCATAAAGACCTTTCTCTGTATCTACATAATAAAATCCACTAATCCCTTTTATAATTTTTCCTTCTAGCATCAAATACCTCCCTTTATAAAATTATATAAACATATGCTGTTTATGAGTAGTATATAGTGTTATTCTTTCCTATTTTTATATAATACCACATTTTTTTTAAATAACAAATCCTCCGTTTGGACTAATTACCTGTCCAGTAATAAAACTTGATTTATCAGATGCTAAAAAAATAGCACAATTTGCTATATCTTCTGGTGTTCCTAATCTCATTAAAGGAGTTTCCTCTACAAGAGCATCTATCTCATCTTCATTATATTCAGATAACATATCTGTATTAATAACTCCTGGTGCTATGCTATTTACTCTAATATTTGATGGAGCAACTTCTTTAGCTAATGCCTTTGTCATTCCTATTATACCTGCTTTTGATACAGAATAATGTACCTCACAAGAAGCACCTGATATACCCCAAATTGAAGATATATTAATTATGTTTCCTTTTTTTTCTGATATCATGTATTTTAAAGCAATTTGTGAACAATAAAAACTTCCTTTTAAGTTAATATTCATCATATTATCCCAATCTTCATCAGTTATATCTGTAAATAACTTATCTTGACTTATACCAGCATTATTTATAAGTACATCCAATCCTCCAAACTCCTTTATGCAATAATCTATCATATTTTCAACTTCTTCTCTATTTGAAATATTAGCTTTAAATAATTTTACAGAAAAACCTTTTTCATTTAATACAGTGTATAGTTCTTTAGCCTCATTTTCTGATTTATTAAAGTTTATCAATACATTATACCCATCTTTTGCAAATGTTTTAGATATTGCTCTTCCAATTCCTCTAGAGCCTCCTGTGACCAAAACTGTTTTATTATTTTTATTCATAAATATTTATCTCCCTTATAATTAATCTAATATTTTATACAAAACAAACTGCCCCTTTAAAGAAAATAATTTCTATAAAAGGACAGCTTTTTATTTTTAGCTAATATTTATTCTGATTTGCCAATATTTCCACCAGTTCCTGATGGAGTTTCTCCAGTATTTCCTGAGTTTGAACCTCCTGAGTTATCTCCACTATTTCCTGAGTTTGAGCCTCCTGAATTATCTCCATTATTTCCTGAGTTTCCTCCACTATTTCCTGAGTTATCTCCACTATTTCCTGAATTATCTCCACTATTTCCTGAATTACCTCCGTTAGTTCCTGAGTTTGAACCTCCTGAGCTTCCTCCACTATTTCCTGAGTTTGAACCTCCTGAATTTCCTCCACTATTTCCTGAGTTTGAACCAGGTGTTGTTGTATCATCCTCGTTTGGTGTTGTTGGAGTCTTATTTGGTGTTGTTGGCGTTGGTGTATTTGATTTTTCTGGGCCTTTGCTAACATATAGGTCTATTTCATCACCTTCTTGAACACTTGATGAACCAGAGCTAGGGCTCTGACTTAAAACTGTACCTTCTTTATATACTGAACTATATTCGTACTTGACAGTACCAACTTTCAATTTATTTTCCTCTATAACTTTTTTTGCATTAGTTAAAGTAATACCTACTACATTGGGAACTGAAGCTTCATTTGCACCTTTACTTACAACGACATTTATAGTGTCACCTTTTTTAATATTTGTACTTCCACCTTCAGGTGTTTGCGATATTATACAGTTTTTGTCAACCTCATTGCTATACTCTTCACTTTTTACACTTAAGGACAATCCTTCTTTTTCAACTTCACTTTGTGCTTCCTCTAATGTCATATTCACAAGATTAGGAACAGTTAAATCTTTACTACCAAATCCTCCAGCAAATAAAAATTTATATGCTAAGAATACTTGTGCACATAAGATTACTATCAAAACTGCTGCGACTACCTTTAGTCTTTTTCTAGCTTTAGGACTTTCTTGTTTTTTCTTCTTTTTCTTAGCCCTCTTACTTTGAGTATTCTTAGGTTTTTGATTCTTTTTAGCTCTCATTATCTCTTCCTCATCTTCATCTTCTTCATCTTCTTCATATTCATCTTCATAAAAATCATCATAATAATCTTCATCTTCATCTAAATCAGCAACTTCTATAGGTTTAACTACTTTTTCTGGAACCGGCTTTGCAAGTACTGGATTTACAGCTTTACTAATTTCTTTTTCATCAATTTTCTTTGTTGCAAAATCATCATATTCCTTTATAAAATCTAAGTCAATATTTTTTTCTATATAATCTATATCTTCTATTAACTCTTCAGCAGTTTGGTATCTATCTGCACTAGATTTTTCTGTAAGCTTTTTTATTGTAGTTCTTACACTTTGAGGAATCCTAACTTTTTCTTCCGATGTAAAATCTATATCATCATTAATATGTTGAAGTGCGATAGAAATTGGACTATCTCCTCTAAATGGTACTTTTCCTATCAGCATTTCATATAAAACTATACCTAAAGAATACAAGTCTGCATTATTAGTTACAAACTTTCCTTTAGCTTGCTCTGGTGAAAAATAGTGTACTGAACCTATTATACTACCAATATTAGTCATTGTTGAATTTGAGACAGCTTTGGCTATACCAAAATCAGCTACTTTTACTACTCTTCCTTCATTGGATATGAGAATATTATGAGGTTTTATATCTCTATGTATAATCCCCTTTTTATGTGCAGCACTAAGTGCCATAGCTATTTGTTTTGTTATATCTAGTGCAGTATATTCGTCTAATATTCCTTCATCCTGTATAATTTCCTTTAAATTTTTTCCATCTACAAATTCCATTACAATGTAGTGAACTTTTCCATCTTCCCCAACATCATATACATTTACTATATTTGGATGTGAAAGACTTGCTACTGCTTCTGCTTCTCTTTTAAATTTTGTTAAAAATTCATCGTCATCTACAAATTCAGGTCTGAGTACTTTAAGTGCAACAGTCCTGTTTAATAATCTGTCTTTAGCCTCATATACAAAGGCCATTCCTCCATCACCAATCTTCCTGATGATTTCATATCGATTTCCTAAAATTGTATCTCCCACAATATCACCGTCCTAATTATACTTTTATTACTATCACCGAAACATTATCTTTACCAGAAACATCATTGGCCATGCTTATCAATTCATCACTTATATCACTAATTCTCTCATATTCGTAATCTAATATTAAACTTCTTATATCTTCGTCATAAATAAACCCGGTTAATCCATCTGTTGCAAGAAGTATTATATCACTTTTTTTGATTTCCTTCTTAAAAATATCTACAACAACCATATCATCTGTTCCAATTGCTCTAGTTATTCTATTTCTCTGTGGATGTCTTCTCGCTTCTTCTTCTGTAATAACATGAGCCATCATAAGTTCTTCAACCACGGAATGGTCTATAGTTATTTTATCAAATTTTTCATCTGTTAACAAATAACATCTGCTATCTCCAACATTTGCCACATACAAGACATTATTATACACTATCGCTGTAACTAATGTAGTTCCCATTCCTTCAAATGCTATATCTTCCATAGATTTCTTGTGCACAATTGAGTTTACATTATTATAAGCCTGTTTTAGTATATCATCTATATAGTCTATTTTTACATTATCATGCTGTAATAAGTTTTCTTTTAGAAAATCAATTATATTTTCTACTGCTAACTTACTGGCGACTTCCCCTTTTTTATGTCCACCCATTCCATCAGCTATGGCAAATATTCCTATTGGACCATGTTCTGTATCTATAACTTCTCCCTCACAATAGTCTTCATTGTTTTTTCTTACTTTTCCTATATGGGAGGCACAACTATAAACCATACGACTTCCTCCTTACATATTACTTGTATTTTCTTCTCAATTGGCCACAAGCTCCACTAATATCAGAACCCATAGACATTCTAACTGTAGCAGGTATATTGTTTTTCTCTAAACTATCTCTAAACTTATAAATAAATGCCTTGTCTGGCTTTTCATATTCTCTTTCTTCAACCTTATTTATTGGTATTAAATTTACATGGCATAGCATACCTTTTAAAAGCTTTGCTAATGCCTTTGCCTCATTTTCTGAGTCATTTACACCTTTTATAAGAGAGTATTCAAATGTAACCCTTCTATTTGTCTTTTTTATATAATATCTACATGCATCTAGTATTTCTTTAATAGAATAGGCATTTGCTACAGGCATAATCTTTCTTCTTTCTTCATCATATGGTGAATGAAGTGATAAAGCCAAATTTATAGCTATTTTCAAATCAGCCAACTCGTACATTTTTGGCACTATCCCACAAGTTGAAAGAGTTATATGTCTATACCCTATATTAAGACCATTTTTTTCATTAATTATTTTTAAAAATTGTTTTGTATTTTCAAAATTGTCAAGTGGTTCACCACTTCCCATTAAGACAAGATTTGATACTCTTTTGCCAGTATCTTCTTGAATCTTAATAACTTGGTCTAAAATCTCCCATGGTTCTAAGTTTCTAATCAGTCCATCCATTGTAGATGCACAGAAGTTACATCCCATTCTACATCCTACTTGATTAGAAACACAAACAGTAACCCTACTGTCATAATCCATCATCACAGTTTCTATTATATTTCCATCATCTAATAAAAACAAATATTTTTTTGTGCCATCTACCTTAGATTCTAACTTTAATTCTATATCTATATGACCTATACATGAAACTTCTTCTAATTTATTTCTCAAACTTTTTGGTATATTATTCATGTCATCAAAAGTTTTTGCACCTTTATATATCCAAGAAAATATTTGGCTCCCTCTAAAAGGTTTTTCATCTATAGTTTTCATAAATTCCTTGAGTTCATCTTCAGTAAAGTTTTTTAATACTATTTTTTTCTCTTCCATTCTATTCACTACCTTATTCTCTTTAATTTTGCTATAAAAAAACCATCTATACCATGAATATTGGGATATATTTTTAAATATCCTTTATCTTGATTGTCTAAATCTACATTTATTGTATCAATTGGAGTCAATTCAAAATTATTATTTTCTTCAATAAAAGAATTAATTATATTTATGTTTTCCATATCTTGAACTGTACATGTACTATATATTAAAGTTCCTCCAATTTTAACATACTTTGATGCATTTTCTAATATTTTCTTTTGTATAGAAGTAATATCTTCTAACTCTTCTTCTTTCTTGTATTTAATTTCTGGTTTACGTCTTATTATACCAAGGCCAGAACAAGGAACATCTGCTAAAACATAATCAAATTTATTTATGCTATTTTCATCAATTTCAGAAGCATCAAATCCTTCTACACATACATTTTTAAGACCAAGTCTATTTACAGTAGCTTTTATAAGCTTTAGTTTATGCTCAAAGATATCTCTAGCTATTACTTGACCTGTATTATTCATTAAAGTGGCTAAGTGAGTAGATTTTCCACCAGGAGCACTACATACATCTAAAATCAATGAATCTTCCTTTGGATTAATTACTTTCCCTACTATCATAGAACTTATATCTTGAATTGTAAATAAACCAGCCTTAAATAACTCATTATTTTCTATATTTTTTAATTTTTCGACTTTTATAGCTTCTTCCACCATAGGTACTTTCAAACACATAATACCCTCTTGATTTAATTTTTCAATAAGCTCTTCTCTGCTGATTTTAAGTGTATTTGTTCTTATATAAATACTAGGCTTTTCATTGTTTGCTTCTAATAAATCTTCAGTAAATTCTTGTCCAAAATTATCTATCCAATTTTTTATAATCCAAGAGTTGTAAGAATACTTTATAGATAAGTATTTTACACTATCTTCCTCAGTTATGTCCATTATAGTATCTTTATTTCTTATTTCATTTCTAAGAATAGCATTTATAAAACCAGAAGATTTTTTATCATATTTTTTAGATAATTTTACAGTTTCATTAACTGCTGCATAATCTGATATACTATTTAAAAATAAAATTTGATATGTTCCCATTCTTAAAAAGATTTTAACATAAGTTGACATTTTTTTTACTTTTATTTTTGAAAGTTTATTAATTATATAATCTAAGTAATATTTATTTTCTACTACTCCATAGATTAACTCTGTTGCAAGTCCTCTATCCATATCGCTTATTTCTAAGTTTTTAAAATGCTTATTTATTGCAATATTTGAATAGTTATTATTTTTCTCTATATCGCATAATACTTTAAATCCAATTTCTCTTGCATCCATATAAATTTCTCCCTTTTATTAAACATAAAAAAGGGTTGTTTCTAAACAACCCACTTTATTTTTAGTCATCTCTTCTTTGAGCTATTAGTAACAATCTAAGTAATTGAAGTATTGAAACTAGTGCTGCTGCAACATATGTTAAGGCTGCTGCTGAAAGCACTTTTCTACTTTGTCTTACCTCACCCTCATCTATAATACCTAGATTTCCAAGTTGAACAATTGCTCTGCTAGAAGCATTAAATTCTACAGGCAATGTTATTATTTGGAATAGTACTGAAGCTGAAAACAATAGTATCCCAATTTTTAGAAATGGTCCAGCCATGATAAATCCTAGAAATATTAAAAACCAAGAAATGCTTGAAGCAAAGTTTACTACTGGCACCAAACTACTTCTTATTTGAAGAGGTGCATAACCTTTAGCATGTTGCATTGCATGACCACATTCATGTGCAGCTACTGCAACAGAAGTTATTGATGTTCCATAATATACATCTTCTGATAATCTTACAGTTTTTCTTCTTGGGTCATAGTGGTCACTTAAATGACCTCTAACCATTTCTATCCTTACATCATACAAACCATTTGAATCAAGTACTCTTCTTGCTGTCTGTTCTCCAGTATATCCTCTACGTGTATTTACTCTTAAATACTTATTTGTTGTTGAACTCACTTTAAATTGAGCATATGCAGTGAATAATATAGCTGGAATTAATATAATCATCGTTGGGTCAAATCCCCAAAAACCGCCATATACAGGGTACATAAATAACACTCTCCTAAAATATATTTTTATTATACATCCTCTTTAATATTCACATAACTTAAAAACAGTTTAATTACAAGCTAATATACTTTTCCTGTTAAAAAACTTATAGCTTTTTTAATATCCACTATATCTACATTAGTATTTATACAAGGTCCATTAGGTCTTTTGTTAAATACCCCTAAAACAGGAATTTTTTTAATGTCTTGTATTCCAGATGTTAAATCTCTCTCACATGCAACAGCTATAACAGCTTTAGGTTTATTGTCAATTATAATTTTTCTAGCTAGAGTCCCTCCTGTAGCTACAAATACTTTTACTTTAACACTTTTATTTAGCTCAGCTAATTCTCCTATATTGCATTTTCCACATTTCTTACAATTATCTATATCATTAGTAACTTTTAGTTTGCAACTATTCTCTTGAATACAATGAGGTATTAAAATTATTATATCCTCTGGATTAAAATTATATTTATTACTGTATATATATTCATTATTTAACTTTATATATATCCTTCTAATTTCACTTTTTGACATACCAAATGATGATGCAATAAAAGATATAATGGGAAATAATACACTAACAATTTTAAAATTTATTTTCATTATATTTGAGTTAATATTTTTTCCTTTAATTACTCTATACGTAACTATTGTTGAGCATAGTATTATAAGTATTAGTGATATTACTACAGTATTTATTCCTAAGGAAAATATTTGAGTCAAACTAATTATAAAAAAGTTTGCAACTCCCATTAAAATCCCTAATATTAAGACTAAAATACCAACACTTGTTAAATACTTTTTTATATCTGTCATACTTTTCACCTAACTCAATACTACACCAATTTCTATAGTATTTCCTTTTATATATTCTCCAACCAGCATTCTCTTCTTATTTGGCATCTGAATTTCTTCAATTAAAAGTACCTTATCCTTAGTACTTACTTTTATGCCATCTTTATTTACCTCAATTATTGTACCTGCATCTTTGGTACTTTCTTCCTCTAATACTTTAGTTTTCCAGATTTTCATTGTTACACCATTATAAGTAGTATAAGCACTTGGCCATGGATTTACACCTCTAACTAAATTGTGTATTTCCTTAGCATTTTTTGAAAAGTCTATATTACCTAGTGATTTATTCATTATTGGTGCATAAGAAAATTCCTCATGATTTTGTACTTCTCTTGGGGCAGTTCCTTCTTCTATCAACTTTAATGTTTCTTTTAAAGTTTCTGCTCCTATATTCATTATTTTATCATGAAGTTCTCCTGCTGTTATATTTTCATCAAGATTTACTTCTGACTTTAATATCATATCTCCAGTGTCTAAGCCTTCATCCATATACATAGTTGTAACACCAGTTTTTTCTTCGCCATTGATTATTACCCAATTTATAGGTGCTGCACCTCTATATTTTGGAAGTAAAGAAACATGGACATTTATACATCCAAACTTAGGAATTTCTAATATTTCTTTTGGAAGTATCTGCCCAAAAGCCACAACTACTATTACATCCGGATTTAAAGATTTCATTGTGTCTATAAAATCTTTGTCTCTAGCTTTAATTGGTTGATATACAGGTATATTATTTTCAATTGCAAGCTCTTTTACTGGACTCATGCCAAGTTTTTTACCTCTTCCTTTTGGTTTATCTGGCTGAGTTACAACTCCTAGTATTTCATACTTTTCATCTATTATTTTTTGTAAACAAGGAACTGCTATATCAGGAGTTCCCATAAATACTATATTCATCAAATCAACCCCTACTATTTTTCTATTTTATCAACAAATAGTATTCCATCTAGATGGTCTATTTCATGACAAAATGCTCTAGCTAAAAGTTCTTCCCCTTCTAACTCTATTGTTTCTCCATTTCTATTTAAAGCTCTAACTTTTACATAGTTTGGTCTTTTAACCTCTCCAGATTCTCCAACAACACTTAAACAACCTTCATCATCTATTTGTTCTCCAGATGTTTCTATTATTTCTGGATTTATAAGTTCTATAAGTTCTTCTCCAATATCGATTACTACCACTCTTTTTAAAATTCCAACTTGAGGTGCAGCCAGTCCAACACCATCTGCATCATACATAGTTTCTGCCATATCATCTAACAATTGTATTATTTTTGCATCAATTTTTTCAACTTTTTTTGATTTCTTTCTTAGTACTGGTTCTCCTATTTGAACTATTTGTCTTAAAGCCATTACACTTCCTCCTAAATTTATAATACACTATTTGGATTAATATCTATAGATACATTAATATTCTTATCAAATATCAAATCTCGTTTTGTTATACATATATATTTTATTATACCCTTTAAGAGATTAATTTCAATATTTTCATCTTTAAAGAGTATCTGCCATCTATAATTTTGATTTATTTTTGATATTGAGCATGGATTGGGTCCTAATATAAACTCTAAGTCGTTTATACCCCTTTTTTCTAATAAATAAATCAAAGATGCATGCATATTTTTTATATTTTTTATAACTAATCTTTCATCTTCGCCACTAACAACTACACTTAACATGTTATTAAAAGGAGAATATCCAAATGCCCTTCTTATCTTTATCTCATCTTCATAAAAACCTTCATAATTGTACTCTATGGCATGTTTAATAGCATAATGCTCAGTATCATATGTTTGAAGTACTACTTTACCTTCTTTGTCTGCTCTTCCTGCCCTTCCAGAAACTTGAGTTATCAACTGAAAGGTTGTTTCAAAACTTTTAAAATCAGGAAAATTTAGTATCATGTCTGCTGATAAAATGCCTACCAAAGTTACATTGTCAAAATCCAATCCTTTACTTAACATCTGCGTTCCTATCAATACATCTGCTTCTTTATCTTTGAACTTATTTAGTATTTCCTCTAATGAACCCTTTTTTGAGGTTGTATCTTTATCCATTCGCAAAGTTTTTATATTTGGAAAAATACATTTTAACTCTTCCTCGATTTTTTGAGTTCCTACTCCAAATGGCTTGACATAATGACTTCCACATTCTGGACATTCTTTTGGAATTTCTCTTTCATATCCACAATAATGGCATCTTCCAATATTACTTTTTTTATGATATGTCAAAGATATATCGCAATTTTCACATTGAAACACATAACCACACTTTCTACATGATACAAAATTTGCATAACCTCTTCTATTTAAAAATAGTATTACCTGACTATTTTCTTCAATCGCACAACTTATTTCTCTTTGAAGTTTTAAGCTAAATATACTTCTATTACCTCTATCTAATTCATCTTTCATGTCTACAACTTCAATATTTGGAAGTGGTTTATTGTTTGCTCTATTTTTTATATTTATAAGTTTATATTCACCAGTTTTTGCTCTATAATACTCTTCAATTGAAGGTGTTGCTGAACCTAAAATAAGAGTTAAATTATTTTTTAATGCCATGAATCTAGCTACTTCTATAGCGTTAAACTTAGGATTTTTTTCAGACTTATATGATGACTCATGAAATTCATCAATTATTATCAATCCTAAAGAATTAAAAGGAGCAAATAGTGCTGACCTAGCACCAATTAAAACTCTTATCTTTCCAGCTTTAACAGCTTTATAAACGTCATGTTTTTCTCCTTCAGATAGTTTACTGTGAAACACTCCAACTAAATCCCCAAACCTACTCTTTAATCTATCTATCGTTTGGGGAGTTAGTGCTATCTCAGGAACCAAAAATATACTATCTAAACCTTGGCTTAATGCAAATTCTATTGTTTCCATATAAACTTCAGTCTTTCCACTTCCAGTTATACCATGAATTAAATATGGCTTTTTATCATCTATAAACATACTTGAATTTATCTCATCAACCGCTTGTTGTTGCTCATTGTTTAATTTTATACTTTTTGATATAGATTTGTAAATACTTTTTGGCTCTCTATAATAATCTTTAAATTCTAAAGTTACTAACTCTTTCTTACTTAAAGAATTTATACTCTGCTTTGAAGCATTTAATAAATCCAATAAATCATTTATCTCTACATTTTCATTGTTTTTAAGAAAATTTAATATCTCTTTTTGCTTGCTTCCTATGCTTATTTTATTTTGTTCTATATAATCATCAATTTTATCATTTTCTAAACTCAAAGATACATAACATACTTTCTTCTCATTTTTATGATTTTTGTATTCCCAGCATAATTTTATAATTCCATTTTTATTCATTGTATATAGAGAATTATTTAGATTCGGTATATATTTTAACTTATCAACCTTAATTTTTCCTTTACTCTCAACTACTTTTTCTACTATCTCTTTATTTTTATCACTCAGCTTCGATATCTTTTCATCTAATTCAGTCTCACTTAATCCATTTAGCTTTTCACCTAGTAAAACTACTTTGTAATTATTTAGTTTATATCCTTTTGGATATATCAAATTTATACACTCTATATAAGTACACAAATATCTATTTTTCATCCAGTAAACCAACTCTAAATCTTCTTCTCTAAATATTGGATTTTCATCTAATATATCTATGATTTCTTTAGTCTTTATTTTTTCATCTAAATTATCTGTAAGTTGAAATACAAAGGCTTCTGTTGGTTTATTACCTCTTCCAAATGGCACTAATATTCTATGCCCAACACTTATAACTTCCTCTAAAAATACAGGAATTTGATATGTAAATAAATTGTCTGTGTATATAGTATTACTTCTAACTATTACCTTTGCATATTTTTTCATTGTAAAATCCCTACTTAAAATTAATCTACTGCTCATATTTTAACACATTTTATAATATATCAAAAAATCTCAGCATATCTAAAAAGTTTCAAGTTATTACTAATATTAGATATATCTTAATAATTAACTATTAATCATATTTTATACTTTATGGCAAAATAAATGCTGAAAACCACAATTTAACTGACATTTGCGAGTTTTTACTCGCTAAAAGTAAATTGTAGCTTTCAGCCACTTTAGCTGTGATAAAATACACAAATATCATATTTAAAAAAGTTCTTATTTCTCAAGTAACACTTTAATCTTATTTAAGATAACATTAGCTACTTCTTCCTTTTTCATTTTAGGGTACTCAGTAATATTTCCTTCTGTATCTATTATTTTTACAATATTAGTATCAGTTCTAAAACCAGCTCCCTCTTTAGTTAAATCATTTGCCACAATAAAATCTAAATTTTTCTTTTCAATTTTTCCTTTGGCATGTTCTATTAGGTCGTTAGTTTCAGCAGCAAATCCAACTAATATCCTATCTTCCTTTATTTTTCCTATTTCATAAGCAATGTCATAATTCCTACTTAATTCTATTGATAAATCATCATTATTCTTTTTAATCTTTTTGTCAGAATAAGTTTTTGGCTTATAATCTGCAACTGCTGCACTTTGAATTACTATTTTATTTTCATTTAAATTTGATACTACTGCCTCATACAAATCTTGTGCTGATTCTATTTGTACAAATTTTTTAAGGTTTTGTGGAATAGATAGATTTGTAGGACCTGATATTAATGTTACATCAGCACCTCTAGATATAGCTTCTTTAGCTATAGAATATCCCATTTTACCAGAAGACCTATTAGTTAAATATCTTACTGGGTCTATACTTTCTACAGTTGGTCCAGCTGTAACTATTATACTTTGACCTTTTAAATCTTGCTCTTTCGTAAGATTAGCTAAAACTGCCTCTACTATTACATCTGGTTTAGCTAGTTTTCCTGATCCAATATCTCCGCATGCAAGTCTTCCACTTTCTGGTTCTATAAATTTATATCCAAATTCCTCTAAAGTTTTTATATTTTTTTGGACAATTGGATTTTCATACATATTAGTATTCATAGCTGGTGCTATTAAAACTTGTGCTTTTGTTGCCATAACAGTAGTTGTTAGCATATCATCAGCTATACCATTTGCAATTTTTCCTATAACATTTGCACTTGCTGGTACTATTAAAAACAAATCTGCTTTTTTCGCTAATGATATATGTTCAACCTCCCAAGATTTTGGTTCTTCAAACATATCCTCTACTACATAATTTTGACTTAGTGATTGAAGTGTAAGTGGTCTAACAAATTCTGTTGCTGATTTTGTCATTATAACATGGATATTTGCATTTAACTTTTTTAATTTACTTACAACATCACAAGCCTTGTATGCAGCTATTCCGCCGCTTATGCCAATTACAACAGTCTTATTTTTTAGCATGACCTTACTCCTCTTCTGAAATTTGTTGGTGTTGCTCAGCGTAGTGTCTAGCTTCTTCTATCTCTATTTCTTCTTCTGTTAATAATCTATATGTTATCTTTCCACTTGCAACTTCTTTAGTAGCTACACATACAGGCTTTTCTTTATCTTTGTTTGGAACATATGGCTCTTCTCCATCAATTAATTTTCTTGCTCTCTTTGAAACAGTCCCTACTAAATAATATCTGTTGTCTATTTTTTCTAGTACCTCATTGATAGATGGTTTTAACATAATTATAATTCCTCCTTGAATTTCTCTATTATAATATTTTTATATCTGCTAACTTTATTCTTTTCAGATGATATTATACCTTCTATTTCTTTAGCAGATATTTTTACATCTTCATTAAATATAAAATAATCATAATCCTTAATCATTTTTATTTCTTCATATGCACAACTAAATCTCTTTTCTATTTCTTCTTCTGTCTCTGTACCTCTTCCAACAATTCTATTTTTTAATTCTTTAAGTGATGGAGGTAGGACAAATATAAATACGCCTTCTGGACAAACCTCTTTTATTTGTTTTGCTCCTTGCATTTCAATTTCTAGTAGCACATCCTGTCCTTTTTCTAAACATTCCATTATTGCTGCTTTTGGAGTTCCATAAAAATTATCATAAATTTGAGCATACTCCAAAAACTCACCTTTTCCTATCATATATTCAAACTTTTCTTTACTTATGAAGAAATAATTTACTCCATCAACTTCTCCTGCTCTTGGTTTTCTTGTAGTAGCTGATACAGAAAGTTTTATTGTATCATTCTCTCTAAGTAGTTCTTTGCAAATAGTACCTTTTCCTGCACCTGATGGACCTGATACAACTAGCAATAATCCTTTTTTTGTAAACATTTAAATATTCCCCTTCTAATATTGTATTCTTACTCTATATTTTGTATTTGTTCTCTTATTTTTTCTAACTCACTTTTCACTTCTACTACTAAATTAGTTATATTTATATCAGATGATTTTGAACCTATTGTATTAGTTTCTCTGTTCATCTCTTGTATTAAGAAATCAATTTTTCTACCTATAGAATCGTCTTTAAATATAGTTTTTTTAAGCTGACCAATATGACTTTTAAATCTAACTATCTCTTCTGTTATACTACTTTTATCTGCATATATTGCAACTTCTTGTGCTAACCTATTTTCATCTATTATACTTGGGTCTTCTAGCATTTCACTTATTCTTGAATTTAGTTTTTCTCTATAGTCTTCTACAACACTATTTGAATGTTTTTCAATTTCTTCTATATGATTTTTTAATAAGTCACATCTCATTGTAATATCTTCAGCTAGTTTTTTACCTTCTTCACTTCTCATTTCTCTTAGTTTTATCATTGCATCTTCTACGGCTTGATTCAACATCGACCATAATAAATCTTCATCTTCATCTTTTTCTTCTATTTTTATAATATCAGGAAATCTTGCAACATTCATAACACTAATATCATCTATAATATCAAATTTGTTTTTTATTTCTTTTAATATATCTATATATTGAGACGCTAATCCTTCATCGAAATTTAAGTTTACATCTTCTTTGCCTAATAAGTCAAATTTTATGTATAAATCAACTCTTCCTCTTTTTACATAGTTTTTTACTAAATTTCTAACTTTATCCTCTAAAAATGAAATTTTTCTTGGAAGACGTATATTTATATCTGAATATTTATGATTTATTGTTTTACATTCTACCAAAAAATAATAGTTGTCGTCTTTGTATTCTCCTCTTCCAAAACCAGTCATACTTATAGCCATTACCTAAACCTCCAAAACACCTTCACATATTTTTACTGCTGGACCTGTCATATAAGAAAAATCCCCTATATCTATACGTACTGTTCCTCCTTGAGAAGTCACATTTACACTATTTTCTACCAGATTAAGTAGATTACATACTATTGCTGATGCAGTCATACCTGTTCCACATCCTAAAGTATATCCACATCCTCTTTCCCAAGTATAGACATGTATATTATACTTATCTTCTACTTTTACAAAATTTACATTCGTTTTTTTAGGAAATATTTTATTATTTTCAATCTCTTTTCCATATTTACAAACTTCATCTACATTTAATTCATCCACTATAACCACAGTGTGAGGAACCCCCATCAACATAGATGTAATCTTAAACTCTTTATCTAAAACTTTTATATTTTCTTGTACAAAACGTTCTTTATCAGTTAACACAGGAACATCTTTAGCTAAAAAACTTCCTTTTCCCATATTAACTTTTATAGTATTTATTTCTCCATTTATAGTGTTTATTTTTATATTTTTTATACCATCTAGTGTATCTACTGTAAAGTTTTCTTTTTTAACTATGCCGTTATCATAAACAAACTTACAAAAACATCTAAGTCCATTTCCACACATAGCTGCTCTTGAACCATCAGAATTATAATACACCATTTCTACATCTGCAATTTCTGAATTTTTCACAACTAGTAACCCATCCGCTCCTACAGAAAATCTTCTATGGCATACTTTTTTTGCTAAAACAGTATAATTTGATGAATCTATTTGGTCAAATCTTCCATCTATTGCAATAAAATCATTGCCTATTCCATGTAGTTTCCAAAATTTCATAAGTATCGCTCCTTTGTAAATTAACACTTAAACTATTATAACATAAAAAAATTCCCATAAACTTATAATTTATGGGAAAAGTTTTGTAATGACAACTATAATTTGAGGATGTGAGGGAGAGTTGCCATTACAATTAGGGTAATTATATTATGTTTTTAAGCTAGTTCTTTCTATGTTTATATAATAATATTTCTATATGAATTTTATGTATAGTTTATTTAAACTGTATATGAATTTTTTAAATAAAATATTTAACATATGCTATTTAGTTTTTTTGAACATACATAATTAGCATACACCTATTAATTCTTTAAGTGTTTTTAAAACATAATCTAAATCTTCTCTAGTAATATCTACATGAGTTACAAATCTATACTCCCCATTTTCCATTTTATTGATTTTTATATTTCTTTCAAAAAACTCTTTTATTAAAACTTCTTCTTTTATTACATCTTCACTCATTTTAAAGAATACCATACTCAGGTCTGGATTAATGTTATTTACTTCAATGCCTTCAATTTTATCCAACTCACAAGCTAAATATTTTGCATTATCATGGTCTTCATTTAATCTCAGTGTCATTTTTTCAATAGCAATTATACCAGCTGCTGCAACTATACCAACTTGTCTCATTCCCCCACCCATAACTTTTTGCTTTCTTCTAGCTTTTGCTATAAATTCTTTACTTCCAGCAAGAATAGAACCCATTGGTGCAGCTAAACCTTTTGATACACAGAACATAACACTGTCACAACATTGTGCAATTTCTTTAGCTTCTACACCTAAAGTTAATGCTGCATTAAATAATCTCGCTCCATCTAAATGCACTGGTAAATTGTGTTTTTCAGCTATTTTTTTAATTTCTTTTAAATTGTCAAGACTTACAACAGTTCCACCTGAGTATGCATTTTCTACACATATAAGACCTGTTTGTGGTTCATGTATATCATCTCTCCTAATTGCCTTCTCAACAAGCTCAGGATTAAGAGCTCCACTTTCATCTTCATCTATAGTTCTAAGTTGAACTCCAGCTATTACAGCAGGTGCTCCAACTTCATGAGTCACAATATGATATCCTTTACCAATAATGATTTCTTGACCTCTTAGGCAGTGAGTAAACAAAGCTAACTGATTTCCAAAAGTTCCACTTGGAAGGAAAATAGCATCTTCTTTTCCAACTTTAGCTGCTGCTAATTCTTCAAGTTTATTTACAGTAGGGTCATCTCTAAAGATTGAATCTCCAACAGGAGCCTTTGCCATGGCTTCTCTCATTTCATCAGTAGGCATAGTAACAGTATCACTTCTTAAATCAATAAATTTCATTTTTTCAACCTTCTTTCATATTTATATATTATACAGCTTTAATATTTATTTAGTTTTGTAAAGTTTATATACTCTTATAAGTTATTCTTTACACACTAATTATACTACATTTGTTTTATATTTAAGCAAATTTAAATTATTAATTTGAAAATATAATGCTGATTCTATTGTGAGTATATCCTGTAAGTATAAATAATTATAAAATTTATACATTAATCCATGTTGTTTAAATTCCCCCTAGTCATAGAGCATATATTATGTGTATAATTAATTTACTGACTTATTTTGGTCAAAGAAAGGGGTGCTATATATGGCATTAGATGGATTAGTTATACATTCAATAGTAGATGAATTATCATCAAAACTTACAGGTGGAAAAATAGATAAGATTCATCAACCTGAAGATGATGAGGTAATTTTTAATATAAGAAACAACAAAGAAAATTTTAGATTGGTTTTAAGTGCAAGTGCTTCAAATCCTAGGGTTTATTTAACAAGCAATTATAAAAAAGAAAATCCCCTAAAGGCTCCTATGTTTTGTATGTTGCTTAGAAAATATATACAAGGTGGAAATATTATAGAAATTTCTCAAATTGGTTTTGAAAGAATAATAAAAATCAGTGTTGAGTCTTTAGATGAATTAAAAGAAAAGACAATCAAAAATATTATAATTGAAATTATGGGAAGACATAGTAATATAATAGTAACTCATAATGAAGATGATAAAATTATAGATTCTATAAAAAGAGTGCCTTTTAGTATAAGTAGAGTTCGTCAGGTTTTACCTGGTCATAGTTACTCATTGCCACCAAAGCAGGATAAACTTAACCCTCTTGATAATATATCTAAAGATTCATTTATTGGCAATCTAAATGAATTTGACGGCCCTATTTTTAAGTCCATATATTCTAAATTTTTAGGTATAAGCCCTACTATCGCCAAAGAAATTTGTTATAGGGCAGATGTAAATCAAAACGATATTATCAAAGATATATCTAGTCAGCAGTTTGATTCTTTATACAGGGAATTTTGTAGTTTATTTAATGATATAAACTCTAATAAATTTTCACCTTGTATTGTTATAGATAAAAAATTAGATAAAGTGGTTGATTTCAGTTGTGTCAATCTTACATTGTTTAATGATTTATCATATATCAATAAGGAAAGTATGTCTACTATACTAGAAGATTTCTACAGAAATAAAGATATTAAAGATAGAATCAATCAACGTTCATCTGACTTAAAGAAAAGCATATCTGTTAAATTGGATAGACTTTATAACAAACTTAGAAAGCAAGAAGAAGAATTGTTAGAGTCTGAAAATGCAGCTATTTATAAAGTAAAGGGTGAACTAATTACGTCTTATATATATATGGTAGAGAAAGGGATGGAAAATATTGAGGTTGCCAATTTCTATGATGAAGAGTGTAAAAATGTAACAATAGAATTAAATAAAAACTTAACTCCATCTGAAAATGCTCAAAAATATTTTAAAAAGTATACTAAAATGAAACATGCCAAAGTTGAAATATCTCACCAAATTTCATTGAACAAAGAAGAAATAGATTACTTAGAAAACATAATTTTGAGTATTGAAAACTGCGAAAATTTGGCTGAATTACAAGATATAAAAGAAGAACTTGGTAAAGTTGGATATATCAAAGCACAAAAGAAAAGTAGTAAAAAAGACACTATGCCTTCTACAAAACCTCATGAATTTATTTCTTCTGATGGATTTAAAATCTTAGTTGGAAAAAACAACAAACAAAATGATTATCTTACACTAAGACTTGCTGATAATGATGATTTATGGATGCATACAAAAAATATTCCAGGTTCTCATGTAATAATAAAATCTGCTGGTAAAGAAGTCCCTGATAACACTATATTTGAGGGAGCTATGTTAGCTGCATTTTTTAGCAAGTCAAAGCTTTCTTCTCAAGTACCTGTAGATTATACAAAGAAAAAAAATGTAAAAAAACCTAGTGGCTCTAAACCTGGTATGGTTATCTATGAAACTAATAGTACTATTTATGTTACTCCTGAAGAAGAAATGGTAGCTAAACTTAAGATTAAATCTGAATAAAGTATATCTCATAAATATAAAAATTACTGACTGATAAATAATAATATATTTATCATATTAACTAAAAGTAGTGGCATTCTTATTATATAAGAATGCCACTTTTAATTTTATTTATTTTTAGCTCTTTAATAACTAATGTATATATTTAAATCAATTAATTTCTGTTTTTATAAAAATCCAACAATTAGTTTAATTTTGAGAACTATTTTTTATACTTCTAATTTGTTTTAATAACTCATTATATTCTAATTCATAACACTCTTTTTTTAAGTTATCTTTTTCTATTGACAGCATAGATATAATGTTTGTAAGTCTGTTTTCTAATACTAAAAGTTTTTCTTGTTTAACTTTACTTTCTCTACTAGGAGTTTTTTTATCTCTACTAATGATATAATCATTATAATTACAATCAAACTCCTTTATATG
Organism: Clostridioides sp. ZZV15-6388; assembly: GCF_020657755.1. Classification (NCBI taxonomy): domain Bacteria; kingdom Bacillati; phylum Bacillota; class Clostridia; order Peptostreptococcales; family Peptostreptococcaceae; genus Clostridioides; species Clostridioides sp. ZZV15-6388. Next base: position 28,766 of record NZ_JAGWCU010000004.1, on the reverse strand, counting down.
CCTATCTTTTATTTCTAAAAAATAGTCACAAATATGAGATATAAATACTCTATCATGAGACACTATAAGCACAGTTTTATCAGTATTTATCAATGCTTTTTCCAATGCTTCCATAGATTTTATATCCAAGTAATTAGTTGGCTCATCAAGAACTAAAAAATTATTATCTTCTAGTATTATTTTACATAGAGCTATCTTTACCGTTTCTCCTCCACTAAGAACCTTAACTTTTTTATAAACAGTATCACCTTTAAATCCAAATAAACTTAAGTTTATTCTTATAAAAGACTCATCAAATGAACTATTTGATTTGATATTGTACAAAATACTCTTTTCCTTATCTAATGAATCTTGGTTTTGGTCAAAATAACCTATCTTTACCTTGTTATTTATCTTTATACAATCGTTTTTATTACTAAGTATTTCTCTTATCAGAGTACTTTTTCCACATCCATTATCACCTAATAAAGCTATTTTCTTCCCTCTTTTTACCTTGAAAGAAATATTATCCAATAAAAGCTTATTTCCTACCTTTAAAGTTAAATCCTTTAATTCCACTAAGTTTTTGCTGATTATTTCCATACCATCCTGTATTTTAATATTCATATCTGCAGAGACCTTAGGTTTATCTTTCACTTCCAATTTTTCAATTCTACCTTCTAATGCTTTTACACTTGAGTCTACTTTTTTCTTATTTTTTTGACCCCCCATTTTATGCAATCTAGCTTCTGAATTCCCCATTCGTTTTGGAGTCTTCCTTATACCATCACTTAAAGATTTTTTACCTAAAAGAGCCTTCTCCAATCTTTTTTTCTCATTTATATATTCATGATATTCAAAGTCAGCTCTTTTTATTTCTTCATCCTTTTGTTCTAAATAATCAGTGTAATTACCTTTATAAGCTTTTAATTTCCCACTTTCCAGCTCCAATATAGTTGTACATAATTCATCTAAAAAACGTCTGTCATGAGATATTAATAATAATGCTCCTTTATGTCTTTTAAACATATTTTCCAAAATATCTATACCCTTTTTATCTAAATTTGAAGTTGGTTCATCTGCTATTATTATATTTTTCTTATTATTCAGTGCATCTGCTATCTTTAGCTTAACTTTTTCTCCACCAGATAAATAATCTTCAAATTTATCTGGTGCATTTAATAGACTCTTTTCTTTACTATCATTACATTTTTCAATATTATTTTCACTCTGACTTATATATGAATAGCTATCTGTAAGATAGACACAACCTTCATCAATTTCTATTTCACCTAATATTGCTTTTAATAAAGTTGTTTTTCCTTGACCATTTGAACCAACTAAACCTATTCTCTCATTCTCTAATATTTCAAGTTTATCTATATCCAAAATTAATTTATCAGCATAATATTTTTTTAAATTTTCTACTTTTATTAACATCATAAAAAAATCCCTCCCTGGTATACTTAAATATAAGGAGAGATTTACATAAATAGGCACAATAACTAAACGTATAGACTATAATCTACTCTCCTTAATTTAAGCATCATAAATAAAGCCACCAATATAGGCTTTTCAAAATTTACAATACTTTAAATTATAAAAAATAGATTATATTCTCATCTTCCCAGTTACCTTACCCTTTCTTTTATTTATTTTTAATCATTATATCAACATTAGTTACTAATGTCTATATAAAATTAATTATTTAAAATAATATATACTTAATTAATTATTATTTTTCAACTTTAAAATCTTGATTATTCAATATTCTATTTAGTACAATACCGACAATTGCAGCCAAACTAAGACCAGTTATCTTTACAGTACTTGTTATAGGAATTCCTATAGAAATCCCTTTATTAGATAAGTAAGTTGTTCCAAGACCTATCAATAATATAACTGCTATTATCAATATATTTACTTTACTTTCTACACAAGAGCTATCTCTTATAGTTTTTAATCCAACATAAGTTATCATTGAAAATAACATTATACTGATTCCACCCATAACTGAACCTGGTATACTTTGAAGAAATCCTCCAAACTTCCCTACACATGCAAGCAATATAGCAAATACTGCTGTACGTCTAAGTATTGAAGGGTCATAGTTTTTAGTTATGGCAAGTACTGCTGTATTTTCTCCATAAGTTGTGTTAGCTGGTCCACCTAAGCAACCTGCTACTATAGTTGCAAATCCATCACCAAGTAACGTTCTGTTTAATCCTGGATTCTCTATAAAGTTTTTTCCTACAACAGCACCATTAGTAGTCATATCTCCTATATGCTCCATAAATACAGCTAAAACAACTGGAGATATAATCACAATTGCACCTAAACTAAACTTAGGAATTGTAAAGTTAGGTATCGCAAGTAAACTTGCTTCTGTAATTGTAGTTATATCTACTAATCCCAGTACCAAACATATTATATATCCAGAAAAAACGGCTATTAATATACCTAATTGTTTTATAAATCCTCTACCAAACTTATTAGTCAAAATTGCTATTGCTAAGGTCATGAATGCTATTATAAAATTAGCTGAAGCCATATTAAAAGCTGTTGGCAACAAGTTTAAACCTATAACTGCTATCATAGCTCCTGTAACTTGTGCTGGAAAATATAACTTAATTTTATCCACCCCAACTACTTTCACTATAATTGACATTATAATATAAATTAATCCTGCTACTATTATACCACCCTGAGCATATGCTAAATCTCCTCCATAAGCTTCTTTAGCTGCTAGTATAACAGGGATAAAAGCAAAACTTGAACCTAAAAATGCAGGTACTTTTCCTTCTGTGCAAAAATGAAATATCAATGTACCAACACCAGCACAAAAAATTGCAACTGATGGGTTAAAGCCTGTTAAAATGGGAACTAATACTGTCGCTCCAAACATGGCCAATAAATGTTGTAAAGACATTATCGTTTTTTTCATAAAAACCTCCAAAAATTATTATATATGAATAAATCCTTTGTTCAATTAATATCTTTTAATTAATTATAAATTCCCTAGCTTCTATTTTTTAATCTATATATACTTACTATGCAAACCATCATTTTTTTACATTTTACGACATTGAAAGCCCAAATAAAGGAGAATATAAACTACATTAGTATACACATTAATAAACTTGTATTATTTATTTTGTGCAATATATGTAAGCTTTATCCTCCTCCATGACTATACAATGCTGAGCTTTTATATAATATTAAAAAATCACTATTCTTTGATTGTAACTGAATCTTCTCCATCAATTTCTAATAAACTAACAGATATAATTTCATGTCTCGAAGTAGGGACATTTTTTCCTACATAATCTGCTCTTATAGGCAACTCTCTATGTCCTCTGTCCACTAATACTGCTAATTGTATTGATTTAGGTCTTCCTATATCAATAATAGCATCAAGTGCTGCTCTTACAGTTCTTCCTGTATATAACACATCATCAACTAAAACTACTGTTTTATCATCTACATTAAAGTCTAGATATGTTCCCTTGACTACTGGTTCAACATTAACTTTTTCTAAGTCATCTCTATAAAGTGTTATATCAATATCTCCAGTGTCTACTTTTGTTCCTTCTATTTGTTCTATTCTTTTAGAGATTCTATTTGCAATTGGCACACCTCTAGTTTTTATTCCAACTAATACTAGGTTTTCTACACCTTTATTTCTTTCAATTATTTCATGACTTATCCTAGTAATTGCTCTTGCTATAGCCTTTTCATCCATTAATTGAGCTTTTTCTACCATATCATAACTATTGTCAAAAAAATATACTCTCTTTTATTTTGACAAATCTACTCCTCTCTCTTAAATTTTTACAACACCACTTTATTAAAATTTTCAATTTAAACAACAAAAAACTTCTCATCACAAGACAAGAAGCTTTTATATAAAAATATATATAGTCTAATTCAGCAATTGTCTTACGATATCTCTGTATCGTTTAAAGATAATTTTTATACTCGATTAATTCAAATTATATATTTATATTTCAAATTTTTCAAGCTTTTTTAATCAAAATACTTTAATATAAAATATTTTAGCTAAACTTCACTAATTTTATCACTTGTATAAATCTAATTAGATGATTTATAATATCATACAAATTTTTATTTAATTTTTCTAAGAACTTCCTTAAAGTATTCTGGTAATTCTGAGTCAAATTCAATATATTCCTTAGTGGTAGGATGTATAAATCCCAATTTCTTAGCATGTAAAGTTTGTCCCTTTAGTTTAAATTTATTTTCTTTAGGTCCATATACACTATCACCTAAAAGTGGATGATTTATAGATAAAGCATGCACTCTTATTTGATGAGTTCTACCAGTTTCAAGTCTAGCTCTCATATGAGTAAATTTATCAAATCTTTCTACCACTTCAAAATGAGTTACTGCATTTCTTCCATCTTTTACTACAGCCATTTTTAATCTATCCTTAGGATTTCTTCCTATAGGTTTGTCTACAGTTATTTTATCTTCTTTAACTACACCATAACATATAAATTCATACTCCCTAGTTATAGAATGCTCTTTTAATTGTTCTGCTAAAAAATTATGTGCATAATTATTTTTAGCTACCATAAGAAGACCAGAAGTATCTTTGTCTATTCTATGAACTATGCCAGGTCTAATAACACCATTTATTGATGATAACTTGTCTTTACAATGATACAAAATTCCATTTACCAATGTATTTTCATAATTTCCAGGAGCAGGGTGAACAACCATATCCTGAGATTTATTAATTATTAAAATATCATCATCTTCATATACAATATTTATTGGTATATCTTGAGCTACAACCTCTAAAACTTTAGGTTCTGGTATTTCTATAATAATCTTATCTTCTTCTTTAACTAAATATTTTGCTTTTTCTACTTTATTATTAACTTTTACTTTACCATCTTTTATAATTTTTTGTATGTAGCTTCTTGACATATCTCCTAATTGTTCTGCTAGATAAACATCAAGTCTAACCTCTTCTTCCTCTTCAAGCACTAAAAACTCTCTTACATTCTCCATCAAATCACCTACTTTTACTTTCAAAAAATAAAACATATATACATAAAAATACAGTTCCTACAACTACAAATACATCTGCTACATTAAATACATACTCCCATATAATCCTAAAGTCAAAATAATCTACTACAAACCCTAATCTAACTCTATCAATCAGATTTCCTAATGCACCAGATATTATTAATATGATTCCCAACTTTCCAGATGTATGTACTTTTCTTGTATTGAGATAGTATAACCCAAACACTGTTGCAAGTAATGCAACTATTATAAATATCCATTGATTATTTTGTAATAGTCCAAATGCTGCACCTCTATTTTCAACGTAAGTTAGATGAAATACATTCTTTATTATTGGTATTGTAGATACATTAACCAAATTATTTAACACCCATAGTTTAGACAATTGGTCTAATCCTATAAGCAGAATTATTATTAACACATATAACAATGATTTTTCCCCCTATAAATTATTTAAAAATCAATTTTGATTTAAATTCACTATTACCATTATACAAAAAAAATACTATAAAGAGCAACTCTGTTAAAATTGAATTTTTTAGTGAAACTAATCAAAAATAATATTAACCTTTCTGTATTATAAACCGTTACACATTTAAAATTGTATTATTATATATAAAAGATTTAAAAGTACTCTATTATTCAATACTTTTTGTGTATTTTATGGCTTAAAGATTAATGATGCTTGTATTTCAAATTTACAAGCATCATTAATCTTTAAACAAATATCCTTTATTTTTGCACTTGTTTATTTTTATCTAAATGTTGTATAAGTTCAGATACTGTTACAAATTTATACCCTTTTTCTTTTAACTTGGGAATTACTACTTCCAAAGCCTGTATAGTCTGAGATTTATTGTTTCTCTTATTATTGTAATCATGTAAAAGTATTATATTTCCGTTTTGTACTTTTGTAAGAATAGTATTAATAATACTATCAACGCCAGGATTTGACCAGTCTCTAGGGTCCAAGTTTGACCAAAGAATTATATTCATACCTTTAGAAACTATAATATCACAAACACTTTTGCTCATGGCTCTATATGGAGGTCTAAATATTTTTGGCTCTACTCCAATTACACTCTTTACAGCATTTTGTGTATCTGTTATTTCTTTTTCTACTTTATTATAACTATTTTTTTCAACATTTATATGTGTAAATGTATGATTTCCTATCTCATGACCTTCTTCATACTGTCTTTTTAGCAATTCTTTGTTATATTCAACTTTTTCTCCAACTACAAAAAAAGTTGCCTTTACATCATTTTTCTTTAATATATCAAGTACTTGTGGTGTAAAGTCCTCATCTGGTCCATCATCAAAAGTCAATGCTAGAATTTTTTCGTCATCATTTCCTTTCTTGATTATTACATCTTCATAATCGTCCTTTATATTGTCATTTAAACTATAGGCTTCTTTTGAGATATTTTGATTATGTGTATTTTGATTATATGTATATACACCTACTATTGATAATGCGAATATACATATACCCCACATTGCTTTTTTCATGTCATTACCTCTTTTCTTAATTCATTCTAACAATATATTATGTCAATTTTTTAATCTCTTAATGTTCCATTTTTGTTTAAATCAGTTAAATTTGTTAAATCTGTTGAATAAAAATTAGAATCCTCCACATCAGGAGTTTCACTTGCATGTCCTAATAAATCCTCTTCTTTTTTTGCACACTCATTACATAAATTTGTATCAGGTAGTATATCCAATCTTTCTAAATCTATTTGATTATGACATAAATCACAAAGTCCATATGTTCCATTTTCTATTTTAGATAATGCCAAATCTATTTGATATAATCTGCCTTCTTCATGATTTATTAAACTATTTTGCATATTTTGCATATATAAATCTGTTCCCATATCTCCTATATGATTATCATAACTAGATAACTCTCCTGATGAATACTTTTCACTGGTATGTTTAGTTGTATCTCCAAATAAAGTATTGTCTTTCATATCTCCCACTAAATTAGTCAAATTTTCTCTTTCTTTTAATAATTTATCTTTGTATTTGTTAGTATCCATTTTCAACACCTCTAATTTTAATATTTATATTGTAAAAATAGTATGTGGAAAACTAAATTAAAAATACAATAAAAAGTAAGATTTGATTTTTTCAAAAAAAATTTGTAGGCAAATTTTAAATTCACCTACAAATTTTTAAAACATAATTTAAATGTTATATTTTTTATTTTTTGTAATAATTGTATTAACTTGCTAATTTATGAGTATTTTGTTCTTTTATATCTTTAGCTTTTTTAAAGAATAAAATACCAAGAATTATTGCAACAGCAATACCTATTCCATTAGATATATTTACTGGTAGTCTAAAACCTTCTTTTGCTTGCATTATATAACTAAATGTCACTACAGTCATAAAAAGTGCTGGCAATGTAGTTATGTAGTGATTTTTATTTGCTTTAACCAAATATGCAGAACCAGTCCACAACATTATCATAGCAAGTGTTTGATTTGCCCAAGAGAAGTATCTCCAGATTATATTAAAATCTATAAACGTAAGAGCAACACCTACTGCAAACAATGGTAAAGCTATTAAAAATCTATTTTTAACTGCATCTTGATTGTAGTTCATTGCATCAGCTATTGTTAATCTAGCACTCCTAAATGCTGTATCACCTGAAGTTATAGGACATGCTACAACACCAAGTATAGCCAAAGCTCCTCCAATAGGTCCCATTAATCCAACAGACACTGTATTTACAACAGTAGCTGCTCCACCATCATTAAATATTACATTAAGTTGAGGTATACCATGGAAGTATGACATAGCTGCTGCTGCCCAAACTAAAGCTATTATTCCTTCTGCAACCATTGAACCATAAAATACTGGTCTTGCTTCACTCTCTCTTTCAACACATCTTGCCATAAGTGGTGATTGTGTTGCATGAAAACCTGATATTGCCCCGCATGCTATTGTTATAAATAAATATGGGAATAGAGGTGTTCCATTTGGATTCATATTTTGTAAATTTATATTTGGTATGTTATATCCCTTTATTATTAATCCTCCTGCTACACCTACTGCCATAATTAATAAAGCAGCTCCAAATAAAGGATATATTTTTCCAATTAACTTATCTATTGGTAAAACAGTAGCCATTATATAATAAAGAATTATTACTCCAACCCATATTTGTGTATTTACTCCTGTTAATGTTTTTAGTAATCCTGCTGGACCTGTTACAAAAACAACTCCAACCAATACCAAAAGAATAACACTAAATATTCTCATTGCTATTTTTGCACTATTACCTAAGTAAAGACCTACTAATTCTGACGCAGATGTACCTTTATTCTTCATTGATAAATATCCAGAAGCAAAGTCATGTACACCACCTGCAAAAATTGTCCCAAATACTATCCATAAAAATGCTGATGGCCCAAATAATGCACCTTGTATAGCACCAAATATAGGACCTAAACCTGCGATATTTAAGAATTGAATTAAGAAAATTCGTTTCCATTTCATTGGAACATAATCTACACCATCTCTACAAGCTATAGCTGGCGTTTGATTTTTATCATTAATTCCAAAAACCTTTTCTACAAAGGTGCCATAAATAAAATAACCTACTATAAGTACCACTATTGAACCTAAAAAACTTACCATAAATTCATCCCCTTAGTTTTTTTATAATTGCTTTATAAATTTTTATAAGTTTAAGAAAACTATTTCCAGTTCAAATAGTAATACTTTTTTGTACTAATATAAATGTTAATCACATTAAGTGCATATTTAAGTACATGAAATGACTTTATATATGCATTAATAGCCTGAATTCTTTTATTTTACTTCTACTTACAGTTACTTCATAATCACTATCTTTTAACTTCAATATGTATGTATTATTAAACCATGGGATAATTTCTTTTACTTTAGTTAAATTTACTATGTAAGACCTATGTGTTCTAAAAAAAGTTTTATCATTTATTATATTTTCTACTTCTGATATGCCCTCTTTCAGTATAAAAGTTTCCTTTTCAGTATATATAAATGTCTGTCTTTCATTAGCCTCACAGTAATATATATCATCAATATCTATTACAACCAATTTATCACCTTTCCAAAGGCTAATTTTATGTGTTATTTCCTCTATATTTTGATTTATTGTACCTTTTTTATCACTAGATACATAATTATTATCACTAGATATTTCACTACTATTTGTTTCACTTTTCTCTAACTTATCCAACATTGATGTAATTCTATCCTCAGAATAAGGCTTAAGTACATAGTCAAATACACCTAATGAAAAAGCATCTACTGCATAATTTTCATATGCCGTTATAAAAACTATTTTGGGTCTTGATTTAAATTGGTTTAATGTTTTTGCAAGTAACATTCCATCAAGATGAGGTATATTTATGTCCAAAAAAATTACATCTATTTTATTTTCTTGAATAAAATCTAGTACCTCTATACCATTAGTAAATTCACTTACTACCTCAATCTTGCTTTTATTTTCAATAAAATATCTTAATTCCTTTCTTGCTGGAAACTCATCCTCAACTATTATCGCTTTCATCTTCCTACTCCTTTACATAAAACATAATTAAAGTTCCTTTATCGGTTCTTCTCATATTAAGACCACTTCCATACATTAGCTTAAGTCTTAAATGAACATTATAAAGGCCAATCTTATTTTCTGGCATATTATCTTGATATACATTATTTATGACTTCTTCACTTATACCTATACCATTATCCTCAATCGATATTCTCACAGTATTTTCTAATGAATGTTGTAACTTTTTTATAGATATTTTTACTACACCAGCTCTTCCACTTTCCAAAATCCCATGTATTATTGCATTCTCTACTATTGGCTGTATAATTAAGCTTGGAATTTTTATATTTACATCATCTATATCATAAATTATAGTCAATAAATCTCCAAATCTAGCCTTTTCTATTTCTACAAAAGATTTAACTTGCTCAATCTCTTTATTTATGTCTATCAAGTTATCACTATATTCAAGATTATATCTCAAGTAAGTTGATAAATTTATTATGAGTTCTCTAGCTTTATCTGGATTAAATCGTATAAAGGATGCTATCGTATTTAAAGAATTAAATAAAAAATGTGGATTAATTTGCCTTTGAAGTGCTTTTATTTCTGCTTTATTTCTTGCTTCTATATCCTTTTTATCTTTTTCAATTCCCTCAACTATAGATATAACAAACCCTATACCAATTTGTCCGACAATTAAAGGTAAATATATCACATTAATTATTTTAATTGCCAGAGAATGAGGCTGTGATATTAAATATATAAGTAATATAGTAAAACTTTCAGAAATCATACCTACTAGTATTCCATATATCACTCTATGCTTTTTTGGTATCTTCTTATATAAAAACCCTGATAACACACCTGCTAGTATGCTTGATAAAAGGCAGGGCATGGATGTTATACCTCCAATATCCACAAAATACCTATGTATACCTGACAGCAACCCTGCTGTAATACCTACAATTGGTCCAAATAAAACGCCTCCTGATACTATAGATATTATTCGAGTATTTACTATTGACCCCATATAATTTATACCATTGTAAGTACCAAATATAGCTAGAAAAGTAAAAACTAAAGATATACAAATCAAATCATTCAAGCTATATTCTTCTTTTTGAAATATTTGTTTAAATGTTTTTAGCTTTGTTATTAGAAGAAATAATACTACAATAAGGCTTGTTTTCTCTACTAATGCTATTAAAATTGATGTTTTCATGTTTTTCCCTCTTATTTTCCCTGTTAAAAATAATTTTTACATATGTTATTGGTATTATTTTTATGGTTTATTAAATACATAAAAAATAATTGCCTTAATTATTGTATCATATCAGTTAAACATAAAATCAAACTCATTTAATTATATATATAAATTTTTTAAAACGTTTTTTTGATATATTATTGACAATTTTCTTTATAAGAGTTAAAATTAATTCATAAATTACATATTGAGTATAAAGTATAATGGATGTATGTTCAAGGTTAGTTCAGAAGGCTCTGGTTTTCTGATTTTTTTATGCTCAGTAGTGATATGCAAAAAAGAACAAAGTTAACGTCAGTTAACTTTTACCTTTATTCTACTTTCCCCAAAGTAAGAATAATCTAACCCCTTTGAGATGAGCAAAAGCTCATCTTTTTTTATTACAAAACTAAAGAGGATATTATCTTAATAATATCCTCTCTATTTCCTATAATATACTTTTTTAATAACTTTAAAATTTGTTTACTAAAGAATATATATAATATAATTAATATCTTCTCTCTATAAATCCAACTTTTTTATAAACTTTTCTAAGAGTTTTTCTAGCTTGTTTTTCAGCCTTTTCAGCTCCCATAGTATATATTTTTTCTAAATAATCTTTATTATTAAGAAGGTCAACGTATTTTTCTCTTATCGGTCTTAAAGCTTCTGATACTACTTCAGCTACATCTTCTTTAAATACTCCATAACCTTTACCTTCATACATATTTACAATTTCTTCTACACTTTTTTTGCTTAAATTAGAATATATATCAAGTAAGTTTTTAATACCAGGTTGTTCGTCAGTGTACTTTACAACACCTAAAGAATCAGTAACACTTCTCTTAATCTTTCTCTTTATAGTATCTGAATCATCTGCTAATAATATAAATGCATTTTCATTTGAATCAGACTTACTCATTTTCTTAGTTGGCTCCTGCAAACTCATTACTCTTGCTCCACCTTTTGGATAGTATCCTTCTGGAACTACAAATGTAGGTGAAAATCTATTGTTAAATCTATTTGCTAAATCACGAGATAATTCTAAATGCTGTTTTTGGTCATCTCCAACTGGAACCAAATCAGCTTGATATAATAGTATATCAGCCGCCATAAGAACTGGATACGTAAATAATCCTGCATTTAGATTTGCTTCACTCTTTTGTGATTTATCTTTAAATTGAGTCATTCTACTTAATTCACCCATATAAGTCATTGTATTTAATATCCACATAAGTTCAACATGTTCTTTAACATGTGATTGTATAAATATAGTATTTTTTTCTGGGTCTAATCCACAAGCTAGATATTGAGCAAGTAATTCTATAGTATTAGCTCTCAAAACTTTAGGGTCTTGAGGTACTGTTATTGCATGTAAATCAACAATACTATAATAACAATTATAATTTTCTTGAAGTTCAGTCCAGTTTTTTATAGCTCCTAAATAGTTTCCTAGAGTCATCTTACCTGATGGTTGTGCACCACTAAATATAACCTTTTTTTCACTCATATGATTTGTACCTCCTTATATATTTATATTGATTTTAACATGCTTAATACGATATCTTTAGAATTGTTGGCTGCCTCATGTACAAATACTTCATATGCAACACCAGCACTTCCATCTGCTTTATCAGACATCGCTCTTATTATGACAAATGGAACATTATTTAAGTAACATACATGAGCTATAGCTCCACCTTCCATCTCTCCACAATACCCGCCAAAATCATTTACTAATTCTTCTTTTAATTCTTTAGAGTTTATAAATATATCTCCTGTTACTACTCTTCCTTTTAATACTTTATGAGTTTTTGTTTCTTCTACAGAAGATTTATAAGCAGCTTCTACAAGTCTTTCATCTGCTTTAAATACAGATGTTTCCATTCTTGGTATAACACCTTTAGGGTCTCCAAATGCAGTAGTATCTATATCGTATTGTATCGCATCAGTTGAAATTACTATATCATTGACATCAAGATTTTCATTTAAAGCCCCTGCAACACCTGTATTGACAATAGCATCAACTTTAAATTCACTTATTAATATTTGTGCACAAAGAGCAGAGTTAACTTTTCCTATACCACATTTTACTAATACAACATTTTTTCCTTCTAGAGTTCCTTTATGAAATTCTAAGCTAGCTTTTTTTACAATTTCTTTAATATCCATTAAATTTACTAAGATACTTACCTCTTCATCCATTGCACCTATAATTCCTATTACGTTCATTTTGCCTCCTAAATTTTCTATATTAAAAAATCCGTCCTAAATCAATAGGACGGATATATTTTCCGTGGTACCACCTAAATTTATATATACTCAAAGCTGAATATATATATCTTAATATATGCTATAACGTGCACACACGATATCAGATAATCTACAGTCTTAAACTGCATTTCACCTTACTCCTCAAAGACCCATTCAATAAACACTTTTTATTAAGCTCTCAGCACCCTTAATTCTCTGTGTAAAAGTCTATTTATTTACTCTTTCTTATCTCAGGATTTAATTTATTAATTTCTTTATTTTATAATATTCCTTATGATATAAATTGTCAACTATATATATAATAATATCCAAAATATATATTTAAAATACATTTTTATTTAGCTGATCTCTTTTCATATCTATTCCATAACCATAGACCAGATAAAATAACTAGAAGACCTCCACCAATCATTTCTATTTCATATATGATATTTTCAGCAAATGTAGGCATAACTGGTGCTGCTGATAACAATATACCAACTACAGTTACAGTTAAAACCATTTTAGCTAAACCTATACAAGTACTTGTTGATTTTGCCATAGTATATGGTCTAATTTCATCTGGTCTCTCTTTTCTTAGTTTAATATAAGAAGCATATAACAACACATATGGGAATAATGCAGTTAATGCTGTCATAGTTACAAGAACATTGTATATAGCATCAACAGAAGGCATTAATGTAGTAACCAATAATATTATAGTAACTATTATTGCTTGGAGTATAACTGCTTTAGAAGGTATCTTATGTTTATTTACTTCTACCAAACTATCTGGAAATACTCCTTTTTTAACACTACCAAATAACATTTTTATTGGTGATGCTATATAAAGAACTATTGCTCCTAATATTGAAAAAGCTATACCAAAAGCTATCAATTGAACTAACCAAGAACCTATTCCTAAAGATTCACAAACAGCTGCAAGTGCATCTAACACACCTTTAGAAGCAGTAATTTGGTCTGGTGGTATTATCATTGTTATTGCAATAGAACCTAATACATATAATGAAGCAACTATTCCAGCTGATATTAATATAGCTTTAGGGAAGTTCTTTTCAGGCTTATCTATTTCTGTTATAAAGTTAGCTGCAGTTTCTGCTCCTGCTAAACCAAACATTATAGCTGATATAGCAACAAATGCATCCATATTAAGTTTTGGAGTCATTGAAGCTATTGTATATGTTGAAGCTATATCATGTTTTTTCAATACTAATACTGCTAAAAATGAAAATATTATAAGTATAGCACTTGGTATTGTTGAACCTAATGCGCCTGTATTAGTGAATATTTTTGTAAAACTAATTCCTTTAGTTGCTATAATAGATAATACCCAGAATATTACTAAAGATAATATAAGTACAAATATCTTATTATCTGCAAGTGCTGGATTTCCTATTGTATAAGAAACATTTACTGCTAAAAAAGTTAGGAATGAAGAATACCAAAATATTTTAGCTGTCCAGTTTAACCAAGAAACTAAAAATCCATATTTTTCTCCAAAGGCTTCCTTAACCCAATCATATAAACCTCCATCACCTTTTTGGTATGTAGAAGCTAATTCAGCACAAATTAAAGCTCCTGGTACGAAATATATAAATGAGAATAATAACCACATAGGTATTGCACCTAATCCTAAACCGAAGCTTGACGCTGTCGACTTAGCTATCCATCTTATACCATATAAAGCTGATACATTCATAAATACCAAACTCCATAGGCCTATTTTTTTCTTTTCCATCCTATTATAATTTCCCCTCTCTTTATTAATTAAAAATTGATTTCATAACTGTTAAAATAAGTTCAGCCTATAAAATACTTCAATTTAACCTATAAAATACTTTAAATAGAAATATTTATACTTCAAATTTAGATATTTTGAAATCAAAATTTACTAAAAGTGATAAATTTTGAAAGTTCCATCACTTTCTCTTTAATGATACTAAATTTTTAAAATTGTTTCAATATTATTTTAATATAAAAATTTTTTTATTAATTTTCATAATTATATAACCATCTCAAATATATATTTTTACTTGTTCAAGTTATTATTTTTATAAAATTTTCACAATATAAACTTATTTTACTTTTCTTTTAATGTAAAATGAGGAATTAAATTTAATATAAAAGATATATGTTAAAATTTTTTTATATTTCTAGAAGAAAAGTATACTAATTTTTGTTTAATAGTGCTAAAATTGATTTGTATCGAATTTTGATTAGGAGGAAATTATTATGAAGACTCAAAGATTAAATGCTGTACTTGAACAAATGAAAAAAGATGATATTTCTCAAATGTTGGTAAGTGATCCTACTTCAATATTTTATTTAACAGGATTACTAATCCACCCAGGTGAAAGACTACTAGCTTTATACCTAAATTTAAATGGTAATAATAAATTATTTATAAATGAATTATTCCCAGTTGCAGAAGATTTAGGTGTTGAAATGGTTTGGTTTAATGATACTCAAAATCCAATAGAAATAGTAACTGAACATGTAGACAAAAATGCTACTATGGGTGTTGACAAAAACTGGCCAGCTAGATTCTTATTAAGCTTAATAGAATCAGGTGGAGGAAGCAAATTTGTAAACTCATCTTATATAATAGATACTTTAAGAATGTGTAAAGATGAAGAAGAAAAAGAATTAATGAGAATAGCTTCAAGATTAAATGACAAAGGTATGGAACAACTTAAAGCTACTGTTTCTGGTGAACTTACAGAAAAACAACTTGTTGGTAAATTATCTAAAATATATGAAGACTTAGGTGCTGATGGATTTTCATTTGACCCTATCATAGGATTTGGTCCTAATGGAGCTAATCCACATGGAGAACCAGGAAATGCTCTTGTAAAACCAGGTGATGCAATAATATTAGATATAGGTTGCATAAAAGATAACTATTGTGCTGATATGACAAGAACTGTATTCTATAAAGAAATACCTGAAAAAGGTAGAGAAATATTTGAAATAGTTCTTGAAGCCAATAAGAGAGCTGAAGCTATTGTAAAACCAGGAGTTAGATTCTGTGATATAGATGCAGCTGCTCGTGATTACATAACTGAAAAAGGATATGGACAATACTTCACTCATAGAACAGGTCACTCTATAGGACTTGAAGTTCATGATAAGGGAGATGTATCTTCTATAAATACAGATACTGTACAACCAGGAATGATATTCTCTATAGAACCAGGTATATATTTACCAGGAGAGTTTGGAGTTAGAATAGAAGATTTAGTACTAGTTACTGAAGATGGTTGCGAAATACTAAACAAATATGACAAAGAAATATGTGTAGTTGGTTAATTATAAGATTAACTTAGTAACATCAAAATAAGCTGTATAAAAATGACTTTATTCATTTTTATACAGCTTTAACTTTTTAATTTATTATTTATATTGCAGTTATCAAAATTGCACCTTTTGAAGTATATGTTCCCATTACTGAACCAACTTCACAGATTACAACATCTTTATATTTAACATCCTTTTCCATAGCTTCTCTTACTTTTTGAGCCTTTTCAGGGCAGTTAGCATGTCCTATAAATAAAACCTTATCTTCTTTATCTATAATTTTTGATTCTACTAACTGAATCAGTTTTTTCAAGCTATTCCCTTCACCTCTTGCCTTATCTATTGGAGTTACAATCCCATCTGCAACTTGTATTATAGCCTTAAAATTTAATGTATTTATAATTTTTCCTGCTATTGGATTTATTCTCCCTCCTTTAATAGCGTTTTCTAGCGTCTCCAGAGTTCCATAAAATGGTGGATTGTCTTTATATCTATCTATTATTGAAACAATTTCTTCAAGTTCTTTTCCTTCTTTTATTAATATTGCCGCTTTTAATATTAATTGTCCTATGCCAATTGACCCACTAAGTGAATCTATAATTTCGATTTTTTTATTATTTCCTTCTTTTTCGAACATATCTTTTGCCAAAAGTGCACTATTATAAGTTCCAGATAATCCTGAACTTATATTAATTACTAATATACTTTCCTCTTCACATTGATATGCCTCTAAAAACTTATCTGGTGAAGGACATGATGTTTTTGGCAATAATTTACTTTCATCCATTTTTCTGTAGAAAGTTTCATTATCTATTTCCTTCCCAGATATATAGCTCTCTTCTCCAAAAGATACATTTAAACCAATAACTTCAATATTGTATTTCTCTATTATATGATTAGGTAAGTCACATGCACTGTCTACTATCAATTTTATTTTATCCATATTAACCTCACTATAATATATTGTTTTTGTTTATTCAGTCGGTCGTACGACCGATTTAATTATTATTTTATATTTTGAATTAAAAAAAGTCAATAGATATAGATTCTTGCTTTATTGACAATAATTTTCTATAAGCTTATAATGTTATTAATTTGTTATAAATATACATAGAAAGGTAGGTTTTATGAAAACAAATAATATGAAACAGGCTATTTTATTATCTGCTACTAATTTAATAGCAAAAAATGGAGTTCAAAATACTAGTCTTGCTGATATTGCAAAAGATGTGAATATAAGTAAGGGTACATTGTATTATCACTACTCATCTAAAAATGATATTATATATGACATTGCTGATACTCATTTAGAAGTTATAACTAGTGCTATATTAAACTGTGTAAAAAATGTCAAATCCAAAAATTCTCAAATAGAAATGGTCAACTTAATACTAGAAAAAATATCTACTATAGAAAGTCGTGGTAGAGTACATATGTATCTTATTTGTGAGGCTATTACTTCAAATGATGATTTGAAAGAAAGAATGAGATTAAAATATATTGAATGGCGAACTACCCTTAAATCTGAAATTATTGAATCTCTTGAAAAATATAGTGGTGATGAAAATGAACAGGATGCTGAATCTTTTTCTTTTTTACTTATGTCTATAGTTGATGGTTTGGTTGTCCAAAGCTTGTTAAAAACAGAAAAAATGCCTTATGAAAATATCGCTTCTTTTTTAGTTAATCATTGGATTTAAACTCAATATTTTAATAATTAATAAAAGTGAACCATTAAAGTTTTTTACTTTAAACAGTTCACTTTTTTATTTTCTATGAATAATTTTTATTTAAACCTTCATGGAATCACAAAATAAAAATCATTTTATTAATTTAAAATATTTCTATTTATGTTGATGTGTATGCCCATCTAAATGTTCATGCCCATGTGTATGTGTGTGTTCATGCCCATGTGTATGTGTGTGTTCATGCCCATGCTCATGAGTCCCTGAAAATCCATCATCATGATTATGGTCATGCCCTACACCGTTTACGTGCTCATGTTCATGCCCATGACTGTGAGAATGTTCATGTGAATGTTGATTGCTATCTCCTCCACAACAGCCTTCTCCTCCAGTTCCACAGCATCCATTTGCATGTGGATTATGATGATTTCTTACTACAAATCTCTCTCTTAACATATTATTATACCTCCTAGTATATTATTGAGCACTTCATGTGCCCCATTAGTTACAGTATACATCTAACTAGGTACAATAACAAGATATATGGTATTTTTTAACACTTCTATCTTATAGAAATTTATCTTTAAAACCTCCACCTTTTACTTCTTCTACATTGTTTACAGAAATAAAAGCTTCACTATCCATATCATAAATTAAATCCTTAAATTTACCTACTTCATTTGCAGATATGATACAGTAAATCATTTTTTTCTTATTCTGCGTATACGCTCCTTCTGCTTCTAAAAAAGTTACGCCTCTACCCATCTTATTCATTATTACTTTTGATATTTCTTCATATCTATTTGATATTAAGAGTATAGATTTTTTTCTATCGAAGCAATCTTTTGCTATATCCATTGTAAAAGAAATTATATACATAGTAATTAGAGTGTACATTACCAATTTTGCTCCAAATAAAAATGCTCCTGCACATACTACAAAAAAATTAATAAATAAAAATGTATTTTTCATTGGTATATCATACTTTCTTTTCATTATAGCTGCTATTATATCAAGCCCTCCAGCAGTAGCTCTTGCTTTAAATGTTAACCCCATACCTATACCAGTTAAAACACCACCATAAATACACTGCAGCATAGTATCATTTATAGGAAAATATTTAGCAATATCTTGTGTTACCCCAAGTGCAACAGAAAATAGCAACATATTGACAAAACTTATTAACAAAAATTTATTATCAAAATACTTTTTAGCTATAATAAATATCGGTATGTTCATCAAAAAACTAGATAATCCCTGATTTATACCAAATAACTTATATAATATAACACAAATTCCAGCTACTCCTCCACTTAACAACTTGGCTGGTGCTAGATATAAATTTATTCCTATGGTTGATAAAATCATTCCCAATATAATAAGACCATATTGCAAAAATATGTTATTATCAATACTTAGTTTTTTGCTTTCACCATACATCAAAACGCACCCCTTTGCATAATAAATAAACTACCCTGCATAATGCACAATAAATTCAAAAATAAATTTACCAGAAGTAGCTAACTCTAAAATATTATTCATCCTCACTTAAACGTTTATTCACTAACATTTTATCATATGCTATAAATAATTTATATGATTTATATAAATTTATTTATTGTAAATTTTGGAATATTAAAACATTTAATTATTAGTCTACTAAAGCAATTAATTAAATAAAGAAATAAACTATCTTTTTAAAAAAAGCCCTATAGAAATTTACAAATAAATTTCTATAGGGCTCTTAATTAACAACTTATTATTTTTTATTTTCTTGTAACTTTTATACCTGTCATATGGTCATTTAAGTTTTGTTCTTCTAAAGATTTATCATCCACTCTATTTATTTCTAAAGCTAAAGTCTCAGACTTGATGTATTCATTAAAATGCTCAACAGCCTTAGCAATTTCATCATCACCACAGTAATCTATTACTATGTTGTCTAATACTTCAAAATTGCTAGATTTTCTCAATTGTTGTACTTTAGATATAAATTCTCTAGCATATCCTTCATCAATTAACTCATCAGTTAATTTAGTATCTAATATAACGAAAAGATTATTTTCAACAGATACATTAAATCCTTCTTTAGCAGTTATACCTATTAATACTAAATCTTTATTAAACTCAAAAGCTTCACCATTTAAGTCAACTGTTAAAGTTTCACCATTTTCAAGTTTATTAGCAGTTTCATGTGCATTTAATTTATTTAATGCTCCTACAAATAAGTTCATCTTAGCACCTAATACTGGTCCTGCTTCTTTAAAGTTTGGTTTTAAGCTAAAGTTCATATATTCATCCAAATCTTTAGCAAATACTACTTCTTTAACATTAAGTTCTTCTTTTATTAAGTCAACTACATCACTTATTGTATCTTCAAACTTACCATCTACTAATACTTTTTGCAATGGTTGACGAACTTTTATTCTCTCAACTTCTCTTGAAGCTCTACCTAAAGTAACTAGATTCTTAGCTAAATCCATTTTTTCTTCTAATTTAGTATCAACTAGACTCTCATTAAACTTAGGATATTCTGCTAAATGAACAGATACTTCTCCAGTTAGATTTCTATACATTTCTTCTGACATATATGGAGCAAATGGTGCTATAGCTCTGCAAAGTCCATGTAATAATTCATAAGTTGTATTGTATACAGCTTTTTTATCTTCTGTTAATTCAGTTGCCCAGAATCTTCTTCTTGAACGTCTTATATACCAGTTAGATAAATCATCATTTATGAAATCTTGTATCATTCTTAAAGTTTTATTTAATTCAAATATCTCTAAGTTTTCTTCTACATCTTTCATTAAATTATTGAATTTAGATAGTATCCATCTGTCAAGTTCTGGTCTATCTTTGTATTCTACAAAGAATTCAGTTGGATTTATATCATCTGTATTTGCATATAAAGTAAAGAAGTTATATACATTCTTCATAGTACCTATAAATTTACTTTGGATTTCTTTTAATCCATCCATATCAAATTTAGTTGGAGTCCATGGTGGAGAAACATATAGTAAATACCATCTTAGTGCATCTGCTCCGTATTGGTCAAACAACTGCATAGGATTTACTGTATTTCCTCTTGATTTACTCATTTTCTTTCCATCTTTATCGAGTACAAGGTCTGGAACTAAGACACTCTTATATGGTGCTTTTCCTAATACAAATGTTGATACTGCAAGTAATGAGTAGAACCAACCTCTAGTTTGGTCTATACCTTCTGATATATAATCAGCTGGGAATAGTTTATCAAAGTTTTCTTTGTTTTCAAATGGATAGTGGTGTTGTGCAAATGGCATAGCTCCACTATCAAACCAGCAGTCTATAACTTCTGTTACTCTTGTCATTGGTTTTCCACATTTTTCACACTTTAAGTGTATATCATCTACATATGGTCTGTGAAGTTCTACAGTTTCTGGGTTTACATCTTCTACAGCTTTTTCAGCTAATTCTGCTCTTGAACCAACTGAATCTGTATGGCCACATTCACATCTCCATATAGGAAGTGGAGTTCCCCAATATCTAGTTCTTGATATTGCCCAGTCATTTAGATTTTCTAACCAGTTTCCAAATCTCTTTTCACCTACAAAGCTTGGGAACCATTTTACACCATTATTATTTTCTATTAATTTATCTTTAAGCTTAGTCATTTCTATATACCAGCTTGGTTTTGCATAGTACACAAGTGGAGTTTGGCATCTCCAACAATGTGGATAATTATGAACTACTTTTTCCTTACTATATAGTTTATTTTCAGAAGCTAGCCATTTTATTATTTCAACATCTAGCCCATCTTCCATTACAAATCTACCTTCCCAAGGAGTAGCTGTAAATTTACCAGTTTCATCTACTGGCTGTACAACTGGTAAATCGTATCTTTTACCTGTATTATAGTCATCTTCACCAAATGCTGGTGCTGTATGAACTATTCCAGTACCATCTTCAGTAGTTACATAATCTCCTACTGTAATGAAAAATGCTTTTTTATCAACTTCTACAAAAGGCATTAACTGTTCATATTCTAATCCTTCTAAATCTTTACCTTTCATTTCTTCTAAAACTTCATAGTCTTCACCTAATACTTTATTAGCTAAAGGTTTAGATACATAATATACCTCATCACCTTTTTTAACTTTTAAGTAATCAACATCAGCATTTACTGTTAATGAAACATTTGATGGTAAAGTCCATGGAGTAGTCGTCCATGCTAAGAAGTATTCATTAGCATCTTTTTTCTTAAATTTAGCTACAACTGTATTTGTCTTTACTTCTTTATATCCTTGTGCAACCTCATGACTAGCAAGACCAGTTCCACATCTTGGGCAATAAGGAAGTATTTTATGCCCTTCATAGATATATCCTTCTTTATTGAATTTATTAAGTATCCACCATACAGATTCTATATAGTTATTATCTAAAGTTATATATGGATTATCTAAGTCAACTTCATAAGCCATTCTCTCAGTCATTATTCTCCATTGTTTTTCAAATGAGAAAACTGACTCTCTACATTTTTGGTTAAATTCAGCTATTCCATATTCTTCTATTTGTTGCTTGCTAGTAAGACCTAATTCTTTTTCTACTTGTATTTCAACTGGTAATCCGTGTGTATCCCAACCAGCTTTTCTCTTTACTTGATAACCAGACATTGTCTTATATCTACAAACAGAATCTTTAAGTGTTCTAGATAAAACATGATGTACTCCAGGATTTCCATTAGCTGTTGGAGGTCCTTCATAAAATACAAAACTTGGGTCGTCTTTACCTTTTTCTAGAGTTTTTTCAAGTATATCTATGTCTTTCCAATAGTCAAAAACTTGTGCTTCTGCTTGTTTTACAGAACTGTCCACCAATGGCTTAAATTTTGCCATATAAATCACCCTTTCTTACAGTTATTATAATTCCAAAGTTTTTATTCTTTTACATAAATTTGAATAATAAAAAACCCGTCCCCTTTAAACAAAGGGACGAGTTATCAATCGCGTTACCACCCTAATTCTATATGTGAACTTAACAATACTCACATATAACACTCTAATAGTATAACGGCACTAACCGGCACAGCTTAATAAAGTTTAATCGTTCAGCCTGCAGCTCAAGAGTGATTCTCATCTTTATAAATTCCTTGGTTCTCAGCATACCCAATTCTCTGTAAAATTATCTAAAGATAATTGTCTCTATCAACGCTTTTAAAAATTTTTCTGTGTTTATATGAAATTCTATAACAAATAATTTGAATAGTCAATATATTTTTGAAAAATATAATAATTTATATTTTTCTTGTATTTTTATCCTATTTTTAGTTTTTGTTATAGTATTCTCAAACTTATACAATAATTCTACCTAAAATCCAGTAAAATTATTGTTTATTCTAAAGTTGTAGCAGCTTCATCATTACTATAATTATACACTGATGTACCTTCAAATGCATTTACACATTTTTCATCTACATCATAAAAAATCTCATCGACACTTCTTATTTCATCTTCTAACAATGATTTAAATTTATTTCTAAATATCTTAAATTCTTTAACTAAAGCATCGTACTCTTTTCTTATCTCTATAACACGATTATTAGCTTGTTCTATAATTTGTCTAGCTTTTAAATCTGCTTCTTCAACGATTATCTTAGCTTTTTTATTTGCTGCACTACAAGTGTCTTCTGCTGCACTTTGAGCAGTTATTAAAGTAGCTTTTAGTGTTTCTTCAATATTTTCATATTTGTTGACTTGGTCTTGATATAATCCTAATTTTTCTTTAAGAGCTGTATTTTCTCTACACAGAGATTCATAATCTTCTTTGATGATATCTAAAAACTCATCAACTTCCTCATCTCTATAACCTCTTAAACCTTTTTTAAACTCTTTATTTTCTATCTCAATTGGAGTTAGCATTACATTTCCTCCCAGCTATAATTTTAATTAGTCCTTATACAATTAATTTTGCTTGAACTTTTATTCTTCCTTTTTTAGTAATATCTCCTATTTGTGTTACTTTAGCTCTTCCTTTACCTCTAATAGAAATTAAATCATCATTTTTAATTATTTTAGAAGTTGAAGTTATCTTTTCATAATTGACATGGACTTTTTCTCCATTTATGTATTTTGCACTATCTTGCCTAGATATATTGTAAAGACTACTTATGATACAATCTAACCTATCTGAAGATACTGTAAATGATACTTCCTTATATTTTGAAGAACTATTAACAATATTTTCTCTGGAAATTTCCTTTACAATTACATTATTTCTTGAAACTTTCTCTAAATTTATGATTATAAAATCACAAATATCACTACTTACAACTACTTGACAAAAACTATCATGTATAATTATATCTCCAATTTTTTCTCTTTTTATACCTAGATTCAAAATTGCTCCTAAATAATCTTTATGAGATATACTTTTAAATTTAAAATTTCCTTCTATCTGTAAAAATCTAAGAGTATCTTCTATATCCTCATATTCCATGTAAAATGGATAAATAAATACAGTGCTTCTTTCAGCTTGTTCGTAACCTCCATCCACACTGTATTTTATTTCATTAGTAGAATTTAATATATCTACAACATTTCTCACTTCATATGGATTAAGAAACTCAGTAGACTTAACATCATAGTTTTTTATACAACTATTAGCCTTGTCTATTACTTTAAACATTTTATTTTTCAAGTCTATATCCTTTATGTGATTTGTCAATTTCAATTTGTCCATGTTATCACCTTAGAATATAACCAATACTAATTGTCTTAGGAACATCAATAATACTATTGCAATTAAAGGAGAAAAATCTATCGGCCCATTTGTGTATTTGTACATTATAGACCTTATTGGACCTTCTATTGGCTCTGTAAGATTTTCTAAAATCTCAAAAATTTTGCTTTGTCTTCCATTTGGAAACCAAGTCATCAAGCTTTTTATAACTATCATCCATGCTATTATGTCTAAAAGATAATACAGTGCAATTCTTATTGTTCCCATACATTAACCGCCTTTTTACTATTTATTTTGCCAAGGGAAGAATGCTTTACTTTCTAATTCTTTTTTCATATTTGCATCTATATCTACATTATTAGGAGCTAGTATAAATATTGACTTAGAAACCTTTTGTATACTTCCATCTAAAACATAAACCGCTCCATTCATAAAATTAAATATAGATTTACGAACTTCAGAATTAGTCAATCCTTCCAAATTCACTATAACTGCCCTTCTTTGTTTTAGATGGTCTGCTATAGTTGCAGCTTCATCATAAACTTTAGGTTCAACTATTACAACCTTCATTTGAGAAGTTGTATGTAAATTTACAATTTTATTTGCTTTTGCAGCACTAAATCCTCCATTTATTTCTTCCTCTTGAACTATATCGTCCATACCACTTTCATATTCATCTTCAATATAATCTTCATCTTCATCAACTATCCAGTTCTTAAATTTAGATATTATTCCATTTGACATTATTAACTTCCTCCTTAGAATTTATTCAGATTTGAGTAATTATTTTTTATTGTAATTTCTTTCTCCAAAGATTGATGTTCCAACTCTAACAATGGTAGCCCCTTCCTCTATAGCAATTTCATAATCGTGACTCATTCCCATTGATAAAACATCCATACCTACATTAGATATGTTTAATTCTTTTATTTGTATTGATAAATCTTTAAGACCTTTAAATACACCTCTTATTTCATCTTCATCTGCTACAAAAGGTGCCATTGTCATTAGACCTTTTATTTTTATATTTTTATATTTTTCTGACACTTCTTTGACAAAATCTATAACTTCTCCTTTGTCAAGTCCATGTTTAGATTCTTCTTTAGATATATTCACTTGTACTAAACAATCTATTTCTCTATTTATTTGCTCAGCCCGTTTTTGAATTTCCTCGCATAACGCGATTCTATCTAAAGAATGTATCATACAGACTTTATCTATTATGTACTTAACTTTATTTGTTTGCAAAGTTCCTATTAAATGCCAATTTAGTTTGTCACCTATAATATCATACTTTCTAGCTAATTCTTGAGGTTTATTTTCACCAACAGAAGTAATTCCTTCTTCCATTGCTTCACTAACTAAATCTACATCAACAGTTTTTGTAACTGCTAAAAGAGTAATCTCTTTACTATCTCTATTTACTTTTTTTGCGGCTTCATCAATTTTACTTCTTACTTTAGATAAATTCTCTTTAACAGAACCCATTATTATCACCTACTTTATCCTTATATTTGTGTTTATTCTGTTAGGTCTTAAAATTATTTTGTCATATAGATTAACACTTTTAACTCCATTTATGTCATTTTTATAATAATCCACAAATACAGAAGATTCATTTTCATAAGTTATCCCTTCTAGTATGACAAATTTTACACTTTGTGATTGTTCATCAATTACATATACACCACGTTTATTGTCTTTTGTTTTTATAGAAGTTTTAGGTATTTTTAAACATTCCATCTGATTATATATTATATCAAATTCTTCGACACTTGTATCCTGATTTCCAATAATTTGGTTACTTATTTTTAATTTTACCATTATTTTATTATTATTTTTATATATTTTGTAAACTTTTGCATCTATTTTTTGTTTGTTATATTCAATTATGACATCTTGATTTTTTTTAAAGCTTTTAGAATCTTCTTTATCAACATATATTGATAAAAAACTACTCTGGTCATTAAAGTCTTTTTCTAGAGTACCTTCCGTACTAATTTTTGCATCGACTACTTCAGATTTTAATACTACTGTATCTACATTCTTACTAATAATCATTACTAAGATATTAAACACTAAATATATAAGAATACCAAGTATCACTAATCTGGTATATTTAACCTTTTTCAAATACTCTCCCCCTATAAAATTACTTTCATTATAAATACTTCTTCTAAAAAAGGTTTATTCCTTTTTTATATGATAATAATTGTTTTTTTTCATATTAAATTTATTTTTTATCAATCTTCCTATACAAGATTGTATTATTTATATATAATTATCTTATAAAGTATAAGTTTAACTTACATTTTAAACTTGCTTTATATACTTTTATAGTTATTTTTATTTTTAGATACAATATAAAACCAATTAAAATTTAAAATTACTTTTGTTCTGTTGTCATTAATTAGTTAATTATTTACACATTAGGATAACGTTATCATAAACAAAAGTTTATGTCCTAAAAAAAATACAAGGAGGATTTTCTTATGTCAGAAATTTTATTAGGAACAGGTTTACTTTTATTGGTTCTATGTTGTTTCACAATTTTTAGTTACAAAGCTCCATATGGTATGAAAGCTATGGGAGCTCTTGCAAGTGCTGCTTGTGCTACTTTCTTAGTCGAGGCATTCAACCTTTCTTTACTTGGCGACGTTTTAGGTATGGAATTTTTTAGAAGTGTTGGAGCCGCTAATGGTAGCCTTGGTGGAGTTGCTGCTGCTATACTTGTACCTTTAGCTCTTGGTGTATCTCCAGTTTATGCAGTTCTAATAGGATTATCGTGTTTAGATTTTTCTATATTATCTGGATTCGTTGCTGGGTACTTTGTTTCTTTCTTGATTAAGTTTATAGAGAAAAAGGTACCACCTGGAGTGGATTTAGTAGTTGTAATCCTTCTATGTGCACCACTATCTCGTCTTATAGCATCAAATGTAGACCCATTAGTTAATAGTACACTACTACAAATTGGACAAGTTTTAATAGAGGCTACTAATATTAGTCCTATAGTGATGGGAATTATATTAGGAGGCTTAATAACAGTAGTTGGTACATCTCCACTTAGTTCAATGGCGCTTACATCTATAATTGGTCTTACTGGTCTTCCTATGGCAATAGGAGCATTAGGTGCTTTTGGTTCAGCTTTTATGAACTCAACACTATTTGCAAGATTGAAGTTAGGATCTAAAAAAGATATTATATCTGTCGCTATTGAACCACTGACTCAATCAGATATAATTTCGGCAAATCCAATACCTATATATTGTACTAATTTCTTTGGAGGCGCTTTTTCTGGTATCGTTGTAGCTTTGATGGGGCTTGTAAATATGACACCAGGTACAGCTACACCTGTAGCTGGATTTGCTATAATGTTTGCCTATAATCCAGTTAATCAAGTACTTATAACAGCTGGATTGTGTGCCTTATTTAATGTAGTCGCAGGATTTTTAGGCTCAAAAATATTCAGTACTTTTAAAGTTCTTACTGCTGGTGAAATACGTGGTACTGATATAGAAGAAGAAATTGCTTAAAAAACAATAAGATTTATAAATTAATATTTTAAATGATAGAGTTTTATATTGTAGGCAATTTTATTAATTGCAAGCGTTTTATTTTTATATTTGTTTATGATTATTATGTGTGTTAAATATTTAGATAGATTTTTATTTTTTTAAATTTAGTTTTTTATTTGGTTGATATAACTTATTAATATTTAAATATCATAACTTTTAAATTTTTTAAAATATTTTACTTAATTACTTGAAAATATTATTAAATTTAAAATTCAAAATAAAAGGGGTTTTCTCAAAATTGATTTTTTCTAATCAAATTTTAAGTTTAACTCCTTTTTTGAATTTTTATATATTATTTTTATTACTTCTTTTTAATTAATATCTTAAACTTTAATATTGAGGAAATTTGGGCAAAAGAAATAAAGCATATGTATCTTAAAAAAATT